>NZ_JBXAHO010000034.1:0-69770 GCF_058795195.1 Pseudomonas sp. GW823-FHT06B06 | reverse complement strand
AAAAAGGGAGTCGCTGTAAAAGCGAAACCATAAGCCGCCGTTACCGCAGCAATGGATATGTACGCAGGCAACCAATTTCACACAGGGCTTCCTGTGACGCCCCGCATCACCGTCGCGCACGGCTCAATTAACGCGTCGTCAGTGGAACGCAGAGCGTCCCTGGCGGCATTCCTTTGCTGCGCGTGGGAACGATCAAACCCAATCTGTCGCATCGACCGGTTGAATTCACAATCAGGAGCGGCCCTTCGTGACATGCAAAAATCGGCCTTGGCAGTTGGTCGCAGGTGCTAACTGAATAAAATACGACCCAGGCAACGCGAGAGTCACTGGGTCTGGTTCGTCGGATAGAGACCGGCAAGCCGCGCTATCACCACGCCAACGTAGAAGACCCCTGAAAACTCCTCGACCATCACCAGTGAGCGGGCGTGGTTGGTCAACGGGAGCACATCACCGAAACCTGTGGTCGTGAGCGTCGTGAGGCTGAAATAGATCAGTTTGAAGAAAGTGCCGGGCTGTTCGAAGTCGAGGTGCGCAGGGCCGAATGAGCCAGCGCTGGAGATCTCGACCAGGGCATAGACGAAGGACCAGACGAAGGCCAGCATGATGTAACCCGCCAGCGCGCCATGCAGCTTGTCGGCTGTAATGGGTCCGCGCTTGAGGATATAGCGAAGCACTCCGGTGAACGAGACGGCAAGAGACGCCGCATACACTATCCCGGCAACGAAAAGAATCGCGATACTTCCGGCCCACAACGCGGACCATTGAAGACCAACCCCAAGCAACGCCAGGCCCAGTTTGAGGATGAACCCCCGCCGAGTCTGCCTGGTGGCGAAAGCGCCCACGAGCAGCACGATTGAAAACAGAGTGCCGAGCAACGTGCGAGCAACTATGCCGTCCTCAAGAAAGGGAAACAGGAGGATCAATCCTAGTAGGAGCAGCAATAGATAGGTACAGGGTCCTCGCCCTATCACCATCTGACCTAAATCCTCGTCGGATTCGCCTTTATCTTGCGGATTCGTCATAGATGTTTCCCATAGACCGAAGCAACGCTTGGGGCCTGTCGCTGCACGGTGGAAATCTGACCTGGCGTTAGAAGCGTCGAAAGTGAAATTCTAGTCGCGAATGCCTGTGAGTGGAGTCAGCCTGACAGCTATGGGTTGATGCCTGCGGCTCGACAGGACTCGCCATTCAATCCCCGGCAATCTTGTCATTTGCCAAGGCTTAGGGCAGGGTCGATACCAATGACATCTCTGCCAAAGGAGTCACTTCATGTCAAAGCTATATCCCAGTATCGATCCTGAGGGGCTGGTCGAGTACTCAGTGGTCTACACCGACCGCTCGCTCAACCACATGTCGCAGTCGTTTCAAGGCGTGATGAAGAACATTTCCAAGACCCTGAAACAGGTCTACAACGCCCAGGCTGTTGCGGTGGTCCCGGGCAGCGGCACATTCGGCATGGAGGCGGTGGCGCGACAGTTTGCCACCGACCAGCAGTGCCTGGTGATACGCAATGGCTGGTTCAGTTATCGCTGGAGCCAGATCCTTGAGATGGGCAACATCCCGGCAGCCACCACGGTGCTCAAAGCCCGACCGGTCGAGACGGGTCGCCAGGCTGCCTACGCCCCACCCCCTCTGGACGAAGTGCTGGCAGCCATTGCGGCGCAAAAGCCGCAGATTGTCTTCGCCCCCCACGTTGAAACCTCATCCGGGATTATCCTGCCCGACGAGTACCTGCGGGCCGTCGGCGACGCCGTGCACGCGGTGGGTGGCCTATTCGTGCTGGACTGCATCGCCTCTGGCACGCTTTGGGTCGATATGCACAAATGCGCCGTCGACCTGCTGATCAGCGCACCGCAGAAAGGCTGGAGCGCGTCCCCTTGCTGCGCCCTGGTGATGTTCAGTTCCCTGGCCCTCGAGCGCATCGAGCAAACGCAAAGCAGCAGCTTCGCCTGCGACCTGAAAAAGTGGCTGCAGATCATGCAGGCCTACGAACAGGGTGGACATGCCTACCATGCAACCATGCCCTGCGACTCCCTGGCGCGATTCAACGAAGTGATGAAAGAGACGCAAGCCTACGGTTTCGACAAGGTCCGCGACGAACAACAGGCGCTGGGCGATCGGGTGCGCGCCATGCTGACCGGCAAAGGCATCAAGAGCGTGGCCGCCGCCGGCTTCCAGGCCCCTGGCGTCGTGGTGAGCTACACCGATGATGCCGACATCAAGAGCGGCAGGAAATTTGCCAACCACGGCCTGCAGATCGCCGCCGGAGTGCCGTTGCAATGCGACGAGCCGGCCGAC
Organism: Pseudomonas sp. GW823-FHT06B06; assembly: GCF_058795195.1. Lineage (NCBI taxonomy): Bacteria > Pseudomonadati > Pseudomonadota > Gammaproteobacteria > Pseudomonadales > Pseudomonadaceae > Pseudomonas > Pseudomonas sp. GW823-FHT06B06. Next base: position 67,472 of record NZ_JBXAHO010000034.1, on the reverse strand, counting down.
TTCCAGACCTTCCGCATCGGTCTGTTCGGACTCGAAAAGCTGAACAATATCGAGCGCACGGTCAACATCCTCGAGCAAGCACTGGACGAAGTGATCGTTAACTAAGCCCTCAACTTGCCTGCAGCATTGACCGATTTTGTGAATGCCAGGCAGTCATCCTGCCCTGGGCCCTGCCGGCCCAGGGCGCTGATTTTCGCCCCATATGACGCTGTGACCCTGGGCAAAAATCGGCCAAAAGCAGTCGTTGAACATCTTGAGTCACTCGACTCTAAAAACCATTACCCTGGCTCCGAACCCTCAGCAGTGCTGGTAAGCCTTAATATTCACTCTTCTGAGTTACACACAACTACTTACCCGTTTGAGCTGCGCAAGTGCATGCCCCCAGGAGAGTTGGTTAATCCGATTGCTACTAAGCCTTAGTACTTATCGTGATTAGCTTCGGTGGAAAGTTCCGATACAACAGCAATACTTCACTCTGCTGAAAAAAAACCAGTCTAGCGTGGGGTAATAAGTCATGAATGCAGGTGACAGCGACGCGAAGGATTCTCGACTTTCGTTATTCACGCGATGCCTTCGCCAGCCATTACTGCACTTTTTAATCGCCGGCTTTGCACTCTTTATGCTGTTCGCAGGGTTACATCGCTCCACCGTCAACCAAGACCCCCAACGCATTGAAATTACCCCGGACGTTGTTCAGCGCATCGCAATCTCGTGGTTGGCACGATGGCAGCGCCCCGCATCGGAGCAACAGTTGCAGGGCCTGATTGATCAATATGTGAAAGAGGAAATCCTCTATCGCGAAGCATTGAAACTTGGCCTGGATAAAGACGACACCATCATTCGCCGTAGATTGGCGCAAAAAATGGATTTCCTCGCCGAGGATGTAGCGTCGCTTCGTGAACCGGCACCCGGCGAACTTGAGACTTGGTACAACCAACATCAGGTCCAATATGCCCCGCCGCCATTGGCCACCTTTCATCATTTGTTTTTCGCCTTGGACCAACGCGGCGCAGATGCGCAGACCCAGGCTCAGGCCGCGTTAAGCAGGCTGACTGACAAGAACAGTGGAGAAGGCGATGCGTTCATGTTTAAAAACGCCTACACCGAACAATCCCAGGATCAGGTGGCGCGAGTATTTGGTTCAAAGTTCGCCACTTCATTGTTCAAGCAAACGCCGGGGCGGTGGGTGGGGCCTCTAGAGTCTGGTTTTGGCTGGCATCTGGTATGGATAGATGCGCTGGCAAGACCACCGGCATTGCCCTTCGAAACCGTAGCCCAGCAGGTCACGTCCGATTGGATGTCCGAGCAACGCAGCGAATCGAAACGAGCAAGTTTCGATGCGCTGAAAGCGCGCTATGAGGTCGTGGTGACCATGCCGGCTTCCACGGGTGCGATTGTCGCCACACAAACGGAGCGGCCGTGATGAGGCGCACAGCCTGGCTGCTGTTGCTGCTCTGGTTCACGGGGCTGACGGCCATGGCCCACGAGTCGCGCCCCGCATACCTGGAACTCAACGAAACGGCCGTCGGGCGCTACGACGTACTGTGGCGTACGCCGGTGCTTTCAGGCATGCGATTGCCCATTGCGCTCCGGTTTGCCGAAGGTATGCGCACCGTCGTTGAACCCATGGAAAGCGAACTGAACGATTCACTGATCGAGCGCCGGGTCATTGATGCCGGCCCTGCAGAACTGGCAGGGCAACGTATTGAATTCATCGGCCTGCAAGCGAGCATCACGGATGTGCTGGTGCGTGTCTCGCGCCTGGACGGCAGCCTGACGACCACCCTCGTCCATCCCTCACAACCCTGGATAGAGATCGCTGCCACGCCGGGAGCGCACTCGGTGGCCGGAGCGTTTTTGGTCCACGGCATCCAACACATACTGGGCGGTTTCGATCACTTGCTGTTCGTCTTCGGCCTTCTACTGTTGGTGAGTAACGGCTGGATGCTCGTGAAAACCATCACCGCGTTTACCCTCGCCCACTCCATCACCCTGGCGCTCGCAGCATTGGGTGCGGTGCGGCTTCCCGGCCCGCCTGTGGAAGCGACCATTGCGCTGAGCATTCTGTTGCTGGCAATGGAAATCGCCCGCAAGAACCGTGGTGAAGTCAGTTTCACCGTTCAATGGCCATGGGTCGTGGCGTTCTGTTTTGGCCTGTTGCATGGCTTCGGTTTCGCCGGTGCGCTGGCGGATATCGGCTTGCCGAAGCACGACCTGCCGCTGGCGCTGTTCACCTTCAACGTGGGCGTCGAGATCGGTCAACTGATGTTCGTCGCCGTGGTATTGAGCCTTCGCGCATTGTTGTTGCGTTGTCGACTGCCAGCGCCCGCACGGCTGTATGCCCGACCGATTGCCTCTTATGGGCTGGGTACGCTGGCTGCCTTTTGGTTTTTTGAACGAGTCTCAAGCTTCTGGTCCTGAGTTGCCCCCTGCCACTGTCGTATACCGGAGACGTGGAATATGACCCTCCCAACACACTTCACCGCGCAGTCACTGTTTGGTTGCGCCGTACTTGCCGTCAGCACGCTGTCATTGGCAGAGGGCAACCCGGATCGCGAGGTTTACTTTGGCCAGACGCACTCGCACAGTTCCTGGTCGATCGATGCCTACCTGATCGGCAACCATCAGGTCGATCCCGAACAAGCCTACCAATTCTCACTTGGGATGCCGGTCAAGCATCCGATGGGGTTTGAAGTGCAGCTCAAGGGCCGACCGCTGGATTTCCATGGGGTGACCGATCATTCGGAATATGTGGGCGTGATCGCCCTGGCCAACGATCCGAAATCAGACTTCAGCAAACTGCCCATCGCGCAAAAGCTGATTGTCAAAACCCCGGAAGATTTCAACCGGGTGTTCAAATGGATCGCCGGCAGCTTGAGCCATCCGATCAAGGAGCTGATTGATCCGAAGGTTGCGGGCAACATCTGGCAGCAGAACATCGCCATCGCTGACAAGTACAACAAGCCCGGCCAATTCACCACGTTTGTCGCGTATGAATGGACCTCGGCCCCCAACAATCAAAATATGCACCGTAATGTGTTTTTCCGCGACTCGAAGAAGGTGCCGGACCTGCCCTTTACGGCGCTGGACTCGGATAAGCCGGAGGACTTATGGACCTGGATGGACGATCAACGCAAAAAGGGCAACGAGGTACTGGCGATCTCCCACAATGCCAACCTCAGTAACGGCCTGATGTTTCCGGTGGACGTCGATGAGCGTGGTCGCCCCATTGATGCCGCCTGGGCGCAGACGCGGATGCGCAATGAATCCCTCACCGAAATCCACCAGGTAAAAGGTACCTCCGAAACCCACCCCGAGCTGTCGCCGACCGACGAATTCGCCAATTATGAAATCATGAGTTTCCTGCTTGGCATGGACAACAGCACATCGAAAATCAATGGCAGTTACATCCGGCAAGCCTGGCAAAACGGCATGGCCTTAGAGGAAGCCCGCGGCTACAACCCCTATAAAATGGGGGTGGTCGGGGCCAGCGACTCGCACAACGGGGTGATCCCCTATTCGCAGGACAACAACTTCGGCTCCCACGGTTTCACCGACAGCACCCCGCAAGCGCGTATTTCCGGCAAACAGAACTCGGGGATGGTGGCCTTGCAGACCAGCACGTCCGGTTTAGCCGGCGTGTGGGCTGAAGAAAACACCCGTGAATCGATCTTCGATGCCATGAAGCGTAAAGAAGTCTACGGCACCAGCGGCGTGCGCATCCCGGTGCGCCTGTTTGGTGGCTGGGGCTTCGACAGCAGTTTGTGGAACGAAAAAGACTGGGTGCATGCCGCTTACGCCAAGGGCGTTCCCATGGGCGGCGACTTGCCGGCAAAACCGGGCAAACAAGCACCCTCCTTCGTGGTGTGGGCGGTCAAGGATGCCGACGATGGCAACCTCGACCGAATCCAGATCATCAAGGGCTGGACCAAAAACGGCCAGACCTTCGAGAAGATCCATGACGTCGCTTGGTCAGGTGATCGCCAACCGGACCAGGCTACCGGCAAGATCCCGCCGGTGGGCTCCACGGTCGATGTGTCCAAGGCTACTTACACCAACACCATTGGTGCCACCGAGCTGAAGAAAGTCTGGGTCGATCCGGATTTCGATCCGACCCAGCACGCGTTCTACTACGCCCGCGTGCTACAGATCCCGACCCCACGCTGGAGCACCTATGACGCGGCCAAGTTACAAGTGCCGCCGCCGGCCGACGTCTCGGCCACTGTCCAGGAACGCGCGTGGACCTCGCCGATCTGGTACACGCCGACGACTGAGGACAGCAAGGCTATCGCCGGCGGAAAAACCATCGACCAGCTGAAGACCGAAGGTGCCAAGGCACTCACCAACGAGCAGTTGCAAGCCTACGTGGTGGGCAAGACCATCAAGGTGCGCAACACGGTCACTGGCCAGACGTTCGAGATCGTCTATGGCACCGACGGCCAACGCCTGATCACCAGCGTCGATGGTAAGCCGCCTGCGGAAGGGGAATACCTGAACATGCTACATGACGGCCAGTTTGGCGTGCCGGCCAAGTATGAAGTCAAGGACGGGCATCTGCTGACAACACTTGACGGCACACCCTTCGAGGCCACGGTATTCGAGCAAAACGGCAAATATATGGCGGCTCGCAGCAACGAGTTCGGTTATGTGAATTATGAGGTCGATGAGGTCAAGTAGCGGCCGAGGCCCGCACCGATGTTTTGTGTTGAACAGATCGACCCATTGCTTCTTCAGATTGTCTTAAGGCTGGGCAGGCAGGTTACTGGCTCTTTCGAAGCATCAATCTGTCGAGGCCACCATGACACGCCACTCAACGCCACAGCACTACGGACAACTGTCGATCACCCTGCACTGGCTAATGCTGCTGTTGTTTGTCGGTGTATACGCTTGTATCGAAATCAAGGGGTTGATGCCGCGCGGTGGCCATTTGAGGAGCTTTTTTCTGGGGCTGCATGGATTGTTCGGCCTGAGCATCTTCGCCCTCGTCTGGGTTCGTCTGCTCGCACGCCGTCTTGCGCCGCGCCCGCCTATCGCACCGGCTTTGCCCGCCTGGCAAACCGGCATGTCACACTTGATGCATTCGATGCTGTACATATTGATGATCGCCACACCCCTATTGGCTTGGCTGCTGCTATCGGCAGAAGGCAAACCGATGCCCTATTTCGGTTTTTTCCTGCCCTCGCCAATAGAAGTTGATCCGTCATTGGCCAAGCAGTTCAAGCACTGGCACGAACTGCTTGGGAGCACCGGTTATTGGTTGATCGGACTGCACGCGGCGACCGGGTTGATTCATCATTACTGGGTGGGTGACAACACGTTGATCCGCATCCTGCCCAGACGTTGATTCAGCGCCAATCCAGATAGCGAAACAGCTCCTCTTCCTGATCAAAATGCATTCGCACAAGCGTATCCAGCCGAATCAACTGGTGCTGAATCTCATCTGCCGATGCCGTTTCGGGGGCGGCACAGAAGTCACGGCTCATGCGCGCCAGCAGATGGATCAGGCGAAAAATCTCCCGGTGTGCGTGGCTCATGGCTGACATGGGATCCTCGCCCGGCATGCTTTGCGTCAGTTGCGGATACAGTGTGTTTTCGTCTTCACGTTCATGGCGTGCCAGGGTTGTTTGCAGCTTGTTGACCAGCGCCTGCAAATCCGACTGTGCTTGTGCCAATGGACGCCGGGCAAAATCAATGGCCAGTTGATGCAGGTCGCTGAGTACTGAAGACAATGCCTTGTGCTCGTCCTGCAGGTGATCGATCTGTTGCGCTGCCAACTTTTGTTGGCGCACTCCGCGCAGTGGCCCCAATGCACGCAAGGCGTTGATGATGATCGCCACATCGATGCCCTCTTGCACCACGGCACCGATAAGCGGCGGCAGATAACCCAAGGCCGCCACCACCATGGCCAGCAACGACATGCCCATGCCGACCAGCACACCCTGGCGGGCGATGTGACGGGTTTGGCGGGCAATGTCCAATGCCTCCACCAGACGATCGAGACGGTCTACCAGCAGCACCACACCCGCGGCTTGTGCAGAAGCCGTGGCACCACTGGCCCCCATGGCCACGCCGACGTTGGCCGCCGCCAACGCGGGGGCATCATTGATGCCATCGCCGACCATCAAGGTACTGGCGCGCAAACACCCTTCCTGCACCGCTCGCACCTTGTCCTCCGGGATCAGCCCTGCTCGCAGCTCGTCAATCCCGGCGGACAGCGCAACCATTTCGGCGGTTTCCAGGCGATCGCCAGTGAGCATGACGATCCTCTCTATGCCCCGGGCGCGCAGGCGGCGCAGGGTTTGTGGTGTTTCTCGACGCACGTTGTCCGAAAACACCAGCAGGCCGGCAAGTTCTCCATCCACGTCAATAAAGCTTCCACTGCACGCCAGGTAATCCATATGGCGCAACATGGCTGCACCCCAATCGGATGCAGGTGCGTCGGCATGAGCAAAAGACAACGTGCCGAAACGCACCCGCCTGCCATCGACCACCCCGCAAAGGCCGGCGCCCGGACTCTCATCCACCTGTCGGGGGATGCTCAGAGGCAATTGACGCTGGTGCGCGGCGTCGACAATGGCCTGGCAGATGGGGTGCGTCGAGGCCTGCGCCAGCGAAGCGGCCAGGCCAAGCAAACCCAGGGGGTCGGCAAGTCCATTGACCTCGATTGATTGCAGACGGGCATGGCCGCTGGTCAGTGTTCCGGTCTTGTCGAGAAACACCTGTTTGACACCGGCCAACGCCTCCAGGGTCGCGCCGTCCTTGATCAGTATTCCGCGCCGCGCCGCCCTCGAAATACCTGACATGATCGAAATCGGTACTGCCAGTATCAACGGACACGGCGTGGCCACCACCAATACCGCCAGCGCTCGCAAGGGATCGCCACTCAGTTGCCAGGCCGCTGCGGCAATCAGCAAGGTCAACGGGATGAAGAACAACGCATAACGGTCGGCCAAGCGCACGAATGGCGCGCGTGAACGTCGCGCCTCCTCGGCCAGCCGAACGATCCCGGCATAGGTGCTCTGTGCGGCCGTTCGCGTGGCGCTCAGCAGGAGGGGTGCACCGACATTGGAAACACCACTGTGCAGTTGCTCGCCTTCTCGACGAGTGACGGGCAACGATTCGCCGCTGAGTGCCGATTCATCCAGTTCGGCGGTGGGGCTCAGCAGGCGCCCGTCGACCGGTACCACCTCCCCCAGGCGCACCAGCAATGTTTGATTGGGCTGGATCTGTTCTACGGGGATCTCGCGCAACCCGCCCGCCTCCTGCAACCAGGCAAAACGTGGCGCCCGGTCGATGAGGGCACGAAGCTCACGTTCGGCGCGTTGGCTGGTAAAAAACTCCAGGGTACGTCCGCTTGCGAGCATCAAGGCAATCACCGCTGCCACCAGTGTCTGCGCAAAGGCCAGGGCGGCGGTGATCGACAGCAACGCGATCATGTCTACACCGGCCTCGCGCCGGGCCAGACGCCTGACGATCTCGACCAACAGTACCAAGGCCATCACCACGCTTCCTGCGGCCCAGCACATCGACGCCCAGTCCGGTCTTTGCCAAAGGTGTGCAACACCCCCCGCCAGCAGCGTCAGGGCGCTGAGCAGGAGCAGCGCGGGATCCAGCCATTTACTGAACATGGAGGTGATTTCCTCGAAGGGCAATTCACGTTGTCGAAGCAAAAACGCCCGTGGCCCATTGAGGTAAAGCTTAGGTCTCGATTGTCTATCGTGTCCGTTTTGGTTGATGGACAGAGGCCTTGGCCAGTGACGAGGTGACAGCGGTATCGGAGCAAACCGTTTTTGCCCTCTTTCTGATTTATATCAAGCGAGTTTTGGGCATTCCCATGGACATTAGAGTCAGCGTTCGCACCATCGCATGGGGTGAATGACGCTGGCTTTGAAAGGTCAGCGCCGGGTTGATTTTTTCAGGGCGGACGGGTGTACGGACTGTTTTGAGCCTGCCCTTTAACCAAGAGGAGTCGTGAAAAATGAGCAATTCCGTGAAAAAAATGCCGATCCAGACCGAAGACAAATCAAGCCAGCATCCAGCGACCTCAGACTTTTGGCGGCCCCTGGAAAAACTGCGGCAACAGGTCGATCACCTGTTCGACGAGTTCAACCGCGGTTCAGGGCTATCGCCCTTCAGCCGTGGGTTGTTTGATGTCGAGCCCTTCTGGCGGCGCGAACTGAGCGGCCATGGCCTGCCTGCCGTGGACATCACCGAGAAAGACAAGAGCTTCGAAATCACTGCCGAACTCCCCGGCATGGATCAAAAGAACATCGAGCTCAAACTGTCCAACGGCAACCTGATCATCAAGGGGGAAAAGAAAGAGGACAAGGAAGAGAAAAGTAAGGGCTATCATCTTAGCGAACGTCACTATGGTTCCTTCGAGCGCACGTTCAGCCTGCCCAAAGGGGTCGATGCCGAGAAGATCGAAGCGAGTTTCAGCAAAGGCGTGCTGAGCATCTCGTTGCCGAAAAAGCCCGAAGCCATGAAGGCCGACAAGGTCGTGCCGATCAAGGCCGATTGACCGCGTAGCTGCCCCCCTGCCGGGAAACCGGCCGGGGGGTTGTTCTTCGGTCGCTTGACCACGACCCTTATACGCCAGTGCATCAGGATTGGCGTAAGCTGAGCGTGAATACACCTTCATCCGGCGGTTGCCTCCGAGGTCACGGTACATGCGCTTTCTTTTCGAAGTTTCAGGTAAGGCGCATTTCATATCCCGCCTCCAAGGAGCCGCTGCATGCTGACCCTGCCCCCGCTTCTTTTTGCCCTCAAAGGCACTGAAATCTACGCCGGCCGCGTCGCTCAACGGCTTGGTTGCCAACTGGCACGCCACGAAGAGCGTGACTACGAAGACGGCGAACATAAATGCCGCCCGCTGGATCCGGTTAGCGGTCGTGACGTCGTGGTGTTCCATTCCTTGTATGGGGATGGCCAACAGAGCGCAAACGATAAGCTGTGTCGCTTGCTGTTCTTCTGCGGTGCGCTCAAGGATGCCGACGCTCGTCATGTGCAAGTGGTGACGCCCTACTTGTGCTACGGGCGCAAGGATCGCCGCAACCAGCCTCAGGACCCGACCATAACGCGTTATGTAGCCGCCCTTATTGAAGCCAGTGGCGTGGATCGCCTGATCGCCCTGGACGTGCACAATCCGGCAGCGTTTGACAACGCCTTCCGCATTCCAACCAGGAACCTGCAGTGCACCGAATTGTTCGCCGGGCATTTCGCCGGGCTGGTCGGCGACGCCGAAGTGGTTGCGGTCTCCCCCGACTCAGGGGGTAGCAAACGCGCCGAGCAGTTTCGACAAGCCCTGGAACGGCAACTGGGGCGTCCGGTTGGCAGTGCCCTGATGGAAAAGCACCGCGATCACGCCACGCTGACGGGCACTCTGTTGATCGGTGAAGTCTCAGGCAAGACAGCCATTGTTTTCGACGACCTGATCAGCACGGGAGAAACGCTGACGCATGCCGGCCTCGCCTGCCAAACGGCGGGTGCCGCCCGACTGTTCGCAGCCGCTACCCATGGTTTGTTTACCGCAGGCAGTCGGCTGTTCGACCGGCCTCTTTTTGAACACATTGCGATCGCTGACTCCGTGCCGCCGTTTCGCCTGCCGCCTGACTGTGCCACGCGTCACCTGCAGATACTCGACAGCACGGCCCTGACCGCCGCCTTGCTGGCGGAAAATGATGCTTTTGATCCTGCCTGAGCATTTGCCCGCCCCACCAGGCGAGCGGAACCCCGAGACGACTTCAAACCGCCAGTACGCTGCAGGGCACTTGATACAGGATATGTTCGGTCGTACTGCCCAGAGGGTGCTCCAGGCCTTGGTACTGGGCTCTGCCCATCACAATCACATCCACATGATTCTGGCTGGCGAATTCACTGAGTGCCGTGACGGGGTGACCCAAGACGAAATGCCGGCGGTCGGCGGGCACACCGTATTGCCTGGCGAATGCAAGAAACGACTTTTCCAACGCTTTGCGCACCCCTTTACTCAACGCTGACAGCTTCAAGCTATCGCTCAACTCTTCCAGGTAGTCCTCTGACATTTCATGGGCATAGAGCAAGTGCAATTCGGCATCACACTGGATGGCCAGGCTGGAGGCCTGTTGAATGATGCGGCCGTTGAGTTCGCTGTGCCCAGATTCGCCAGCCGACACGTCCACTGCCGCCACCACCTTGCGGGGCAAGGCGTGACCGGCCCCGCCTACCAGATAAACCGGTACTGGACACTGGTGCAGCAGGCGCCAGTCCAGCGAGTTGAAGAGCGCGCGTTTGAGCACGGATTCATGTTGGATTTCCTTGATCAACAGGTCGGGCTGTAATTCTGCGACGTAATCCAGAATGCCTTGCTTCATTTCATCAGCCCAGGCCACCTCGCTGGTCACGTCGATTCCTTTGCCGCGCAGTAGTTTTTCCTGATCCTTCAGCCAATCGCGATGGTCCTGCAGGTAACGTTCCCGGGCCTTTTCCCGGTCGCTATCTTCGAGCAGCGACAACAATTTCAACGATGGAACCAGGGCCGCGATATGCAACCTTGCGCCACTGGCCCGGGCCAATGCCGCAGCATGGGTGATGGCCGGAGAATGACCCAAGGCAAGGTGGATGATGAGTAACAACCGTCGATACTGGCTCATGATTCGACTCCGGGGGTGAGGTCGACGCTATCGCGATACTCCGGCACCGACACCGACCACCCAAGTTCCAGGCTGATACGGCGGCGCAGCGCATCCGATGCGTTTGGCTCGCCATGCACCACAAATGTGTGCTTGGGCGGGCGCTTGAAGCCACGCAACCACTGCATGATTTCATCGGCGTCAGCATGCGCCGACAGCGTTTGCATCGGCACCACCTCAGCGTTTATCGGCACCTCCTTGCCATGGATACGCACCGTTCGAGAGCCCGCTACAATTTGTGCCCCCCGAGTGCCACCGGCCTGAAAGCCCGGCATCAACAGCGTGTTAAGCGGATTGGGAGCCAGCGCCTTGAGGTGGTGGACAACGCGCCCGCCGGTCGCCATGCCGCTGGCGGCGATAATGACCGCCGGGGTGCGTTGCTGATCAAGCGCTCTCGAATCCTCGACCGTGCGGACGAATTGCGCCACATGGCACATACCCTCGCAGTCCTCCAGGGATAATCTGTGCTCGCTGCGAAACCGCTGGTACAGGCCCGTGACGTCGGTGGCCATCGGGCTGTTCAGGTAGATGGGAATATCAGGAATCGCACGTTGGCGTTTCAATTGATAAAGGTGGTACATCAGCAATTGGGCGCGTCCCACCGCGAACGATGGCACCAGCGTAATACCCCGGCGCAACGCGGTACGGTTGATGACCTCAGCCAATTGCTGTTGCGGCGATTCGTCTGGATGTCTACGGTCGCCGTAAGTCGACTCCACCAGCAGGTAATCCGCCTGTTCGACGGTTTGCGCAGCGAACATCAAAGGATCGTCAGGTCTGCCCAAATCCCCTGAAAACACCAAGGTCTGGCCATCGGCAATCACTTCCACCGTCGCGGCCCCCAGAATGTGCCCGGCGCCCCGCAGCTCAATGGTCATGTCAGGGACAATCTGGACACTGTGGTTCAGCTCCACCGGCCGTAACAACTTCAGTGCATGCTCAGCATCTTGCTCGGTGTAAAGCGCCAATGCCGGGCTGTGCTTTGAAAAGCCATGCCGGTTGGCGAACTCAGCCTCTTCTTCCTGCAACCGGCCACTGTCCAGCAGCAGGATTTTCACCAGCTCACAGGTCGCTGGCGTGGCATAGACCGGGCCGCGATAACCATTGCGCACCAGTACGGGCAGATAGCCGCTGTGGTCAAGATGGGCATGGGTCAACACAATGGCGTCGAGGTCGTTGACCGGAAGCTGGAACGGGTCGCGGTTGTGTAATCGCAGTTGCTTGTAGCCCTGGAACAGACCGCAATCGATCAACACATGTTGGTTACGATGTTCCAGCAAGTACTTGCTGCCCGTGACCGTGCCCGCGGCACCCAGAAATGTGATTCGCATGGCCGTTTCCTTGCGCTTGCAGGGGAGCGCTATTGATCGCGCCTTTTGCACCCAGGCAAGTTGATTTTTATCAACTGTGAGCGACAGTGCCCCTTTCAGTCCGGTGGGGGTGATGGCTTGACGATCATCAAACTGCACGGGGCCCTGTTCAATACACGCTCAGCAGTACTGCCAATGAACGGGTCTTTGCCGTAGTGATAAACGGTGCCCAACACCACCACGTCGAATGCATTCTGTTGCGCGAAAAGCACGATGACCTTGTGGGGGATACCGGTCAGCGAGTGTCGGCACGTTTCTTTTATGCAATAGCGCTCAGCAAGCGCTTCGAAGGCTTCTTGCTGCGCATCTTCGATCGCGTCCCTCAAACTGTCATCAAGACTGTCTATCGGCACACTCAATGGTGCATCGCTTATTACAGACCAATGGCTGACGTTGAGTACGTGCAGCGCGGCACCACAGCTTGCCGCCAACGTAGACGCCACATCGAGTATTCGGTCATTGAGGCCCTGCGTCAGCTCTTCCAGATGGGACAGATCGATCGCTGCGAGGATTTTCAACGGCTTGGGGTGCGCGGCACTGGTCACCAGGTGCAAGTGCGCAGGACATGCGCGCAGCAAGTGCCAGTCCAAAGGTCGATGAAAGGCCCGGTCGAGTGCCGGCACGTAATGAGTATCCTTGATCACCAGATCCGGATGAAAGTCATTCACGTACTCAAGCACGTGCGTCAGGCTCGATCTGGCCCAGACTACTTCGGTGGTCACCTGCATGCCGATGCATCGTTTGAAGCGGGCTTGCTGCTCCAGCCACTGCCGATGCACTTGCAGATACCCTTCCCGCGCCTGGGCCATCGCATCATGGTCGAGCAGACCCGCCACCGCCAGTGCCGGGACATAATCGAACGCGACAATATGCAAAAAGGCACCGGTCGCACAGGCCAGTGCATACGCACGCTCAAACGCCGGGGTAAGGGTCATTTCGCCGGGGGCTATCAACAGAATGCGTTTGAGTTTGAGCATCACGTGCCTCTCCCTGAAACGTTTACTGCAAATGCAGTGACCCAAGTATCGGGCGGTACACATTGGGAGCACTGATTTTTGTCAAACAAATCGCTGGCCGTACGCCCTTCCCGTGCTCATGGAGAGATTGTTGATTTACCTCAACCATTTTCCTGCGCCCAGGCGTAGAAAAATACTGACCGGCCATCATCGTTCGTCCCTGGTCGATGCCACGACGCAGAGCCACGTCCATGAAAAAGAATCACCAATGGAACCTGTCTTACTTCGCGATAGCGTTTGTCGTGCTGACCCTGGTTCAAATTGTGTTTTTCGAACGCAATGTCGTGCAAAGCATTCCGTACAGTCAGTTTGTGCAATTGCTCAGCGAGCAGAAGGTCAGCGATCTACGGGTCGAGAAAGATCAGATCAGCGGCAAACTGCAAGAGCCTATCAACGGGCATAACCAGTTTTCCACGGTGCGGGTGGATCCGGCGTTAGCGGCGGAACTGGGTCGTTCGGGCGTCGGATTCACCGGGGTCAACGAAAACACGTTGCTCAATGGCCTGCTGGGCTTGCTGCTGCCTTTTGTCCTGATCATGGTGATCTGGCATTTCCTGTTTCGCGGGCTGGCGGAAAAGCAAGGTGTCGGAGGATTGATGAGCATCGGCAAGTCCCGGGCCAAGGTATTTGTGCAGCGCGAGACCGGCGTGACCTTTGCCGATGTGGCCGGCATCGATGAGGCCAAGGCCGAACTGGTGGAAATCGTCTCTTTCCTCAAGGACAAAGCCAAATACTCACGCCTGGGGGCGCATATCCCCAAAGGCACTTTGTTGGTCGGCCCTCCGGGAACCGGCAAGACTCTGGTGGCCAAAGCCATCGCCGGTGAAGCCGGCGTGCCTTTTTTCTCGATATCGGGGTCCGAGTTTGTCGAAATGTTCGTGGGCGTAGGCGCCGCCCGAGTGCATGACCTGTTCGAACAGGCGCGCCAGGCGGCACCTTGCATCATCTTCATCGACGAACTGGATGCACTGGGCAAAATGCGCGGCGTCGGTGCGTTTGGTGGCAATGACGAAAAAGAGCAGACCCTTAATCAATTACTGTCAGAACTGGACGGGTTCGATCCCCGTGAGGGCGTCGTGCTGCTGGCCGCGACTAACCGGCCAGAGATTCTCGACCCGGCGCTGCTGCGGGCCGGACGGATCGATCGGCAGGTGCTGATCGATCGCCCCGATCGAAAAGGCCGCCAGGCAATCCTCAAGGTCCATCTGCAAAAAATCACTGTGGAACCCGCGATCAATGCCGAACAGATTGCCGACCTCACCACCGGCTTTACCGGTGCTGACCTGGCCAATCTGGTCAACGAGGCCGCCATCGTCGCCACCCGTCGTGGAGCGCAAGCGGTCGGTCTCGACGACTTCACGGCCGCCGTGGAACGCATCGTTGCCGGGATTGAACGCAAGAGCAGTGTGCTGCGCCCCGAGGAACGCCAGGTGGTGGCGTATCATGAGATGGGGCATGCCCTGGCTGCCAGCAGTCTTCCGGCCATGGATCCGGTGCACAAAGTGTCTATCGTGCCTCGCGCGATTGGCTCGCTGGGGTATACCCTGCAGCGTCCAACCGAAGATCACTTCCTGATCAGTTGCCAGATGCTCAAGGACCGGATCGTTGTCCTGATGGCCGGGCGCGCTGCCGAATACCTCGCCTATGGCCAGATTTCCACTGGAGCTGCCGATGACCTGGCCCACGCAACAGATATCGCCCGACAATTGATCACCCGGTTTGGCATGAGCGCCGAGCTCGGTCAGTCCGTGCTGGAGCGACAAAACACCACGTACCTGGGTGAACGCATGCCGGCGCAGGGTGATAAAGACTATTCGGAACAGACAGCCAGGGAAGTCGACCTGGGTATTCGCGCCCTGCTCGATGAAGCCTATGGACGAGCCAAGGCGTTGCTCGAAAGTCGTCGAGCCGATCTGGACGCCGGTGCCCATCTGTTGCTTGAAAAGGAAACCTTGTCGCCTGAAGACTTTCCAGCGCTCATACCTGTACAGCGTCCTCCCGATTCATCTTAAATACCCCGTAAAAATGGAGTCTTGCCATGCTGGCAGTCACGCTGATCAATACGCTGGTGGTCATCATCGTTGTAGTGATCCATTACGAATGTCTGTTGCGCTTGAACGATTGGCTGCCTCGGCTCAAGTTGTGGAGCCGCTTCAGAATTGTCGTCGGGGTATTTGGTGCCCTGCTGGCCCATGCGGTAGAGGTCTGGTGCTTCGCGCTGGTTTATTACCTGATGGTGCACTCCGGCCAATGGGGCGGCCTGACGGGCAACTTCGACGGTACGCTGATGGACTGCGTTTACTTTTCCTTCACGACCTACACGACGATCGGCTTCGGCGATATTTCACCGGTGGGCAACCTCAAGTATTTGACCGGCTTGCAGGCCCTGACCGGGTTGGTGCTGATCACGTGGACCGCATCCTTTCTGTTTCTTGAAATGCAGAAATACTGGAAGCGCAAGTAATGGTTTTGTCGCCGACCTCCAGTCAGTTGGTTACTCTCGGTGTCCATTGCCAGTTGAGGATTTCGGGCATGTCCTGTCCATGCTCAATGAGGTAGAGCTTGTGTTTTTCCAGGATCGACCAATAGCGTGAGCGCGCGTCTTGCAACTGATCGTGCAACCGGGGCACCCGCTCGATGACGTCCAGCACCAGCCGAAAACGATCCAGGTAGTTGAGCACAGCCATGTCGAACGGCGTCGTGGTCGCGCCCTCCTCAATGAAGCCCCGCACATGAAAATTCTCATGATTGGTGCGCTTGTAAATCAACCGGTGAATCAGCGCGGGATAGCCATGGAAGGCGAAGATGACCGGTTTGTCGACGGTAAACAGTTCGTTGAATGCCGTGTCCGGTAAACCATGGGGATGCTGGAAGGAAGGCTGAAGCACCATCAAGTCCACGACATTGATCACCCTCACCCGCAAATCCGGTACGTACTCGCGCAACAAAGTCACTGCGGCCAGGGTTTCCAGGGTTGGCACGTCGCCGGCGCAGGCCATCACGACGTCCGGGTCGTCGTCCTCGTGGCAGGCCCAGTCCCATCGGCCGATACCCGCCTGGCAATGGCGCAGGGCAGCGTCGATTTCCAGCCACTGCCATTCCGGTTGTTTACCGGCGACGATGACGTTGATGTAGTCGCGGCTTCTGAGACAGTGGTCAGCCACCGAGAGCAGGCAATTGGCGTCGGGCGGCAGGTAGATGCGCACCACGTCCGATTTTTTGTTCGCCACCAGATCGATGAAGCCCGGGTCCTGGTGGGAGAACCCATTATGGTCCTGGCGCCAGACATGGGAGGTCAGCAGAAAATTCAGCGAGGCGATCGGTTTACGCCATGGCACCTCGGCGGCGGTTTTCAACCATTTGGCATGCTGGTTGACCATCGAATCGACGATGTGGATAAAGGCCTCGTAACAGGACAGCAATCCATGGCGTCCCGTCAGCAGATACCCTTCAAGCCAACCCTCGCACACTTGTTCACTGAGAATTTCCATCACACGACCATCGGCCGCCAGATTGAGGTCCTCAAGCTCCAGCGGGTCCATCCACGCCTTGGCGCTGACGTCATAGACCGCATCGAGTCGGTTCGAGGCGGTTTCATCCGGGCCAAACAACCGAAAGTTGCTGGCGCCCAGGTTGTTTTTCATGACGTCGCGCAGGTAGGTGCCCATGACCCGTGTCGCTTCGGCCCGCAGGGTGCCGGGGGCGTCAAACTTCACCGCATAGTCGGTAAAACGCGGCAGGTTCAAGGGTCGCAACAACAGGCCGCCATTGGCATGGGGATTGGCGCTCATGCGCTGCTGTCCGGTGGGCGCCAGGGCGGCCAGTTCGGGGAGCAAGGTGCCGTTGACATCGAACAATTCATCAGGCCGGTAACTGTTGAGCCATTCCTCCAGCTGGCGCAGGTGCAGCGCCTGGCGGAAATCGGCCAGAGGGACCTGATGCGCCCGCCAAGTCCCCTCGACCCGATGACCGTCGACAAACTTCGGCCCGGTCCAGCCCTTGGGCGTGCGCAGTACCAGCATTGGCCAGAGTTGGCGCTCCGATGGCTCATCCTGCGGATGCTGGCGCGCAACGCGCTGAATCTCGGCAATCTTGAGCGTGATCGTGTCCAGTGTCCTGGCCAGCGCCTGATGCACCGCCATGGGGTCATCGCCTTCGACAAAATAGGGATCGTAGCCATAGCCATACATCAGCGCCGACAGCTCGTCCTCGCTGATTCTGGAGAGCACCGTGGGGTTGGCGATTTTGTAGCCGTTCAGATGCAGGATTGGCAGCACCGCGCCGTCACGCGCGGGGTTGAGGAACTTGTTGGAGTGCCAACTGGCCGCCAGCGTCCCCGTTTCGGCCTCGCCATCACCGATCACGCAAGCGACGATCAAGTCGGGGTTATCGAACGCCGCACCGTAGGCATGGGCCAGGCTATATCCCAGTTCGCCGCCCTCATGAATCGACCCTGGTATTTGCGCCGATACATGGCTGGAAATGCCGTACGGCCAGGAAAACTGCCGAAACAGACGGACCAGGCCATTACTGTTGCGCTCTACCGAGGGATAGCACTCGGTAAAAGTGCCTTCCAGATAAGTCTGCGCCACCACCGCCGGCCCGCCATGGCCGGGACCGGCGATGAATAAGATGTTCAGGTCGTGCTGCTTGATCAACCGGTTGAGGTGCGTGTAGATCAGGTTCAAGCCCGGCGTCGTGCCCCAATGGCCCAATAACCGTGGCTTGATGTGCGCCAGGGCCAGCGGCTCCTTCAGCAACGGGTTGTCCTTGAGATAAATCTGCCCGACCGCCAGGTAATTGGACGCTCGCCAATAGGCATCCAGCCCTTCCAGTTGCTCGGTACTCAGAAAGTCGCTCATCGCAATTCTCCAGCCGTATCCCGTACACCGATCAATAGGTTGATTCTGTGGGTCTGCAAGCGTTGAAACTTGATTTACCTCAAGTTTCAACGAAGCTCTAATACTTATCTGTAACAAAGCCGGATCAGGATCCATTCGTCTGATCACTCAGTTTCAGGCGTCTTTTTTAAACGTCAAACAGCAATAAACACTATGCTCAATAAGCTGATATGGAGGGCTTCCACGTGACTGAAACTCGATCGTATCGCGACCAACATGTCAAAACGGCGTGCTCCAGTTGCAGCGTGTTGGAACTGTGTCTGCCGTTAGGCTTGACCGGTGTGGAAATCGAGCGCCTGGACACGCTGATCATTCAACGACTCAAGGTCAAGAAAGGCTCGGCACTCTACCGCGCAGGCGATCCATTGCGTTCGCTGTATGCCGTGCGACTGGGTTCATTCAAGACCAGCGTGCTTTCCATCGACGGTCGCGAGCAGGTCACCGGGTTTCAGATTCCAGGTGAAATGCTCGGCCTGGACGCCATCAGCACAGATCAGCATACCTGCGATGCGGTTGCCCTGGAGGACAGCGAGGTCTGCCCCATCCATTTTGCCCACCTGGAAAAACTTGCCCGAGAGTTGCCTTCATTGCAGCACAACCTGAACAAAATCCTCAGCCGGGAAATCGTGCGTGATCACGACATGATGATGATGCTGGGCAACATGAACTCGGACGAACGGTTGGCCGCTTTTTTGCTGAATATGTCGCAACGCTTGAATTCCCGTGGTTATTCGTCGCGCAATTTCGTGCTGAAAATGCGCCGGGAGGAAATCGGTTCTTATCTGGGCCTGCGCCTTGAAACCGTTTGTCGGGGCATCGCTCACCTGCGTGACCAAGGTTTGGTGGAAATAACCGGCCGCGACGTCAACATTCAGAACATGGATGGACTCAAGCAACTGATAGTGGGCTGTCATCGTCACCTGAGTTGAAACCTGCCGCCTGGAGTGTGTTCATGCGTGCCATGGTCCTGCATCGCCCCGGCCAGTCACTGCAATTGCAAGAGCGCCCCATTCCCACGCCCGACTCACAGCAGCTGCTGATCAAGGTCCTGGCGTGCGGCGTGTGCCGCACCGATCTGCACCTGGTGGATGGCGAATTGCCCCAAGCGCGGCTGCCACGCGTGCCGGGGCATGAAATTGTCGGCGAAGTCACGGCCGTCGGTGCCGACGTCGCTGCCGAGTGGATTGGCCGGCGGGTAGGCGTGCCCTGGCTGGGCTGGACCTGCGGGCACTGCGTATTCTGCCATTCGGGACGAGAAAACCTCTGCGATAAGGCCCGGTTCACCGGCTGCCATCTGGACGGAGGGTATGCCGAGTACACCGTAGCCGACGCACACTTTTGCTTCCCGATCCCTGAGGCACTTTCCGACACCCAGGCCGCACCGCTGCTGTGCGCCGGGCTGATTGGCTTTCGGGCCCTGCAAATGGCCCGAGGCGCCCACCATCTGGGCCTCTATGGTTTTGGCGCGGCGGCACACCTGGCCATTCAGATCGCCCGTGGACGTAAACAGAAGGTGTACGCCTTCACCCGTCCAGACGACAGCGAAGGCCAGGCTTATGCCCGGTCGCTGGGTGCCGAATGGGCCGGGCCCTCGGATCAGCCTCCGCCGCATCTGCTCGATGCCAGCCTGATTTTCGCCCCGGTTGGTGCCTTGGTGCCACTGGCACTGGCGGTCACCGTCAAGGGAGGCTGCGTGATTTGCGCCGGCATCCATATGAGTGACATTCCCGCCTTTCCCTATCGGCTGTTGTGGGGCGAGCGCAGCGTTCGATCGGTCGCCAACTTGACCCGTGAAGATGGCACAGCGTTTTTCGAGGCACTGCAGCACACGCCCGTTCACTCTGACGTCACCTGTTTTGCCCTGGACGATGCCAATCAAGCGCTGGAACGGTTGCGGAGCGGGCAGTTCAACGGCGCAATCGTACTCATACCCTGACGCGCTGCCTGACCGCCAGGATGCTCCCTGGCACCGAGTACAGCGCCCGCTCGGTATTGCTGCCGATCAGCCGGTCGATCCCAACCCGATGCACAGTGCCCATCACCACCACGTCAGCCAAATACTCCTCGACGAACTCACTGATCACCGGCACAGGCAACCCCATGACGAAATGGCGTCGTTCCGGCGGCACGCCGTAGCGCTCCGCCAATGTCACGAACGCCTGGTGCAAGGACTGACGCAGCTCCTCGATAACGTCCACGCCCCACCCTCCCCCGGCCAGTGGCGCATCGCTGTTGAAGAGGGGTGACAGGTCATAGGCGTACAGCAGGTGTAACGGCGCGTCGCATTGCAAGGCCAGGGCATTGGCGGTCTGGATGATGGTGTCATTCAAGCCGCTGATTTGAGTCGCTGGATCGAAGGGGTCCACGGCTGCCACGATTCGATGCGGCAAGCTGTAGCGGACATGGTTGACCAAGTGCACGGGGACCGGGCACTCACGCAACAGGTGGCAATCGAGTGGCGTGATGAATACTCGCTTGAGCACCGGTTCAAGGCTGACATCCTTGATCAGCAAATCGGGCTTCAGATCCTCGACCGTTTTCAGTATGTCCAGCAACGGATGGGTGGTGAAGACGGCTTTGACTGTCACATCCAGCCCCATATCGTTGAGCCGATCGAGCTCTTCGGCCTCCCAGCGGCGGTAGCGACGCATATAGCGTTGATGCTCTGTGTCGTCGACTTTCTCGGCCCACAAATGAACCACTGGCACCGGTTCGGCAAACACCCGTACATCCAGGACTGCGCCGGCGGCCTTGGCCAGCGCGACGGCACGCTGTTCGGCGGGAGAGCGTTGCAGGTTTTGATCGACGATCAGCAGCAACCGTTGATATTGACTCATCACACACCTCCATTCGATCCCGGTCATCACTCGCCGGCATGCTTCAACACTGCGCCCTGATCCCTCTCGCGTGCTTGATGTAAATCAACCCGCACGCACTGACGCGCCTGACGCCTGTCTCTGATCCAGATCAAATTCCAACCTGGACAGCAGGGTAAAAAGAACTCGAGCGCGGATTTTTTGCCGCCCGCACGTCCTTGAAACTGCACTGGAGGAATACCCCATGCTCACTGTCAAAGACCACAATGATCGGGCTGCAGCCGCCTATGCCGCCGTCGATGGCCAATACTGGATTGAAGCACTCAGGGACGGCCGCCACGTGTTGATCCGGCCGCTGACGGAACAGGACCGCGACCGTGAATATGACTTCATCAAGCGGCTGTCTCCCGAATCCAGGCACATGCGTTTTCTCGCACAGATCAACGAGCCCGGCACGACGATGCTCAACCAATTGATGGACACCGACAACAAACAGCGCGTGGCCTATATCGCCCTGGTCCACGATAACGGGCAACTGATCGAGGTTGGCGTCAGTCGTTATGCGGCCACCGGGGAACATGAATGTGAATGCGCCGTCACGGTCGCCGATCTGTGGACGCACCTGGGCCTGGGCACATTGCTGATGACGCATTTGATCGAGGCCGCCCGCCGCAACGGCTTTCGCCAGATGTATTCCGTGGACGCCGCCAGTAATGCGCCCATGCGCGACCTGGCCAAGGCACTTGGCTTCGAGACGCAGTGTGATCCCGACGACAGCCGCCAGGTCATCCATCGTCTTCACCTGTAGAAAAGTCGCCCCGCGATGTCTCGGCCAACGGCTCATCGCGGGGCGTTCCCCACATCAGGATTGCAGCATTTGTCGCGGCTTGATCGCCAATACACTGCACGGTGCCTGATGCAGCAGGTGCTCGGCCGTGGTGCCCAGCAACTTGCTCAAACCCTTGTGCTGCACCGTGCCCATGACAATGACATCGGTGCGGTGTTCGGCGGCAAACTCACAGATACTGGGCACGGGCGCGCCTTCCCTGAAGAAACGATGCTGCACAGGCACGCCGTGGCGTTCAGCGATGGCCGCAAACGCCTCCTGCTGAGCCGTTCCCAACATTTCATACACCCCGTTAGCCAGTTGCAATGCGCCAAAGCCCATGTCCTGGGCATATACAACCGTCCAGTCATACACATGCAGCAGGTCAAGATCGGCATCGCAGATCGCGGCCAGTTTCGCCGCTGCGTCGATAATGTGGTCGTTGAACACGCGGTCCTGATCCTCATCGCGCATTACATCGATGATGGCCAGCACATGACGCGGCCGCGGATTCAGCGGCGTGGTCACCAGATGCACCGGCACCGGGCAATCACGCAGCAGTTGCCAATCCAGCGGCGTGAAAAACACGCGCTTGAGCGCCGATTCTTCCTGGGCGTCCTTGATGATCAGCGTCAGTGGCATCTCGTTGATAAAGTTGAGGATCTCTGCAAAAGGATCCTGTACCCACACCACCTCGCTGGTGACCTCGACGCCATGCTTGCTCATCAATCCGGCCTGATCCGCGAGCCATTGCCGATGCGTTTGCAGATAGCCGTCCCGCGCCAGGCTGAATTGTTCCGGGGCAAACAACCCGGCGACCGCCAACGCCTGTGAATAGTCGAATGCCACGATGTGCAACGGCAAATGCATCGCCTGCGCCAACGCCGCGGCCCGGTCGAACGCCGGGGTATGCTTCATGGCTGAAGGGGCGATCAGGAGTAAACGTTGAGTCTGCGACATGGGGCACCTCGGCGCGCGGCCATTTCAATCCGGTAGTAGATGCTCAGATTGATCGATTGTTGTTGCGCCCCCTTGATATTTGTCAGTGATACGCACGATGTCCGTCAGTTCAGGCTCATCCCCGCCCACATTGCCAGTGTCAGCAACACCTGGCCCGGAATCACGTAGGCGGCGAAACGACGTCCGCCGCTGACCCACGCCACCACGCATTTGCTGACAGAGTTGCTGCTGATCGCTATCAACAGGGGCCCGACAATAGCGTCGAACGGTAAACGGCCGGACTTGGCCAACGTGGCAATCGACGCCGTCGAGGAATGTGCATCGGCAAAACCCGAGATCGTGGCGGTGAGCATGACCCCCAGCTGGCCAAAATGGCTAAGCATCATGGATGAAACAAAGGTGATACCGGTCATGGCCAACGTGACGATCAGGGCCAGCTTGAGGTTGAACGCACCTCCGACCTTGATCGGCTGGTTGGCGCCGGCCGTCGGCTTGGGGAGCATCAGGCATAAGCCATATAACGCTGCCGCGACAGCGCCGCCGATCAGGGGCCCCCACATGTGGCGCAGCAGACCGGTGTCGACCGCCCCCAGGATCAGGCCGACCTGGGTAACGGTGGCCATGTTGGACAGGATCGCGGCCGCGCTCAGGAGCTTTATGTCGTCGGGCTGCCGGGCAACGAGATGGCCCATGGCGGCGATCGTCACGGCGCTGGAGGCAAACCCGGAGGCAATGGCGCTGATGGGGTAACCGTAGCGGATACCCAGGGTACGCACTGCAATATGCCCAATCGCCCCCACTGCCATCAGCAACACGGTCAGTGTGCAAATGGTGCGCAAATTGATCGCAGCGTAGGGGCCGATAAAACGATCCGGCGCCAAGGGCAGCACGACCAGCGCAGCGGTCAGCAAGATCAGGCCGTCACCCAGCTCGGCATCGGTCAATTGACTGCGGGCAAAGTAGTGCAACTTCTGTCGATAGGCCAACAATCCCGCAATGGCCACGCCAATGGCAATCGCCAGCGTCGGCCAGGTGCCACACAGTCCACCCAGTATCAGGACACTGAGCAGGGCCACTTCACTGGTCACACCGGGATCGTCGCCAACGCTGCGCCAGTACGCTACGGTGAAGAGCACGCCGAGGATGATCGCGACGATGCTTATCAGCAGGTTGCCACCGAGCTGCATCGCCACATAACCCAGCAATGCAGTGATCGCATAGGTGCGCAAACCGGCACACGCACGGTTCTCCTCCTGCCCTTTGTGCCGTTCGCGCTCAAGGCCGATGAGCATGCCAATTCCCAGCGCAGCAGCGGCACCCGCCATCCCGAAGGTTTCATTCATTGGGTTGTCACCTGCACAAGCCCGGCCCCGTGCTGGCCCACGTCCTGCTGACTACACGAGATCGGTGCGAGCCTGCGGTATTCGGCTGGCACGGGCTGCCGAGTCTCGAGCATTCGGCCAGACATGGGGGGCTTCGATACGTGCCTTGAGCTGATCAACGAATGCCTGCGCTTGCGCCAGGCTATTGAAATTCACTTCCAGGGCATCAATGCACACGCCCCAACAATGGCTGGCGGGTTTCTCCGTGATATCAATGAACATAAATACCTCCATCCGACAACGAGAATCACCCCGTGCGCAATCGGGCACAAATTGGCAATGGCGTCCGGCACCAGCACGCAATCCAAAGACTGCACCGCCGTGACAGGAGAAGGATTGATAATGGTCAACTAATTCTTCACTGGACGCGGCTTTGGGCAACCGCACGTCGAGCGATAGCGTCCGTCCCCCTCTCATTTGACAAAGATCAAGTCCACCGTCCCGGCCGCAAGCACCATGATTGCAAGGTTCAACTGCCCAAGGCCTCGGTTATTTGGGGCAAGCCAACGCGCGATTACCGACCGGAGATCCGTCATGTCTGATCAATCACGTTTCATGCTGATCGTTTCACCGTTGATGGAAAACAGCCCTGCCTTCGACCGGGCCGCCGCATTGGCCAAGGCCTCGGACGCGGCACTGCACATCGTAGCGTTCGATTACCTCGAGGGGCTGGCGACGGCTGGAATGGTCAACGAACAGGCGCTGGAACAGATGCGGCTGGGTTATGTCGAGCGCCATCGCCAATGGCTTGAGGACCAGGCTAGACCACTGCGCAAAATTGGCGTTCACGTCACCACGGAAGTGGTCTGGGTGGAGAGGCCCTTGCAGGAAATCCTCATCCACCTCAAGGAACAGCCGATGGCCGTATTGATCAAGGCACTCGAACATGAGTCCCTGCTGTCACGCCTGATGTTTACTCCACTGGATATCCACCTGTTGCGTGAATGCAAGGTGCCGCTGCATTTTGTCAGCCATATGCACCATGCTTTGCCGCGCAAAATCGTCGCTGCAGTCGACCCTTTTCATCGTGATGACCAATATGAAGGTTTCAACGACAGTATTTTGCACGAGGCGTCAAAACTGGCCGCCATTTGCAACGCCGAGCTCGACGTGGTCTACGCCCACGATCTTTCATCGATCAGCGCAGATGAATTTGGCTTCAGTAATGGTTCGGCATTTTTTTCTTCGAGCAAAGCCAAAACCCTTTTCGATGCGCAAGCTGAAGCGTTCCGCGAGCTTTCGCAGCGCAACGGTATTGGACCGGAGCGCCAGCACATGATCATGGGCAATCCGGCCAAGGTGCTTTCCAGCTATGTCGGGGCCTATGACACTGATGTCATTGTCATGGGGCGCGTCGGCCACGGCGCCATGGAGCGTTTGGTTGGCAGCACTGTGGAACATCTGCTGTACAAGATGCCCTGCAGCGTGTGGGTGATTTCACCCGAAGACATCTGAAGGATGGATCTTTGCCGATCAGAAGAAACACCTGACGGGAGAAAGAGGAATGAGCGCTCAACCGATTAAAGCCGCCCACCTGCTTCTTGTCTGCCTGCTTTCCCTGGTATCCGCCGTCGCGGGAGCCGACACGCTTGAACGGGTGCGCAACAGTCACTCTGTAGTGCTGGGGTATGTGCCTGACTTCGCACCGTTCAGTACCCAGGACGGTGACAAGGCCAGCGGATATGCGATCGATCTCTGTCAGGGCATCTTCAACGCACTGAAAACCGAGTTGAACCTGCCTTCACTACAAGTTCGTTATCAGCCCGTTGGGTTGGGCGAAGAAATCAGCGCCGTCAGCACTGGAAAAGTCGACATTCTCTGCACCCCGACGCCGGCAACACTGGAACGTCGGAAAACAGTCAGCTACTCCATTCCTGTCTACACGGCCGGCCTATCGGCCGTAGTCAACAAAAAGGCGCCTAATGCGCTACTCAGGGTGCTGAAAGGCGACGTGGTCAAAACCGGCCCAACCTGGCGTACAGACGTCAATCGCGCATTGGCCAACATGACGTATGCCACGATTGCTGGCGGCGTCACCGAGCAGTGGATCAATCAACAGATACGATCCCTGGGCGTGGTCGCCACACTCATCACGGTGCAAGACGCGGCCGCGGGCCTCAAGCGTGTTGCCGATGGCAAGGCAGATGTTTTCTTCGCTGAACGCACAATGCTCAAACATGAGCTCACCGACAAATACGTCAGCGGAAATCTCGTATTGCTTGATCGCATCTTTGAGTACTCAACGACCTCGATGATGGTCGATCGAGATGATGAAAACTTCCGACTGTTAGTTGATAGCGCGCTAAGCGAGATGTATCGCAGCGGTGAGATTGAGCGCCAATATGACAAACATCTGGGAGGCGTCAGTGATACCTCCCGAATGTTTTTCAACCTCTATGCCCTTCCTTGATGACGACAGGGGTCAAGTGGAAGCTCACGGCGACTGCGCAAGCGTTCCAACCTGTCATTTGCAGGTGTTGACCGGGCGCGTCCAAGCCACAGATGCGCCAGGTTAACTGTCTACCGCGCCATCGCCGTTACGGCTTCGTCCCCGGCAGCAGTTCAAAGTCCGGGGTGAACGGGGTCATGGCGGCCATCAGTTGGGCGAACGGTTTGCGATCGCCTTCAAAGGTTGCCTTGCCGTCCGCGGCGAGCTGATCGAAGCTGGTCTGCCTGGCCATCACGCCTTCAAGCGCCGAGCGATCGAGGGTGAGGGTCAGGTCGGGTTTTTGTGCCTGCTGGCCCTTGATGCTGGTCAGCGTTGAATTGCTCAGCTCCACCACGAATTGTTCGCCATTGTCCGGGGTCTTGAGGTTCAGGACGAAATGCAAGTCCGCAACCTTGCTGCCATCCAGGCTGATGCCGAGATATTCGAGCCACAACTCCGTGCTCATGGCGCGGATAAAGTCCGGCCCGCCAGATCTTGGCGCCCGGCCCTTGGGCATGCCGTTGCGCAACTCATAGGCCGCCGCCAGGAAGCTGTTGCGCACGCCGGCACTTTCCTTCTGATAGCCCACCTGCTCATAGACGTCCGCCAGCAAGTCCTTGGCCTGGGTGTTTTGCGGCTCGGCGTACACCAGCTTATTGAGAATCTCATAGGCTTCACGGTATTTGCCTTGATCGTACAAGGCTTTGCCCTTGGCCATGATCTTTGCAGCCCCGCCCATCATTTCAACGTACAGCGGAGCCGAATCCTTCGGTGACAGCGGCATCAGCGTGGCCGGGTTGGCATCCCAATAACCCAGGTAGCGGTTGATTACCGCGCGGCTGTTGTGTTCTTCCGAGCCGTGATAGCTATGCGTCGCCCAAGTGTTCTTGAGGCTCTCGGGCAACGTGTAGACATTGTGGATCTCGTTGATGGTGACGCCCTGGTTCGCCGCATGCAGGACGGCGTTGTTCAGGTTGGCATAGGCGTCGCGTTGCGCGCGCATCACTTCCTGGATTCGTTCATTGCCCCAGCGCGGCCAATTGTGCGCGGCAAGCATCACATCCGCCTGCTGGCCGTAGCGATACAGGGCGTTGTTGATGTTCTTCGACCACACCAGCGGATCGCGCACCAAGGCACCGCGCAGGGTGTAGATGTTGTGAATGGTGCCGGTGACGTTCTCGGCCGCCCAGAACGCCTTGAACTGCGGGAACCAGGTATTCATTTCCGACGGTGCTTCGGTGCCTGGCGTGTTCTGGAACTCCATTTGCACCCCGTCGATTGTCACGCTTTCGAAATCCTTTTCGATGTATCGATTAGGTTCGATCAAGCCGATGTTGCCGGAGGCGGCGTTTTTGCCGATCGCCATGTCGACATGACCGTAGGGACTGCGTGGCAACAGCAGGCCGTATTGAAAGAACGCGCGTCGATTCATGGCATTGCCGGCGTATACGTTTTCAGCGACCGCATGCTCCATGAAGCCCACGGGGGCGATCAGCGCGACCTTGCCGCTGCGCACGTCCGCTTCCTCGACTACGCCACGGACACCGCCAAAGTGGTCCGCATGGGAGTGAGAAATCACCACGGCCACGACCGGGCGCTTGCCCAGTTTTTCATTGATGAAATCCAGCGCCGCCCTGGCGGTTTCTTTCGAGGTCAGGGTGTCGAAAACGATCCAGCCGGTGTCGCCCTTGATGAACGTGATATTGGCCAGGTCAAAGCCGCGGATCTGATAGATCCTGTCTGGAACCACTTCATACAGACCATAGGCCATGTTGAGCACGGCCTGCCGTTGCAACGAGGGATTGACCGTGTCGAAGTCCTTGCCCGCGAGCAGGAAATCATAGCTGCCCATGTTCCAGGCGACGTTCCCCGCATCGGCCATGATCTTGTTGTAGGCCGGCGCTGCGATGAAGCCTTTCCTGGCTTCTTCAAAATCGCGCTTGTCTGCAAAAGGAAGCGTGTTGCGCACACCTTTCTGAAATTCGACGGTGTAGGTCGAGGGCGGTTTGCCCTTGTTGTCGAAATGGTTATCGACATGCTCAATCGCGGCCGGTACGGCAGTTGTCTGAGCAGCAAAAATGCTGGGGTTGAAGCCCGTGGACAGTGCGATGGCCAGCGCGCAACTGAGGGTCTTGTTGTTCATGAAATGTTCCTTCGCCAGAGTATCGATGCCTTGATGGCGCGGGTTTGCTCTTGTTCGTCTTGACCCGCCTGGCAAGGAATAGCATATTCATTTGATTACGAAAAATTCCGTTTTACTTGATATCGATAACATTAAGGTTATGACATGACCCCGCGCCGCCTACGTCAATTCCTGGCACTGATCGAACATGCCCATTTTGGTCAGGCGGCCAAAGCGTTGGGCGTTTCGCAACCTGCGCTGAGCAAAAGTATCCAGCTGCTGGAACAGGAGCTCGGCGTTACGCTGTTCGATCGGCGCACCGACGGTGTGACCCTGACGGCGTTCGGCCAGGTGCTGCAGGCCAAAAGCCAGCGCTTGTTGATGGCTGAAGAGGACCTTCGGCGGGACATCGCCCTGCTGGCAGTGGGCGACATCGGCACACTCAAGGTGGCCTTGGGGCCGTACCCCAGTGTCATCAGCGGCTATCGCGCCATTGCTCGCTTGCACGCCCGCCATCCCAACCTCAAGGTGACGGCCCATGTTGCCGGTTGGCGAGAAGTTGCGCAGCAGGTCGCCAACGGTGTGGTGGATCTGGGGATCGCTGAAATCAGCGCGTTGCAAGGCGAAAAAGAATTCAATTGCGAGCTGTTGGGTGAACATCAGGGGCGCCTGTTTTGCCGACCCGGGCATCCGCTGCTGACGCAACGCACTCTGAAGCGCGCGCAAACACTCGATTACCCTTGGGTGGCATCGCGTATTCCGTCGCGCCTGGCCGGCCTTCTGCCGCGCGCGGCGTTAGGCTGCGCCGGCGCCTATGACACAGTGACTGGCGATTTTGTGCCGGCGATTGAAATTGACGTGCCCATGCAGATCGTCCAATTCGTGGCGAACAGCAATGCACTGGCCGTCGGCACTTTGACAGGCTTTGAGCAGGATCTCCTGGCGGGTGAAATCGTACCGCTGCCGCTCCACGATCAGGCGTCACAGGCCCATTATGGGTTTATCTCCCTCAAGGAGCGCTCGCTGCCGCCCGCCGTCGAGGCTTACATGCGCGAAGTGCGGGCGGTAGAAGAGGAAGTCACCCGGCGCGAAGGTGAGCTGGCCGAGTTGATGATGAAGTAGCGCAAAATCAGTAACTGAAGTCATGCCCCAAATCTTTTTGCATCCACTCCAGAAAACGCCGAAGCAGTGGTAAATTCGAACAACTCGGTTTTTTTGAACAGACGCTGTCGGCCCTTTCGCGGCCCGACGAGGCGGTGCGACGTATGCAAAGTCTGGCATGACAGGATCCAATTCGAGGCCACGGGTGAAGCTGACAAAACCGTAATCTTCAGCTCAGTCTTCTGAAAGGTCACACCCATTACTCTCTTCATCGAACGTGGCAACATCTCCTGATTGCTCCGTCTTCCGACTGACAGGGAACACAGCGTCATGCGACCTGAAACTTCTAGACGAACCTTTGTGAAGGGGCTCGCCGCCACCGGGATTCTCGGCGGCCTCGGGCTATGGCGCACACCTGTCTGGGCGATTACCAGCCCGGGCGAGGCGAATGTCCTGGCCGGTACCGACTTTGACCTGTTCATCGGCGAAACCCCGGTCAACATCACCGGCAACCGGCGCACCGCGATGACCATCAATGGCGGTATTCCCGGCCCCCTGCTGCGCTGGCGCGAAGGCGACACGGTTACGCTGCGGGTGAGGAACAAACTCAATGCCGATACCTCCATTCACTGGCACGGCATCTTGTTGCCGGCCAACATGGACGGCGTACCGGGGCTGAGTTTTCACGGCATCGAACCCGGTGGGATGTATGTCTATCAATTCAAGGTCAGGCAGAACGGCACGTACTGGTATCACAGTCATTCGGGGCTTCAGGAGCAGTCAGGCGTCTACGGCCCGTTGGTGATCGATGCGAAGGAGCCGGAGCCGTTTGAGTACGACCGCGATTATGTGGTGATGCTGACCGACTGGACCGACGAAGACGCGGTCGGCTTGATGAAGACGTTGAAAAAACAGTCGGATTACTACAACTACAACAAGCGCACCGTGGGCGACTTCATCCACGACGTCAGCGAGAAAGGCTGGGGCTCCACCGTCGCAGATCGAAAGATGTGGGCCGAAATGAAGATGAATCCCACAGACCTGGCCGACGTCAGCGGCGCGACTTACACCTATTTGTTGAACGGCCAGGCGCCTGACATGAACTGGACCGGTGTATTCCGTCCCGGAGAGAAACTGCGCCTGCGCTTTATCAACGGCTCCGCCATGACCTACTTCGACGTACGCATTCCCGGCCTGAAAATGACGGTGGTCGCAGCGGACGGCCTGCATGTCAAACCGGTGAGCGTCGACGAGTTTCGCATCGCGGTGGCAGAGACGTTCGATGTGATCGTCGAGCCGACCCAGGATGCCTACACCCTGTTTGCCCAGTCGATGGATCGTACCGGCTACGCCCGCGGCACGCTGGCGGCGAAGGTGGGTTTGTCCGCGCCGATCCCTGCCCTAGACCCGAGACCACTGGTGACCATGGATGACATGGGCATGGGCGGTATGGATCACGGCAGCATGGGCGGCGACATGGCGGGCATGGATCATAGTCAGATGACCGGCATGGACCACAGCTCAATGCAAGGCATGGCCGGCATGGATCACAGCGGCATGACCGGCATGGGCGAAATGCAGTCCCATCCCGCGACCGAAAACAACAATCCGCTGGTGGACATGCAAGCCATGACCACTTCACCCAAACTCGATGACCCTGGCCTCGGCCTGCGTGACAATGGTCGTCGCGTCCTGACCTATTCCGACTTGCGCAGCACCTTCGCAGACCCGGACGGCCGCGACCCCGGCCGCACCGTGGAACTGCACCTCACTGGCCACATGGAAAAGTTCGCCTGGTCGTTCAACGGCGTGAAGTTCTCCGACGCTGAACCGCTGCGCCTCAAGTACGGCGAGCGAATCCGCATCGTATTGGTTAACGACACGATGATGACGCATCCCATTCACCTGCATGGCATGTGGAGCGACCTTGAAGACGCGAACGGCGAGTTCATGGTGCGCAAACACACCATCGACATGCCGCCAGGCTCACGGCGCAGTTATCGGGTGACTGCCGACGCGCTCGGCCGCTGGGCCTATCACTGCCACCTCCTGTACCACATGGAAATGGGCATGTTCCGTGAAGTTCGCGTGGAAGAATGAGGCGCTACCCATGATCAGGATTACTCCGATTTTTCTGGCGCTCGTGACCGCGAGCCTGACACTGTCATCGGCAATGGCCGCCACAAACGATATGCAGGGCATGGATCATAGCCAGATGCAGGGCATGGATCATAGCCAAATGCAGGGCATGGACCACAGCCAGATGCAAAGCATGGACGACGGCCAGATGCAGCCTGCCGCGCCTGCCGAAAGCCGCACGCCGATTCCGGCGTTGACCGATGCCGACCGCGCCGCCGTGTTCGTCAGCCCCCATGGCCATAACGTCCATGACTCCGCACTCAACTATTACTTGCTTGCCGACAAGCTCGAATGGCAGGACGCTGATGATGGCAGCACCCTGGCCTGGGATATCTCGGGTTGGATCGGCGGCGATATCGACCGCCTGTGGCTGCGCTCGGAAGGCGAACGCACCAATGGCAAGACTGAAGATGCGGAGGTCCAGGCACTGTGGGGCCACGCCATCTCCCCGTGGTGGGACGTAGTGGGCGGCGTTCGCCAGGATTTCAAACCCGGCGACCCACAAACCTGGGCGGCGTTCGGCGTGCAAGGCATGGCCCTGTACAACTTCGAGACCGAAGCCACGGCCTTCATCGGTGAAGGTGGCCAAACCGCCGCGCGCCTGGAAGGCGACTACGACATCCTGCTGACCAACCGACTCATTTTGCAGCCAACCGCCGAACTTAATGTCTACGGCAAAAACGACCCGCAACGAGGCATCGGTTCCGGCCTGTCCAACACTGAAGCGGGCCTGCGCCTGCGGTATGAAATCCGCCGGGAGCTTGCCCCTTACATCGGCGTGACCTGGAACCGCACCTACGGCAAGACAGCCGATTATGCCAGGGAAGAAGGCGAGGATCGCAGTGAGGCACGCCTGGTCCTTGGTGTTCGGCTGTGGTTCTAGTACACGTTAACTACAATCAAAAAAATGACCGCTTGAAGCGGTGAGAGGCCTTGTATGCGATTGATCAAAACCAACGCTGTTGCCATCGCACTTTCCAGCGCGCTGCTGATGAGCACCTTCGCTCAGGCGCACCCGAAATTGCTCTCCTCCACCCCGCAGGAAGGCGCGGTCGGCCCGGCCCCCGCCAAGATCGAGCTGCACTTTTCCGAAAACCTCATGACCCAGTTCTCTGGCGCGAAACTGGTCATGACCGAAATGCCGGGCATGGCCCATGCCCCGATGCCCATGAAGGCCAAAGTCTCTGGCGGCAGCGACCCGAAAACCATGGTTATCACGCCGCTCTCTCCATTGCCCGCTGGTAGCTACCAAGTCGATTGGCGCGCGGTGTCGTCGGACACTCATCCGATCACAGGCAACGTTTCGTTCAAAGTGAAATAACTGATGAGCGACTGGGCCAGCATTGCCCTGCGCTTCGGCTTGTACATGGATTTCATGCTGCTCTTTGGCGTGGCACTTTTCGGGTTGTACAGCCTTGAAGGACGAGAGCGAGTGTCGGGGGCCGTGTTGCCGTTTCGGTCCATGCTGGCGGGTACGACGGCGCTGGGTGTACTCATGTCTGTCGCCAGCATGGTACTGATGGCGAGCGCCATGAGCGGGGAGTCTGACTTCGCCGAGCTGCACCCGCATATTGAAATGATGGTATTGGAGACGGACGTAGGCTTTGCCTGGATCGTGCGCATCATCGCGTTGGTTGTTGGCGGTTCAGTGGTGCTGCTCCACCAACGTGCACCTGTCGTTAGCTTGTCAGTCGCAACTATTGCCGGTGGTATAGCCCTGGCCAGTCTAGCCTGGAGCGGTCATGGGGCGATGGATGAGGGCAGTCGTCGTTATTGGCATTTTGCGATGGACATACTGCACCTGCTGGCGGCAGGCGCCTGGCTGGGTGCATTGGTCGCCTTTGCCAGGATGGCAATGCTCGACACGCTGCAAACAGCAGAAAGCATCAAGTTGCTGGCCCGGGTCGTCAACCGATTCGAATCGGTGGGCGCTTTGATCGTAGTCGTGATCACGGTCACAGGCGTCGTGAACTACCTGTTCATCGTGGGTCCAGAACTCGATGCCGTGCTGCTAAGCACCTACGGGACTTTGCTGCTCATCAAAGTGATGTTGTTTGCCGGGATGTTGGTGCTGGCCGCGTTCAACCGATTTCACCTTGGCCCGCTTTTGCAACGGTCGTTGCGGGAGGGGGAGTATCGAGTGGCGGCTAATGCGTTAAGGCGCAGCGTGTTGGTCGAGTTATCGGCAGCGGTGTTGATTGTGGGACTGGTGGCCTGGTTGGGAACGTTAAGTCCTGATATGGAGACCGCAGTAACCTGAGCAGGGAGTGAGGCCGGTAAAATGCAGAGGGGCAGGATGTTTTACCCGCCCCTCCCCGGTTGCCTAACCCCGCACGAAAGCAAGCAAATCGGCGTTGATGGTTTCGGGGAACGAATTGGAGATTGCTGAACGGCAGCTGACGGAACTACTCACGGGTTGCGTCCTGCGCATTATCGCAATAGACGGCCTGAGGGCCGACCTGACTTCAAGTGATCACAATGCGCAGCACTGGTTTGTCGATCCGAAGAGCGCACATGCGCACTTGAACCTCAAGCCATGATGCGAGGCTTGCAGCGGGGCTGTGCAGGCTACGTCAGCTCAAAGCGCTCTAACGCGTAATCCTTGCCGGCCAGGGTCAGTTCAAAAATGGTGGAGCCGAACGTCCCCCTTGTGACTTTTTGCTTCACAAGACGTTTGGCCTGGAGTTGCTTCAGACCGGTTTCGACTTCCAGCGTGCTGAGGGAGACAAGCTTGCAGACGGAGTCTAAATTTGCGACTTTTCGAAAGTTCGCATGATAGGCCAAAGCTTCCATCAACAGCGTCTGGTTTTCCGTCAGCCGTGGGAACTGGGGATTGTTCTTTTTGTAAACTTTTCGCTCTATCTCGTGTAGCTCGCCGTCAATGCCATCGGTGATGCGGGCGTAGAAAATCGCGACAGACAGCGTACCGATTAAAATCGCGATAATCATCAGCAGCGACCAATTCGGCATTGGCGTTTCCTGTAAAAGCCAATCCCAAAAAAACAGCAGCCAGCCCGTGGTAACTGTCAGCAACGTCAGGTCGAAGTAAGTGTCGAGCAGCGTCATGGCAACCCCGGCGACCAGGAAAATTCCCGCCGGGTAGGCCATGGCCTTGAACATGAACGGAGAATGCTTGCCTTGTGCTGCCATGCTACTCGTCTCGAGTATGGAAACAGATGTAATCAGCATAGCAGCGCAAAAGTGCTCGTCTGGCTTGCAAGTTCAGTTATCGATCCAGCAAAGGTGCCAGCAGTGCACACATGCCCCGCCAGTGCGAACCCTCCCAGTAAATCCGTTGGCAGCCGTCGCAGCGCAGGAAGTGCGAATAGAGCGCGCCAACCCGTGGCGGCACCTGCAAGCGGGCCAGTTCCGCGCTGATCTCGTGCAGCGGCAGGTTGCAATGAAGGCACAGGCTGAACGGTCGAGCGCTACGCGCCAGGTCCAGGCGTTCGTAGATTTCACGCAGCTGCAACGACGGCTTCAAAGCGTGCACGTAACAGCCGTGGCTGATGATGCGCCGCTTGAGCAGCTCGCGGTCACGGGTCAGCACGATGCGCCCTTGCGTTGCTGCGATCTCGGCGATCTCGCCATCCTCGAAGCCATTGTCGTAGAGCGTGTCGAAGCCGCTCATGCGCAACAGGCTGGCCAGGCCGCCCAGGTGCGCATCTGCGACAAAGCGCAACACCCGTAAAGGCTGCGCACGCACCTTCAGCAGCGGGCTGATGTCCAGCGCTTCGAACTTGGGATACACCGCCAGCCGGTCACCATCGATGATCACCCGATCCAGGCCCACCGACTCACCGTTGAGCAGCACCAACTCGACCTCCGTGTGCGGTATCCCGAGCGCCTCGATCATGTGCTTGACCGTCGCCCCTCGCGCGCACTCGCAGGTGAATGACTGCCGCCGCCGCTCGGCCGGCAGGAAATCGTTGAGCTCCTCGTAGAAGCGGAAGGTTGCGCTGGTCATGCTCAACAGTATGGCAGGACTGCAGGGTGAGCGAGTCCAGTGCGAACATTTGCAATACGGCGCGTTTTCATCAGATCGAATAGGGTTTGCCCGGAGGATCTTTAGGTGAAAATCAACTAACTCAAGCGACGGGCTAACTGAACTTTAAACAATATATCCCGCATACTTAGCAATCGAGTTGAGCGGGCAAGAAAACGCAATAAGGCAACTCGATTTACTTCACCAAGTTTGGAGGTATTCCTCTGCGCGTTACATTGGTGCGGACGGAAAGGCGCAGGCAGGCATGGCATTGAACGTGGCAGATGCTCACGCGCTTCATTGCCGGCAACGCAACCACCAGGAACTAACGCAGGTCATTCAACACGCAGTGTATCGGCCGCGTTACAACTTAATATAGATGCCATGGAAGAACAGCGCCAGTGATATGGAGTCAACTTACGCAGTTGCATGAGCGATCAGCAGCCGTTCCAGTAAGTAATGCCAGCGCGATCTAGCGTCAACAATCTGGCTGGCAGGATTCGCAATTAGCTGTCGCGTGCATGAAGTCGGTAAGTGAGCTTCCGGTTGACGGGCGGGTAAGGCCAAGAACGCCCTTGCCGCCGCCCCAATAAAAAACTGTACTCACGCACAGGAAGACTCTCATGCACACCATTCGCAACACCTTGGTGGTGGTGGATTGGCAGCAGTCCAGCGACCTGATCCTGAACCGGGCCAAAATGATTGCCAGCGCTACCCAGTCGCACCTGCACCTGCTGGCTTGCGACAAAGGCAATCAACATTCCTCCTACATGAACGACATGCAAGGCGCCCTGGTAAAGGAGGGTTACAGTGTAAGTACCCAGCAGGCCTGGCAAGGGAGTCCGTACAAGACCATCATCGCCGCCCAGCAAGCGCAAGGCTGCGGCCTGGTGATCAAGCAGCACCTGCCCGACAACCCGCTGATAAAGGCCCTGCTTACCCCCGAGGACTGGAAGCTGCTGCGATACTGCCCCAGCCCGGTGCTTATCGTAAAAACCACAAGGCCCTGGACCGGTGGCGCCATTCTCGCGGCCATCGATGCTGGCAGCAGTGACATGGAACATCGCGTCCTGCATTCCGGCATCATCAGCCACGGCTATGACATCGCCACACTGGCCGGGGGCACGCTGCACATGTTGAGTGCCCACCCCTACCCCATGCTGTCGGCGGCCGACTCCGTATTCCAGCTCAAGGAAAGTATTCAGGCGCTCTATCGCGAACTGTGCAAGACATTCCAGGCCGAATTCGACGTCAGCGACGAACGCCTGCATATCGAGGAAGGTCCTGCCGAGGTTCTGATCCCGTACATCGCGCACAAGCTCGAAGCGGTGCTCACAGTGATCGGTAGTGTGGCCCGCACCGGACTGTCTGGCGCATTGATCGGCAACACCGCCGAGATGATCCTGGACACCCTGGACAGCGACGTACTGGTGCTCAAACCGGACGACATCATTACCCACCTGGAGGAACTGGCCGCCCCATCACACGGTACATCGGCAGACACTACGACATCCTCCTGGCCGTATCACCACCATAACCATCGGCCACATACTTAAGAGCCCGACAAGCAGTCTAGCCAGCTATCCCACCGACGTCGCCCTTGCAGCCCGCGCCGGTTCACGGGATGTCACCAGGCCGATGAAGGAAATCGCCAACGCCAGGCCGATGGTCGCGCTCACTTCGGTGCGGTGCTCGGGCGTGATCATCATCACCGCCAGCGCCGCACAGATGAACAGGATGACCAACCAGGTCAGCCCTGGGAACAACCACATGCGAAAGGCCAGTTCGACCTTCTGCCGACGCAACATCCGCCGCATGCGCAACTGCGACACGGCAATGGCCAGGTACACCAGCAAGGCGATGGCGCCGGAACTGGCGAGCAGGAACTCGAACAGGCCGGCGGGCATGAAGTAGCTCCAGACAGTGATCGCGGCACCCAGCACCGTGCTGGCGATGACGGCGGCCCGCGGCACGCCTTCGGAGGAGGTCGCCTTGAGCGCCTTCGGTGCGTCGCCACGACGGCCCAGCGAGTACAGCATGCGCGAGGCAATGTAGATCGAGGAGTTCATGCAACTGGCCACGGCGATCAGTACCACCACGTCCACCATGAACTTGGCGTGGGGAATGTTCATCAGCTCAAGCGCGCGCTGGTAGGAACCCACGGAAGCCAACAGCGGATCATTCCAGGGCACCACGGAGATCACCACGAAAATCGACAACAGGTAGAACACCCCGATCCGCCAGATCACCGAGCGAGTGGCCCTGGCAATGTTTTGCGCGGGGTTATTCGATTCGGCAGCGGCGATGGTGACCGCCTCCGTACCGATGAAGCTGAACATGATGGTGATGAAAGCGCCGACCACCGCGGACAAGCCGTTGGGGGCAAAGCCGCCGTGCTGGGCCATCAGGCCGCTCAAGCCGCTGACCTGGCGATCGGGAACCCAGCCCATCAGCACGGCAAAACCCACACCGATGAAACCGATGATCGCCACGACCTTGGCCATGGCGAACCAGAATTCGAACTCCCCGTACTTGGACACACTGAACAGATTGGTCACCACCAGGGCGATGATCGAACCCAGGGCGAACAGCCAGGCATCGACCTGGGGAAACCACTGGTGCAGCACATGGCCGGCCGCCAGGGCTTCGATGGGAATCACCAGGACCCAGAACCACCAATAAAGCCAACCGATGGTAAACCCGGCCCAGCGCCCGATGGCCTGGTCGGCATAGGTAGAGAACGATCCGGTATCGGGATTGGCCACCGCCATTTCCCCGAGCATGCGCATGACCAGCACGACCAGCAGGCCGGAGAACAGATAGGCCAGCAAGACGGCCGGGCCAGCGGCGGCAATGGCATGCCCCGACCCGACGAACAGGCCGGCACCAATGATGCCGGCGATGGAAAGCATGGTGACGTGACGAGGCTTGAAGCCCTGCGCCAATTGGCCGTTCGAATCCTTGAAACTGGGGCTTGTCATTGTGGGCACCGCGGCAAAAGATGCGCCACCTTACCCGGCTTTTCCGCCAAATCAATTACCTGATCACGCCACCTCCGTACCTGATCTCGACACGGGACCCGTGTTCGGTCGCAAACAGAACTGATCAGTCATCAACGGCTGGTCCCTTGTCTTCGGCCACAGTCATCGCCGTCGCAGATACCTGGCCTGCCGATTTTCTCTTGCGCCGACCCTACCGCTGCCTGCCTCCAACACTGCCTATGTTCGCTACCGAACAGACTTCGCGCCGCTGAACACCCCACACTCATCACTGGAATGCTGCGCCCGGCGGCGCAACGCCCGCACACCTGGCCTGGCGTAGAACCGCCTTCATTCCATATGCGATCTGCGCTGCGCGGGTCGTACGAAGGATTTCATGCAAAATATCCTGACTCGCACGCTGTCCAGCCTGTGGCGCTCACCGACCATCTGGCTCAGGTGGAGTGCCGCGCGACACAAGTTCGAGTACGAGCCCATCCTGCGTTCCGACCTGTTCAATGCGCAGCAGATGGCAGATCACGGTATAGTACTGGCCCGCCAACATGTGCTTGGGCGTCTTTCAAGAAAGGACGCCTTGCTGGGCCGCCTGACTGACAACCAGCTGCTGCTCGAACGCAGCTGCGCGGCGCTCAAGACCGTACAACTTTCCAGCCGACGCGCCACCCCTGCGGCGGAATGGCTGCTGGACAACTTCTACCTGATCGAAGAAAACATCCGTACCGCCAGGACCCACCTGCCCGACGGCTATAGCCGCGAGCTGCCCCGCCTGGCCGAAGGCCCTTCGACCGGCCTGCCGCGGGTCTACGACATCGCCCTGGAGACCATTGCTCATGGCGATGGCCGGGTCGACGCGCAAAGCCTCAATTGTTTCATCGCCTCTTATCAGACCATCACGCCGTTGGCCCTGGGCGAGCTCTGGGCGATCCCGATCATGCTACGCCTGGCGCTGATCGAGAACTTGCGGCGCGTGGCATCCCGGGTAATGGCCAACCGGGAAGACCGCAACCTTGCCGATGACTGGGCCGATCGGTTGATCGAGATTGCCGAACGCGATGCCAAGAACGTGGTATTGACCGTTGCCGACATGGCGCGCTCGGCACCACCGATGACGCCATCATTCGTTGCAGAACTGGCGCGCCGTCTGCACGGGCAAAGCGCCGCGCTGATATTGCCGATGGCATGGATTGAACAAACGCTGAGCGAGTCCGGCTTCACCGTCGAACGCCTGGTGCAGATGGATGCCCAGCAGCAATCCGGTGACCAGGTGTCCATCAGCAACAGCATCGCCAGCCTGCGCTTGCTGGCAGCGACCGATTGGCGCGAGTTCGTCGAGCTGCTCAGTCATGTCGAACAGGTATTGTGCACGGACCCGGCAGGCGTCTACGCGAACATGGACTTCGCCACCCGCGATCGTTACCGCCATGTGGTCGAACGTCTCGCCCGGCATTGCGTGCAGTCAGAAACCATGGTGGCAGACGCGGCCATCGAACTGGCCGCGACCCCACAGTCGACGGGCCACGTGACCGGGCATGTGGGTTATTACCTGGTGGCTGAAGGGTTGCCCCACCTTGAGCAGGCGCTGCACGCCAGCGTGTCGCTGCTCGAGCGCTGGAAGCGGCTGTTGCAGAGCGCCCCGCTGAAGTTCTACCTGGGCCCTGCACTGCTGCTGACACTGTTGCTGGCCTGGCCATTTCTCAGCAGCGCTTACTACAGCGGCACGCCCATCTGGTGCCTGGTGCTGCTCGCCGTGCCCGCGTTATTGATGACCAGCCGCCTGGCCCTCGGGTTGGTCAACTGGGTGGTGACCCTCACGGTCGCCCCGTCGTTGCTGCCCCGCCTGGATTACAGCAAGGGCATACCGGCCGACGCGCGGACGCTGGTGGCGGTGCCTACGATGTTTGCCAACGCCAGCGACATCGAGGCCCTGGCGGAAGGCCTGGAAGTGCGATTCCTGGCCAATCGTGATGCCAATCTGCATTTTGCGCTGCTCAGCGACTTCATGGATGCCCCTGCCGCGGTGATGCCCGAGGACGCCGAGCTGCTTGAACTGGCGCGTCAACTGATCGATGCGCTGAACCACAAGTATGCCGATGGCCAGGACGACCGGTTCTTCCTGCTGCATCGGCCCAGGCACTGGAGCTCGACCGAGCGGGTATGGATGGGGCATGAACGCAAGCGCGGCAAGCTCGCCGAGCTCAACGCCTTGCTGCGGGGCAAAGGGCAGGAGCGTTTTGCGTTGATCGTCGGGGATATCGCGCCGCTGAGTGCGGTGCGCTTCGTCATCACCCTGGACACCGATACCTTGCTGCCCCGGGATGTCGCGCGTCAGTGCATCGGTACCATGATGCACCCGTTGAACCATCCGGTTTT
The DNA here is from genome assembly GCF_058795195.1 of Pseudomonas sp. GW823-FHT06B06. NCBI lineage: Bacteria > Pseudomonadati > Pseudomonadota > Gammaproteobacteria > Pseudomonadales > Pseudomonadaceae > Pseudomonas > Pseudomonas sp. GW823-FHT06B06. The sequence continues at coordinate 26,387 of NZ_JBXAHO010000034.1, read as the reverse complement.
CGATGAACAAAGCGGCAAGATCGTCAGTGGCTACGCCATCCTCCAACCCCGCGTGGGAATCAGCCTGCCGAGCACGGCACGTTCCACCTATGCCCGCCTGTTTGGCAGCGATGCGGGTATCGACCCCTATACCCGCGCCGTCTCTGATGTTTATCAAGACCTGTTCCGCAACGGTTCCTTCATCGGCAAGGGCATCTATGCCGTCGACGCCTTCGAACAGGCGCTCGAAGGCTGCCTGCCCGACAACCGCATCCTCAGCCATGACTTGATCGAAGGCTGCTACGCCCGCTGCGGGCTGCTCAGCGATGTTCAGCTGTATGAGGAGTACCCGTCGCGCTACAGCGCCGATGCCAAACGCCGCCATCGCTGGATTCGCGGAGACTGGCAAGTGCTGTACTGGGCCTTGCCGTGGGCACCGAAACCCCAGGGAGGCTTCGCACCCAACCGCCTGAGCAACCTTGCTCGCTGGAAGATCATTGACAACCTGCGCCGCAGCCTGGAACCAGCCGCCTTCCTGGCCATGTTGGCCTGGGGCTGGTTGGAAACCAACGAAGCCGCCTCCTGGACATTGGCGGTGGTCATCCTGGTCTTTCTCCAACCCTTGCTGCAATCGGTACTGGCGCTGGTACAGAAACCTGCCGATATTCCATTGGGACAACACCTGAGTGCGGCATTGCGGACCTCGGGCCAGCATTTCATGCGTGCGCTGCTATCGATTGTCTGGTTGCCCTCCGATGCATTGTTGAGCCTGGATGCGATTGGCCGCTCACTGTGGCGCATGCTGGTCAGCAAACGCCGCCTGCTGCAATGGCAACCTTCTCGTGAAGTGGAGCGCTCCAGTGGCAATACTCTGCCGGGCATGTATAAAAGCATGTGGATTGCCCCGGCGCTGGCGCTGATCCTGTTCGCTGCCCTGCTCCCCTCCGTCGCCGTACTCGCACTGGCGGCACCCCTGCTGCTGGTGTGGTTGGCGAGCCCGGCAATTGCCTGGTGGATCAGCCTGCCGACTACACCGGTCGGCTTTAATCCGTCAGCACAGGACCTGCGATTCCTGCGCATGCTGTCACGCCAGACCTGGGCGTTCTTCGATCGCTATGTAGGCCCCGAGGACAACTGGTTACCGCCGGACAACGTCCAGGAGATCCCCAAGCCGACCATTGCCCATCGAACCTCACCGACCAACATGGGCATGGCCTTGCTCTCTCACCTGGCGGCCCACGATTTCGGCTATTTGAGTACCGGGCGCTTGCTTGAACGCATCACTGCCATGCTTGAAAGCATGACCGGTCTTGAGCGTCACCATGGGCATTTCTACAACTGGTACGACACCCAGACACTGCAGCCGCTGGCGCCTCGGTATGTGTCTACCGTAGACAGCGGCAACCTGGTGGGCCTGTTGCTGACCCTGCGACCGGGGCTGCTGGGGTTGGCCGACACGCCTCTGTTCGATCAGCGCACCCTTGGCGGTCTGGCCGACACCCTGGATGTGCTGCAACAGGCGCTACAAGACGCGAACCTCGACGACCGCACCGTGCTTGAACTGCGCGCGAAGGTGGACTCGGCGATTGTCCAGGACACCCCGGACAGCTTCCTGCAAGTACTCGATCAGGCGGATGCCTTGGCCATCGACACTGCGCCCCCCTCTGCTGAAGAAGTCCACTACTGGCTCCAGGCATTACAGGCACAGTGCACTGAGCTGCGGGCAGAACGACTGCGCTTCACGCTGCCGCCGGCACCTGCCCAGGCCAAGGCAGCGAAACCGACACCGACGACATCAACCAGCAGCCTGCGGCAACTGGCCGAGCTCGATTGCACGCTGTGGCCGCCCGCTGATCAGGCGCAAGTGCAGGTGGTACAACGCCTGGCTCGCGCACGCATCATCCACCTTGAACAACTGGCCGAGTTGTCCGCGTCACTGGCCAGCATGGACTTTACGTTCCTCTACGATGCACAACGCGACCTCTTCTCGATAGGCTACAACGCCGACGAACGCCGGCTGGACAACGGCTACTACGACTTGCTCGCGTCAGAGGTGCGCCTGACCAATTTCGTGGTCATCGCCCAGGGCCAGTTGCCGCAACAGGCCTGGTTCACCCTTGGGCGCTTGCTCAGTAACAATCGAGGCGTGCCGGTACTGCTTTCCTGGTCCGGCTCGATGTTCGAGTACCTCATGCCTAACTTGATCATGCCCAGCTATGAAGGGACGCTGCTGGAGCAGACTTGCCGCGCGGCCGTCGCCTTGCAGATCGAACATGGCCACCAGTTGGGCATCCCCTGGGGCGTGTCCGAGTCGGGTTACAACACCCTCGATGCTCACTTCAATTATCAGTATCGGGCGTTCGGTGTTCCAGGCCTTGGCCTCAAGCGCGGGCTGGCCGAGGACACCGTGATTGCGCCGTACGCCAGCGCCCTGGCGCTGATGGTCGAGCCGCAAGCGGCCTGTCGCAACCTGCAACGCCTGGCGGCCCAGGGGTCGGCCGGCCGCTATGGCCTGTACGAGGCGGTGGACTACACCGAGGCACGTTTGCCACGCGGCCAGCGTTATGCGGTCGTGCGCTCGTTCATGGCGCACCATCAAGGCATGAGCCTGCTGGCCCTCACCAGCCTGTTGCTGGACCGGCCCATGCAGCGACGTTTCGAATCGATCCCGGCCTTCCAGGCGACCGTCCTGCTGCTGCAGGAGCGCGTACCGAAAACCGCCGCGCCGTACCTGCATGCGACCCAGGCGCCTGCCAACGGGGAAAACGGCACGCAGGAAACCCGGCTGCGCGTGTTCGCCGATCCCGGGCGCAAGCGCCCCGCCGTCCAGCTACTCTCCAACGGCCGTTACCACGTCATGCTCAGCAGTGCCGGCGGCGGCTACAGCCGCTGCAACGACATCGCCGTGACCCGCTGGCATGAAGATGCGACCCGCGATAACTGGGGCATGTTCTGCTACCTGCGCGATGTCAGCAGCGGCGCATTCTGGTCTTCGGCCCACCAGCCGACCCTGCACCAGCCAGAAAGCCACGAGGCGATTTTCAGCGATGCCCGGGCGGAGTTTCGTGTGCGCGAGCTCGACTTCGATACGCACACCGAGATCGTCGTGTCTCCCGAAGACGATATCGAACTGCGCAGGCTGCACATCACCAACCGCGCCCGCGTAAGACGCAGCGTGGAGATCACCACCTACGCCGAGGTGGTACTGGCACCGGCCATCAGTGATGCCATGCACCCGGTCTTCAGCAATCTGTTCGTGCAGACCGAACTGGTGCCGGCGCTGCAGGCCATCGTGTGTACTCGCAGGCGGCGTTCCAGTGAGGAAGCCGTGCCTTGGATGTGCCACCTGCTGGCCGCCCATGGCGTGGACATCGACGCGATTTCCTACGAGACCGATCGAGCCCGGTTCATTGGTCGCGGACGCAACGTTGCCGCACCGGCGGCGCTCGATGGCAATGTCAAGACGTTGTCCGGCAGCGCAGGCTCGGTGCTTGACCCGATCGTGGCCATCCGCTGCCGTATCACCCTGGAACCCGGGCAAACAGCGACCATCGACCTGGTGACCGGCATCGCGGACAGCCGTGAGGGCTGTCTGTACCTGATCAATAAATACCGCGACCGGCACCTCGCCGATCGTGTTTTCGACCTGGCATGGACCCACAGCCAGGTGTTGCTGCGCCAACTCAATGTATCGCAGGAAGACGCCCGCCTGTTTGAACAGATGGCCGCGTCAATCCTTTACGCCAATGCCGCGTTGCGCGCGGAAAACAGCGTATTGATGGCCAATCGACGTAATCAGTCGAGCCTCTGGGGACAGGCGATCTCCGGGGACCTGCCCATCGTCCTGCTGCAGATCGCCACCGTCGAGAACATCGAGCTCGTCCACCAGTTGGTCAAGGCCCATGCCTACTGGCGGCAAAAGGGGCTGATAGTGGATCTGGTGATCTGGAACGAAGACCAAGCCGGCTATCGCCAGCAACTCCAGGACCTGATCATGGGCGTGGTGACATCCGGCAGCGAAGCCTCGCTGATCGACCATCCGGGGGGCATTTTCGTGCGTCCGGCCCAGCAGTTGTCCAATGAGGATCGCACGCTGATCCTGTCGGTGGCGCGCCTGGTGCTGAGTGAAGACAAAGGCGGCATTGCCGAACAGATTCAGCGGCGTCATGCCAGCCCGGTATACCCGGCGCTGGTCCCTCTCCTCAAGCGCCAGGCAAAGGCGGCCGCTGCCTTGCCCGTTGTCGAAGGTTTGCTCCTGGGCAATGCCTATGGCGGCTTCAGTGCCGATGGCAACGAGTACGTCATGACCTTGCAGCCTGGCAGGCCGACGCCAGCGCCATGGGCCAACGTGCTGGCCAACCCGCACTTCGGCACGGTCATTTCCGAAAGTGGTGGCGCTTACACCTGGATGGAAAACGCTCACGAATTTCGCCTGAGCCCCTGGCACAACGACCCGCTCACCGACGCCAGCGGCGAGGCGATCTATGTGCGTGATGAAGAAACCGGGCATTTCTGGTCCGTGACGCCACAGCCTTGTCCCGGCACTGGCGCGTACCGCACTCGACATGGCTTCGGCTACAGCGTCTTCGAGCACGATGAAGACGGTATCCACACCGAGTTGTGGGTGTATGTGGCGCTGGACGCATCGATCAAGTTCTCGCACTTGCAGGTTCGCAATCGCTCGGGCCGCGCCCGACGCCTGTCGACGACGTGTTATGTCGAGTGGGTGCTGGGCGACTTGCGCAGCAAATCGGCGATGCATGTGGTGACGGAAGCCGACCCCACAAGCGGCGCCTTATTCGCCAGGAACGCCTATTCGATCGAGTTTTGCGAACGGGTGGCGTTCCTTGATACCGACTCGACCGACACCACCATCAGCGGCGATCGCACCGAGTTCATCGGCCGCAACGGCAGCCTCAAGGCCCCTGCAGGACTGCAGCAGGCACGTTTGTCGGGCCGTACCGGTGGCGGCTTCGACCCTTGCGCGGCGATACAGGTTGCCGTGGACCTGGACAACGGTGACGACCAGGACGTGGTGTTCCGGCTCGGTGCAGCCAGGGACACGGCGTCAGCCCTGCGCCTGGTTCAACAGTACCGCGGCCTGGGAGCGGCAACCGCGCAACTCGAGGCGGTTCGCGAGCATTGGCGTTCGCAGCTGGGCGTGATCCAGGTCCAGACCCCCGACCCGAGCATCAACGTCATGGTCAATGGCTGGCTGATGTACCAGGTGATCGCCTGCCGCTTCCAGGCCCGCAGTGGCTACTATCAGTCCGGTGGGGCCATCGGCTTTCGCGATCAACTGCAAGACAGCATGGCGATGATCCATGCCGATCCCGCCAGCGTGCGCGGCCATTTGTTGCTATGTGCAGCCCATCAATATGCCGAAGGCGACGTGCAACACTGGTGGCACCCGCCGCTCGATCGGGGCGTGCGCAGCGGCTGTTCGGACGACTATCTGTGGCTGGCGCTGGCGACCAGCCACTATGTCAGCGTCACTGCCGACCTCAGCGTGCTGGCTGAACCGGTGGGTTACCTTGAAGGCCGCCCGCTCAATGCCGGGGAGGAGTCGTATTACGACCTGCCGGGCAAGTCGCACCTCGAAGAAAGCCTTTACCAGCATTGTGTACGCGCCATCGAACACAGCCTGCAGCGCGGCAGCCACGGCCTGCCCTTGATTGGCACGGGCGACTGGAACGACGGGATGAACCGGGTCGGCCATCTGGGCCGTGGGGAAAGCGTGTGGCTGGGCTTCTTCGGCTTCGAGGTGCTGCAACAGTTCGCCATCACCGCCCAACTGCATGGCGACCCTGTTTTCGCACAGCGTTGCACCCAGCAGGCTGCCTTGCTGCAGGCCAGCCTGGAAGAGCATGCCTGGGACGGTTCATGGTATCGGCGCGCCTGGTTTGACGACGGCCAGGTTCTGGGCTCGGCCAACAATGACGAATGCCGCATCGACTCGATCTCGCAAAGCTGGTCGGTACTCTCGGGGGCAGCCTCGCAAACGCGGCGCCGCACGGCCATGGCATCACTGGAGCAGCACTTGGTACGCCCCGATACAGGCGCGGTACTGCTGCTCGATCCGCCCTTCGACGCAGGCGTGCTGGAGCCCGGCTATATCAAGGGCTATGTGCCGGGCGTACGGGAAAATGGTGGCCAGTACACCCACGCCGCAGTCTGGGCCGGCATGGCTTTCGCCGAACTTGGCGACAACACCAGGGCCTGGCGATTGCTCGACATGATCAACCCCGCGGGCCATGAAATCGCCAAGCGGATCGATACCTACAAGGTCGAGCCCTACGTCATGGCGGCCGACGTCTACGGCACCCCGCCCCATGCGGGCCGCGGGGGCTGGACCTGGTATACCGGTTCCGCCGGCTGGACGTACCGCTTCATCGTCGAGTCATTGCTCGGTTTGCAGCGGGTCGGGACTTCATTGCATATCGAGCCGTTGCTGGCGCCGGGCTGGGCGGGCTACACGCTGCACTACCGCCATGGGGTGACGACTTACCATATTGAAGTGCGACCCGGCACGACCACCACGCTTGCGATCATGCTGGACGGCGAGTTGCTGGGCCAGGACGCGCTGCAATTGTCAGATGACGGCAGGGAGCACCAGGTGCTGGTGACCTGCCCGGTCAAAGCGCATCAGCCGCCATTGCCAGGGTACGACAGAACCGTCGAAGCCGATCTGGAGCGCTGAGGTGCCGCGCGCTTGACCCACCCGGGTTCAGGTATCAACGCCTGGGCCCTGATGGCGCGCGCTTTGGAGTAACCTGCCCCCCTCAGGGAATTCTCCCTCGAAGGGTGGCTGAATATGTCTGTCGTACCCAAGCCACAACAGAACTACCTCCTGGCAGCGCTTCCGGCGTCAGCGCTGGAACGCCTGCTCCCCCACCTGGAGCCTGTCGAACTGTCACTGGGCGAAGTGCTCTATGAGTCCGGTGGCGCCCTTCGGCATGTCTACTTCCCCACTGATGCCATCGTGTCGCTGTTGTACGTGATGGAGAACGGCGCCTCCGCCGAGATTTCGGTGGTCGGCAACGAAGGCCTGATCGGCGTTGCCGTGTTCATGGGCGGCGAAAGCACACCCAGTCGAGCCGTTGTGCAAAGTGCCGGGCAAGCTTTCCGGCTACCCGGCCAGCAACTCAAGGACGAGTTCAACCGCCATGAAGAAATGCTGCTGCTGATGCTGCGCTACACCCAGGCACTGATCACGCAGATGGCCCAGACGGCGGTGTGCAATCGTCACCACGCCATCGACCAGCAGCTGTGTCGCTGGTTGCTGCTGTCGCTCGACCGCCTGCCGGGCAATGAACTGACCATGACCCAGGAACTGATCGCCAACATGCTTGGCGTACGCCGCGAAGGCGTGACCGACGCCGCCGGCAAGCTACAGCGCCTGGGCGTCATCGAATATACTCGGGGACACATCAAGGTCCTGGACAGGGCTCGTCTGGAGGAGCTGAGTTGCGAATGTTACGCCGTGGTCAAGAGAGAAACCGAACGCTTGCTGCCCTACTTTCCGATACGGCGCGACAAACGAAAGGAGTGAAACCTGTGACGGACACCCTCAATCCAGGCAGATTGAAGATGTTAGCGGTTTGTGCCGCGATGCTGGCGGCAGGCCAGTCGCTCGCGCAGGATCACCTAGAATCGATCGTCAGCGACGCCGTGCGCCCCGTCATGCACGCCCAGGGCATTGCCGGCATGGCCGTGGCCGTCACCGTCAACGGCAAACAGCAATATTTCAACTATGGCATAGCGTCAAAAGAGACCGGCAAGCCGGTGACGCAAGACACCCTGTTCGAGATTGGCTCGGTCAGCAAAACCTACACCGCCACCCTCATCGCCTACGCCCAGGCCACCGGCAAACTGGCCTTGACCGATAAGGCCAGCAAGGTGCTGCCGGCTTTGCGCGGCAGCGCGTTCGACCACATCAGTGTGTTGCAGCTAGCCACCTACACCGCCGGCGGGTTGCCCCTGCAATTTCCTGCCGAGGCGGATTCGGCCGATAAGATGCTCGGCTACTACCAGCAATGGAAACCGGTATATCCCGTCGGCAGCCAACGGCTGTATTCGAATCCCAGCATCGGGTTGTCCGGCTACCTCGCCGCCCAGGCCATGGGGCAACCCTTCGATGACGCCATGGAAAACACCCTGCTGCCCCAACTCGGGCTGAAACACACCTGGACCAAGGTGCCGCAGGATCAAATGGCGCTGTATGCCCAGGGCTACGACAAGGCGGACAAACCCGTGCGGGTCGGGCCGGGAGCGCTGGATGCCGAAGCCTACGGGGTGAAAACCAGCGCTGCGGATTTGATTGGTTTTGTTCAGGCCAACCTCAAACCGGCAAGCCTGGACAAACCCTTGCAACAGGCCATCGCCTTGACCCATACCGGTTACTACAGCGTCGGTGATATGACCCAGGGACTGGGGTGGGAGATGTACCGTTACCCGGTCACGCTTGATCGCTTGCTGGCGGGTAATTCGACGGAGATGGCTATGCAGGCGCACCCGGTCCAGTGGCTGAATCCGCCGCAACCGCAGACTGGGAATGTGCTGGTCAACAAGACGGGGTCGACGGGTGGGTTCGGGGCTTACGTTGCGTATGTACCGGCGAAGGGGATGGGGGTTGTGATTCTGGCGAATAAAAATTATCCGAATGCAGAGCGGGTGAAGATTGCTCATCAGATTCTGAGCGCTTTGGCCCTGTAGGAGCTAGCATGTCGAATCGTCGAATCGTCGAATCGTCGCGATGGTCGTGAACGATAACGCGTAAAACCAGATGCCCCGCGGCGCCCTCGAGTTTTTCGCGAGCATGCTCGCTCCTACAGAGGATTAGCGCTATTGCGGGGGGGCGATGTTGTCCAGCGCCCGTTTTACCAGTCACTCCCCACCCACTGGAAAACCTGTTTCCAGCGCCACCCAGACTAATCATCCGGCATTTCCGGTGGCTTGGCCGGTTTTGCCGGCTTGGCGTTTTTGGCGGCCTTGGCAGCCCCTTTGGGCGGTGGGGTTTCGGCAACCGGCGGAGGCGTGGGGGCCGCGGCTTCCTTCTCGGTCGCCGGCAAGGCATCGATGGTGGCGAAGATTTTCTTCAGGTCGACCGACTTGGATTCTTCCCCTGAGCTTTCAAGTTTCTTCTCGCCGTCCTTGCCCACCAGGATCACTTTGGGCAAGGCGCCGGCCCCCAGTTTCAGCGCACGGATCAACGCCATGGTGTCCTGTTGGCCGAGGTCCTTGCCGTCCAGTTGGCCGGACATGTTCAGCACGCTGTACACCCTGATGTTGCGGTCAGCGACACCCTGTTTGTTGGCGGGATCTTCCAGCGATTTTTTCAGGTTGACCCAGACGGGGTCGACGGTGCTCGGGGCAATCACGATCAGCGGCCGGGCCCTGCCCTTGTCGATATCCAGAGGTGAATCGCCATCGGCGGCGAACAAGGGGCCGGCAATCGCCAGCAAGGTAGCCAGGGTCAGTGACCTGATGAGCATGCGCATCTCCTTTTGATATCCACGCTCTAATGATTGCGCATCGCGGCGTTCGTTCCGGTGACGCTCGGCAAATGTGTTTCGCCTTGCTCCAAGCTTAGGCGAGGGCGGTCATTGCGCAACAGGCTGGACTAATCTGAAAACATGTCCTGAATCGATGCGAGGGACCGTCATGAGCGCCCGGTTGAACCACACCATTGTCTGGTGCCGCGACAAGCACAGGTCGGCACATTTCCTGGCCGAACTCCTCGGCCTGCCGCCTCCAGAACCTTTCGGGCCGATGCTGATCGTCAGGCTCGACAACCAGGTGTCGCTGGACTTCTACGACAACGATCCACCGATCGCCTCGCAACATTACGCGTTCCTGCTCGGCGACGACGATTTCGACCGGGCGTTCATTCGCCTGCAGGTAAACGGGCAGCCATGGTGGGCCGATCCAGGCAAGCGGCGGCCAAATGAAATCAATGACCATGGCGGAGGACGGCGGGTGTATTTCGACGACCCGGATGGGCATCTACTGGAGATCTTCACCCGCGAATGAGGCCCCTTCCCTGGCGGCCACTCAACCCTGCATCATGAAGGCGCCTGGCGGAACCCGTTTTCGCAGCTTCTTGCAGTTACCGGCGGGGGGCTGGTGGCCCGGTGGGCGATCAGGAAACCAGATGCGGCATTGACCCGGCGGTGGCCAATGGCCGCGTGGAATCGCAATCTCATCGGACACGGGCCCTGGCTCGGCGGCAGCCACCTGAAATTGTCCTTCTGGCCGTGGCGTGGCAGTCGCCGCAGAGTCGGCCACCCGAGCGAAATTGCCGGCAAGCGGCCCCGTGTTCTCCAAGGCTGGTCCAGCCGCGGCGAGTTCTGCTTCGCGGCGACTTTGCGCCTCCTCCTCGCGTGCCTTCTGCAAGGCGAGCAGGTCCTCCTGGGCCTTGGGTGGGGTCCCCGAAGCCTGGGCCTGCTGCGCCGCCTGGATCAGTTGGAAGTTGCGGTTGCGCAACTGGACATTGCCACCAACCCGCATGTTCGAGCGCATCGCCAGGGTTTCAGCTTGCTGATATTGCCCCTGTTGCAGGCGCAGCACACCGAGGTAATGCAGGGTCGCGGGATTGTTCGGCTGGATATGCAGGGCACGCTCCAGCGTGGCTGCGGCCTGGTCCAACTGGCCATTTTCGTACTGGCGAGAGGCGGTTTCGATCAGGGTGGTGGATGCGCTGTTACTTTGCGCGGGCGCTGTTCGCTCGCCAGCCTGCGAGTAAAGCGACGCGATGGCGCAGCACGCCAGGATGAGGCTCGGCAGAAAACGCTTGGTTGGCATCAGGGGCAGACTCAGCTGATCTCGGACGGCACCGCCATGAAAGCAGGCCACCAGCACTGCTCGGAAACTCCGATACAGGGCCCCTGTTGACCCGATTATCGCCATGAAGTTCCCGAGGCAACGCCCCTTCATGCCGTGTTCGACTCGTCAATCGACCAGTCAAGCCACGGACTTATAAAGATCATTAAAATTTTCAGCTTAAAAAAAATGAACTATACCCAACTGGGCAAGTTTGCCTGCCATGACAGATCGTCAAAACAGACCAGGAGCCACTGGGCATGAATGTTTTGAAAGTTGCTGCAAGCGATGCCGTCCTGAATTGTTTCCATACCTCTCGCCCGATTGTTGCCCTGGATCAGACCGACTTTACCGATGTCGCCGCCGCGGTGCTGACCGTAGACGATGTAATGGGTGGCGCGCTGGATGCCATTCAACGAACAGGCTTCGACATCCCGCTGTTTCTGGTGGTGCCTCGCGGCGGTGCCGGCAATCGGGCACTGGATGTCTACAAGCGCCTGCACGAGGTAATCCTGCTGGTCAACGGTGTGTTCGACCTCTCCAGCTACAACGCCGAGTACTACGGCAACCAACTCGAAACCGCCGCCAAGGCCTACGAAGAAAACTTGTTGCCGCCCTTCTTCGACGCCCTCAAGCACTACACCGAGGCCGCCAATGCGACCTTCGCCTGCCCCGGTCACCAGGGCGGCCAGTTTTTTCGCAAGCACCCCGCCGGCCGCCAGTTCTTCGATTTCTTTGGCGAAACCCTGTTCCGCGCCGACATGTGCAACGCCGACGTCAAGCTCGGCGACCTGCTGATCCACGAAGGCCCGGCCCTGCAGGCGCAGAAGCATGCCGCGACAGTGTTCAACGCGGACAAGACCTACTTCGTGCTCAACGGCACATCGGCGTCGAACAAGGTGGTCACCAACGCCCTGCTGACGCCTGGTGACCTGGTGCTGTTCGATCGCAACAACCATAAATCCAACCACCAGGGCGCATTGATCCAGGCCGGGGCCACGCCGGTGTACCTGGAAACCGCGCGCAACCCCTACGGCTTTATCGGCGGCATCGACGCCCACTGCTTTGAGGAAAACTACCTGCGCGAACTGATCAATGAAGTCGCCCCGGACAAGGCCCGGCTACCGCGACCATTTCGTCTGGCGATCATCCAGTTGGGCACCTATGACGGCACCATCTACAACGCTCGCCAGGTGGTCGACCGCATCGGCAAGTTGTGCGACTACATCCTGTTCGACTCGGCGTGGGTGGGCTACGAACAGTTCATCCCAATGATGAAGGATTGCTCGCCCATGCTGCTCGAACTGGGTGAAGACGACCCGGGTATTTTCGTCACTCAATCGGTGCACAAACAGCAGGCCGGCTTTTCCCAGGCGTCGCAGATCCACAAGAAGGACCGCCACATCAAGGGCCAGCCGCGCTATTGCAATCACGCGCGGTTGAACAACGCGTTCATGGCCCAGGCCTCCACCAGCCCGTTCTACCCGCTGTTCGCCTCGCTGGATGTGAACGCGCGTATCCACGCCGGGCGCAGTGGCTTGCGCCTGTGGGAAGACTGCGTGAAGTTCGGCATCAACGCGCGCAAGCTGATCCTGGAAGCCTGCACCCTGGTGCGCCCGTTCGTGCCGGAAACCATCGACGGGCGCCCATGGCAGGATCACCCCACCGACGCCATCGCCAGCGACCTGCGCTTCTTCGAATTCCATCCCAAGGATCGCTGGCACGCCTTCCCCGGCTATGCCGACAAGCAATACTTCATCGACCCTTGCAAGCTGCTGTTTACCACTCCCGGCATTGACCCGATTGACGGCAGTTACACCGACTTCGGCATCCACGCCGGCATCCTCGCCAACTTCCTGCGCCAGAACGGCATCGTTCCGGAAAAGTGCGACCTCAACTCGATCCTGTTCCTGCTCACGCCCGCCGAAGACTGGGCGAAGATGGCCCATCTTGCCGCGCAACTCGCACGCTTCGAACAGTTCATCAGCGATGACGCGCCCATGAGCCGGGTACTGCCGGCCATCTATACACGCTTTGAAGACCGCTATCGCAACTACACGATTCGCCAGCTCTGCCAGGAAATGCACGATCTCTACCGCAGCCATAACGTGCAGCAATTGCAGAAGGACATGTTCCGCAAGGAGCACTTCCCGAAAAAAGCCATGAACCCGCAACAGGCTCAAATCGAATTCATCCGTGGCAATGTCGAGCTGGTCGCGCTGGCCGATGCCGATGGCCGTGTCGCTGCCGAAGGCGCGCTGCCCTACCCGCCCGGCGTGTTGTGCGTGGTGCCGGGGGAAATCTGGGGGGGTGCGGTCCTGAAGTATTTCCTGGCGCTGGAAGAAGGCATCAACGCTTTGCCCGGGTTCACCCCGGAACTGCAGGGCGTGTACCTGAAAGAACAAGGCGGCCGTATTCGCGCTTATGGGTATGTGCTCAAGAGCTGATCCTCGACTTGAACAGGGCAAGGAGTGTGCGATGGCTGATTCAAGCAAGAAAATGGGCCTGATGGGGCTCACCACGCTGGTCACGGTCAACATGATGGGTTCAGGCATCATCATGCTTCCCACCAACATGGCCCAACTCGGTGCAGTCTCGCTATTGTCGTGGATTTTCACGGCGATCGGTTCGATGGCCATCGCTTATTGCTTCGCCCAGTGCGGGGTGTTCTGCTCACGTTCCGGCGGGTTGTCCGCCTACACCGAGGAAGCCCATGCGAAGTCGGGGTTCTTCCTCTGCTCGTACCTGTACTTCCTGTCCCTGGCAATCGCCAACGTCGCCGTCGCGATCTCGGCGGTGGGCTACATGAGCGCCTTCCTGCCCTGGCTCAGCAGTGGTGCAATCCCGCTGTTCGTCGGCACGGTCGCGCTGATCTGGATCACCATCATCGCCAACTTCGGCGGCCCGAGCATCACCGGCAAGATCGGTGCTTTCACCGTGTGGGGCGTGATCATTCCGGTGGCGGGCCTGAGTATCATCGGCTGGTTCTGGTTCGACGCCAAACTGTTGGAAGCCGCCTGGAACCCCAACAACCTGGCCATCTCCGAAGCCATCGGCAAGGCCATCCCCCTGACCCTGTGGGCATTCCTGGGCATGGAATCGGCAGCCCAGGCCACCGATGCGGTGGAAGACCCCAAGCGCAACGTACCGCTGGCCTGCCTGTTCGGCACCCTGGGCGCCGCCACGGTCTATGTGCTGTCGACCACCGTCATCCAGGGCATCATTCCCAATGCCGAGCTGGCCAATTCCTCGGCGCCATTCGCGCTGGTCTACGCCAAGATGTTCAACCCGTTGGTGGGTAACATCGTCATGGCCCTGGCGATCATGGCCTGCGTTGGCTCGCTGCTGGGCTGGCAATTCACCCTGGCACAAACGGCGAAGATGACCGCCGACCAGAACCTGTTCCTCAAGCTGTTCAGCAAGGTCAACGCCAGCAACGCACCGGTGATCGGCATGATCGTCTGCGGCGTGTTGCAGACAATCATGGCCGTGTCGACCATCTCACCCGATGCCGCTGCGCAATTCAGCAAACTGGTCAGCCTGGCGGCGGTGACCAACCTGATCCCCTACATAACGGCGCTGACCGGCTTGCTGGTGATCATGCACAAAGCCCAAGTGGGGCCCGCGGTGTACTCGCGCAACCTGGTGGTGCTGCTGGTGGCGGTGGCCTACTCGTTGTACGCCCTGTATGCCTGCGGCAAGGATGCGGTATTTGGCGGCACACTGGTGCTCGCCTTGGGTTACCTGCTCTATGGTTTCCTCGCCAAGCGTTTCGTCGACGTGCCAGCCGCCGTCCAGGCCAGGACCGGCAATGTTTAGGCATCGCAACCAGGATTGCACCGACATTCCTACACGGGGGAAACGGACATGAACGCACCCTTTGCAAAAACCACACGCCTGCTGCTCGCCCTGGTGTTTACCGCGCTGCCAATGGTGGCGGGTGCCAACACCCTGGAGCGCATACGCGCCAGCAATGCCTTTACCCTGGGCTACGTGCCCGACCTGTCGCCCTTCAGCGTTGCGCAAGGCGACAAAGCCAGCGGTTATGCCATCGATCTGTGCCTGAAGATCGCCGACAAGCTCAAGACCGAGCTCAACCTGCCCAACCTGCAAGTACGCTACCAGCCCGTCACCATGGCCGAAGAGACCAGCGCGGTGAAACTGGGCAAGGTCGATATCCTCTGTACGCCGACCCCACCGACCCTCGAACGGCGCAAGACCATCAGCTACTCGATTCCGGTCTACACCGCCGGCCTCTCGGTATTGGTGCGCAAGGATGCCGCCGAACCGCTGCTCAACGCGCTCAACGGCAGGGAGGCCAATCCTGGCCCGACCTGGCGGGCGACGATCAACCGTGGCCTGGCCAACCAGACCTACGCCGCCATCGAGGGCGGTGTGACCGAAGACTGGATTCGCGAACGGATGCGCATGCTCGGCGTGATCGCGTCGCTGGTGACCGTGGCCAACATAGAAGAAGGCGCAGGGCTGGTGGCCACACGCAAGGCCGATGCGTTCTTTGCCGAGCGCATGCTTCTGAAAAACCAGGTGGAAAAAGGCGGCGCCAACAAGGACCTGATGGTCCTGGACCGCATCTTCGAGTACGCCCCGGTGGCGATGATCGTCGAACGCGGTGACGAGGACTTCCGCCTGCTGGTGGATATGGCACTGAGCGAGGCCTATCGTTCCGGCGCCATTGAGCAGGCTTACGACAAGTACTTGGGCGGGATCAACGAGACGATGAAAAAGCTGTTCAAGGTGTATGCATTGCCTTGAACTGCATGGTTTTTTTGTGGGAGCGAGCCTGCTCGCTCCTACATTGATTAGAACGCCAGTTTGTAGCCGATCAGTACCAGCATCGTCGCCAGGCAAGGGCGCAACCATTCATCGGAGATGCGCCCGGTCAGGTGGCTGCCCAGGTAAATCCCCGGCAACGAACCGACCAGCAAGTAACCGAGCACGTGCCAGTCCATATTGCCCATGCTCGCATGGCCAAGGCCGGCGACCAGGGTCAGGGGCACGGCGTGGGCGATTTCCGTGCCGACCAGGCGGCGGGTCGGCAACAACGGATAGAGGATAAACAACGCCACGGTGCCCAGGGCTCCCGCGCCGATCGAGGTCAGCGCGACCATGGTGCCCAGCACCAGGCCGGTGATTACGGTCAGGACATTCAGGCGCGAGCCGCTGGGCTTGTAGTTGCCTCCGGCGCGCTTGTGGGCGAAGTCGAGCAGGCGCTTCTTGAACAGGATCGCCAGCGCCGTGGCGAACAGGACAAAACCCAAGGCCTGCTTGATGA
Source organism: Pseudomonas sp. GW823-FHT06B06 (assembly GCF_058795195.1). Taxonomy (NCBI): domain Bacteria; kingdom Pseudomonadati; phylum Pseudomonadota; class Gammaproteobacteria; order Pseudomonadales; family Pseudomonadaceae; genus Pseudomonas; species Pseudomonas sp. GW823-FHT06B06. The sequence goes on along the minus strand of NZ_JBXAHO010000034.1, from coordinate 10,294 downwards.
TCGCGTTCATCGCGTCGGGTGCTTCGTTCAGGCTGCTGAGGAACCACAACGTCAACATCACCGCGGGCACGCTGCCGAGGGTCAACCATCCGGTGATCGACCAGTCGATATTGTTGTTCTTCCTGTGGACCAGCACGCCACTGGACTTGGTGATGGCCGCGTACAGCAAATCGGTGCCGACCGCGGTGGCCGGGTTGATGCCGAACCACAGCAGGATGGGCGTCATCAATGAACCGCCACCCACGCCGGTCATGCCGACGATAAAGCCGACCACCAGCCCGGCCACGACCAACCCGATATTCAACAAATCCATTGAGACATCCACAAAAACTGCAGGAAATAACTGGCCCGCAGCATAGCGATATTTCTTATAACCAGTTATATCGATGCGATCTATCTTTATGCCCTGTTGGCATCCCGCCCTGTTTGCATCCTGCATTCCGCCCTGTAGGAGCTGCCGCAGGCTGCGATCTTTTGATCTTCAAAACAAGATCAAAAGATCGCAGCCTGCGGCAGCTCAGGTGGTCATTCGTCGCGACGCCGAGCGGAACAGTCATTGCACCGGCAGAAAATTCAGGAACAGCAGGCTCTGGGCATAATTCAAGCCGATCCGCCGATAGCGCTCGTCGAGCATCTGGGTCAAAAGATCCAGCCGCGCGACGATCTTGCCAAACTCCACGGCGAAACTCAGGTTGCTGCCCTCCTCCGAGATTTCGTTGGAGAACAGCATGGGCTGGCCGTCCTTGGTCTGCCGCTGGCTGAGAATCCAGGTGGCGATTTCAATGTTGCGCGCGGCGTTGCTGACGAACGTCGGGTTGATCGCGTCCGTCATGTAGAACTCCAGGCGATTGCCGTGGGCGGTGACCAGCATGCTGCCAATGGCATAGATGAACGCACCGACGCGATCGCCGAGAAACTCCGGGCTCATGGCAAACCGCAGCGCTGCCAGGTCCTTCTTGCCCCCAAGCGTAGGCAACGGCTGCTGCTGCTCAATGGCCATGCGCACCTGTTTGCCCGCGGTCCGGGCATCGAGGAAGCCGGATTTCTTCAACTCCTCGGGGTTGCGCAGGTACAGCTTGCCCATCAGCAGGTAAAGGCTGTCGAGGTTGTCGCGCATGGCCAGCGTCGCCATGCGGTCGACACTGGTCTGCAGGAACTCCTGGGGTTTGGCATCGCGTATCTGGGTGAACAGGTCGTTGCCTGGTTGATGACTGCAACCGCTGGCCAGCAACAGCGACAGGCCACCCAGTAGCAGGCCGATTGAGCGAATGATGTGGGGTGAAACTCGAGCCATGGGTGATGAACTTGGCATGGGCCGACGGGGGGATCGCCGTCGGCTGGCAAGGGATAGAGCCGCAAGTTGCGCAAAAGTGCGGTGACGAGCGTCGCCAATCGATCACCGGCACCTGTGGGAGCGAGCCTGCTCCGGGCGGCGTTCCGACGATGAACCTGAGAGCGCCGTGGGGATGTCAGGTTTCCCACGTCATCGTTGACGTCCATCGCGACGGTGCGACGATTCGACATGCTCGCTCCTACAGCCACCCGGATGGAACCCGAGGGGCTATCCTGATGCCAACAGAAATAATGACCAGAAGGAGCAAAGCATGCGTACCCAGCAATTGGCCGGCACCCGGGTACCGGTCATCGGCCAGGGCACCTGGCAAATGGGCGAGGACCCTGCCCGCCATCAAGAGGAGGTCGCCGCCCTGCGCCTGGGCATCGACTTGGGCATGACCCTGATCGACACCGCCGAAATGTATGGCGAAGGCGGTGCCGAGCAAGTGGTGGGCGACGCCATCGCCGGCCAGCGCGACCAGGTCTTCCTCGTCAGCAAGGTCTACCCGCACAACGCCAGTCGCCAGGGCATTCCCCAGGCGTGCGAGCGCAGCCTGCGACGTCTGAAGACCGATTCCATCGACCTGTACCTGTTGCACTGGCGCGGCCAGTATCCCCTGGAAGAAACGGTAGAAGCCTTCGAACGCCTGCGTGAAGCCGGCAAGATAGGCCGTTGGGGCGTGTCCAACTTTGATCTCGACGACCTGCAAGAGCTCTCGACAGAGGGCTGTGCCACCAATCAAGTGCTCTACAACCTGGAGGAACGTGGCATAGAATTTGATCTATTGCCCTGGTGCAAGGAGCAACGCATGCCGGTCATGGCTTACTGTCCGATCGGCCAGGCAGGGAAAATGCTGGCCAATGCTACGCTCAAACAAGTAGCTGCCCGCCACGACGCCACGCCTGCCCAGGTTTCCCTGGCCTGGCTGCTGCGCCAGGACGGCGTGATCGCCATCCCCAAGGCCGTCCGCCCCGAACACGTGCGGCTCAATGCGCAAGCGGCGCAGTTGAAGCTGGAGGCTGGGGATCTGGAGGCGCTGGACCAAGCGTTTCAGGCGCCCAAACGCAAGCAGCGGTTGGCCATGGTCTAAGCCATCGCGGTGTCAGAGGGCTTCGACATGAGAAGCACCGATCAACCGGACGCCTTTAACCTGCAACGCTTCGTCCAGGCGCAGAACCCGGTGTTCGACCGGGTCCAGGCCGAACTCGAAGCCGGCCACAAGCGCAGTCACTGGATGTGGTTCGTTTTCCCGCAGTTCGCCGGGTTGGGTGACAGCGAAATGTCCCGGCGCTTCGCGATCCGTTCCCGGGAAGAAGCGCAGGCCTACCTTGAACACCCGCTGCTGGGTGTCCGGCTGCGCACGTGTACCCAACAGGTGCTGAACATCCAGCAGCGCTCGGTGGCAGCGATATTCGGCCACCCCGACGACCTGAAATTTCGCTCCTCGATGACCTTGTTCGCCCAGGTCGCGGACGACGACAGTCTCTTTCATCAAGCCTTGAACCAATACTTTCACGGCATTCTGGATGACTGGACCCTGTCGCTGATGGACTCAAAACAAGCCCAGTTGCCCCCCCACCAGGGTTGAGAAATCGTCATCGACAAACGGCAGGATAGCGTCTGCCACCGGTTGCAGTTGCCGGGTGATGTAGTGGTCGTAGTCGATGGGGGCACTGCGGATCTCCAGCGGCTCGGGGCCGGCGACAGTGATGACGTAGCTGATCCAGCCGCCATTCTGGTACTGCCGCGGGCGGCCTTGGCGATCGTTGTAATCGTCGGCAATCCGCGCCGCCCGTACATGGGGCGGGACGTTGCGCTGGTAGTCGTCCAGCGTGCGGCGCAGGCGCTTGCGGTAGATCAGGCGGTCGTCGAACTCACCGGCCAGGGTCTTGCGCACATACTCGCGCACGTAGTCCTGATAGGGTTTGCGGTGGAAGATCAGTGAATACAGCTCCTGCTGGAATTGCCTGGCCAGCAGCGACCAGTCGGTGCGCACGGTTTCCAGGCCCTTGTAGACCATTTCGTCGCTGCCATTGGCGCGCGTGACCAATCCGGCGTATCGCTTCTTGCTGCCCTCCTCCGCGCCGCGAATGGTCGGCATCAGGAAGCGTTTGTAGTGGGTTTCGAATTGCAGCTCCAGCACGCTCTCCAGGCCGTACTCTTCACGCACGTGCTCACGCCACCACTGGTTGACGTGGTCGACCAGCGCGCGGCCGATCTGCGCGGCCTCCTGCTGGCCGTGGGCGCGGCGCAGCCAGACGAAGGTCGAGTCGGTGTCGCCGTAGATCACCGTATGGCCCTGGTTTTCGATCAGCTTTCGGGTGCGCAGCATGATCTCGTGGCCACGCAAGGTAATCGATGACGCCAAGCGCGTGTCGAAGAAGCGGCAGCCACTGGAACCGAGCACGCCGTAGAACGCGTTCATGATGATCTTCAGCGCCTGGGACAGCGGCGCATTGTGCTCACGCTTGGCGGTTTCCCGGCCTTCGGCGACCCGGGCGACAATGGCGGGCAGGCAATGCCGGGTGCGGGAAAACCGCGCCCCGCGAAAACCCGGTACCGAGTCCTGGTCATCGGGGTGCTTGAGCCCTTCGATCAAGCCTACCGGGTCGATGAGGAAGGTACGGATGATCGACGGATAGAGGCTCTTGTAGTCGAACACCAGCACCGACTCGTACAACCCCGGTCGCGAGTCCATGACAAATCCGCCAGGGCTCGCTTGTGCCGGCTTGCTGCCCAGGTTTGGCGCAACGAAGCCCTGGCGATGCATCAACGGCATGTAGAGGTGGGTGAACGCCGCCACCGATCCGCCCATGCGATCGGCTGGCAACCCGGTGACACTGGCCCGCTCCAGCAGGAACTTGAGCAGCTCGGTCTTGGCGAAGATCCGCGTGACCAGCTCGCAGTCCTTGAGGTTGTACTTGGCCAGCGCCGGCTTGTCCTCGGCGAACATGCGGTTGATTTCATCCATGCGCTGGTACGGGTTATCAATCGACTTGCCTTCGCCCAGCAGGGTTTGCGCGACGTTTTCCAGGCTGAACGATGGGAAGCTCCAGGTCGCCGAGCGCAGGGACTCGATGCCGTCGATGATCAGCCGGCCGGCGGCGGATGCAAAGTAATGATTGCCGCTGCCGTGTTCGCGCCATTGCATTTCCTCGCCGCCTCGCCCCAGTTTCAGCGGCACGGCCAGGCGCCGGGCGTGTTCATGCAAGACCCGCAGGTCGAACTGCACGACGTTCCAGCCAATGATCGCGTCAGGGTCGTGGCGGGCAAACCATTCATTGAGCTTCTTGAGCAGCAGGGTTCGCGATTCGCAGTATTCGAGCTGGAAATCCACCGCGCCGTGGTCGCCATTGGGCGGGCCGAGCATATACACCTGACGCTCGCCGCAACCTTCAAGAGCAATGGAATACAACTCGGCCTGGGCGGTGGTTTCAATGTCCAGGGACACCAGTTTCAGGCTGGGACGGTAGTCGGGATCGGGTTTCATCTGCGCCTCGAGCAGCAGGCCATCGCCCCCCGGCGTGCCGCCAAAGCGTACTGGCGCGGTGATGAACCGCTCCATCATGTAGCGCTCCGGCGGGCGCACATCGGCCTCGTACACCTCGACGCCCGCCCTGCGCAGTGCGGTTTCCAGGCGCATCAGTTGCCCGTGCTGCTGGCAATACAGGCCGAGCACCGGGCGATGTTCAAAGTCCTGCAGGGCCAGGGGCTTGAGCTCGACGTTTTTTTCGTCGCGCAACAGCGCCTCGGCCTGCCCGCGCTGATCGGCCGGGATGAACGCCACCGACGGCTGATGCGGCAGGCGGATGCGCCGGGGACCACTATCGGTCGCCAGCCAGAACTCGACTTCGGTGCCCGCCGGCGTGTCGCGCCAATGCCGGGTCAGGACGAAGCCCTGGGGTAAATCCACCACTGCAGACCTCGGATTTTGTTCAAGCGAGTAATTCTACGCGTCATCCACACCTGTAGGAGCTGCCGCAGGCTGCGATCTTTTGATTTTGATTTACAGGAGCAAGATCAAAAGATCGCAGCCTGCGGCAGCTCCTACAAAGGCTGCGATTTTTTCGGGTTCGGAAAAAATCCGCCGAATGACGTTTTTTGTGTGCTATCTGCCGCTTTTGCCCTTGCCCTGAACGCCTGGGTCTACGATTCTTCAAGGACAACGACAACACCCGGAAAACCGCCATGAAAACCGTCGCGCAACTGCTCAAGTTGAAAGATCAGAAGAACCAGGAAGTGCACCAGATCAAACCTGATCACATGGTGCTCGAAGCGCTGATGAAGATGGCCGAAAAAAACGTCGGTGCCTTGCTGGTGGTAGAGAATGACGAGGTGCTGGGCATCATCAGTGAACGCGACTACGCGCGCAAACTGGTGCTGCATGGCCGCTCCTCCGTGGGCACGCCGGTACGCGACATCATGGTATCGCCCGTCATCACCGTGGACACCCATCAAACCGTCGACACCTGCCTGGGCATCATGTCCGACAGACGCCTGCGCCACCTGCCGGTGGTGGAAAACGGCAAGTTGATCGGCCTGCTGTCGATCGGCGACCTGGTCAAGGAAGCCATCGCCGAACAGGCCGAGTTGATTCGCCAGCTGGAGCAGTACATTCGCGGCGAATAGTACGGGTACACTGCAAATCCCCCCACATTATTAATTTGTGGTGATCAGGCAGGCCAATGCCTGGCAAAGACCGGCGCCAATATCGGATGCCGGTCAATGCGTTCCAGCCAGGCGGAAAAGCCCGGCCGGGTTCGGCGCAAATGCTCGCGGCTGCCGCCCCAGCGTGTGACCACGGCCGCCAGCACATCCAGCGCGCCCGGAGCCTCTTCACCCAGGTACAGCTCAGCGGAAAACTGGTCGGCAAACACTTCCCAGCTCCAATGCAAGCGCTGCCGGGTACCGGCCATGAGGTTTTGCCGCGAGGCTTCATCCGCATTGGCCAGCCAGCGTTCCGGGTAATCGATGATGCCGATGGCCGCATAACAATTGCTGACGATGAACGCCAGGCCCCGAATGGCTTGGTCACGCTCGGCAGGGTCAGCCGGCAACAGGTTCGACTCGGGAAATGTCAGCCCGAGATGAATCAGGATCGCCGCGCTCTCCGTGAGGACACTGCCGTCGGGCAGTTGCAGCGTCGGAATCTGCTTGAGCGGATTGAGCTTCTCCAGTGCCTGGGCCGCCTGCGGGGACGTTTCGACATCAATGAAGCGATAGGCGATCTCACACAGCTCCAGGGCGGCCTCGATCGCAGCCGCGCCCGAGTTCTGGTGTCCGTAGAGTTGATACATACATACCTCCTGGTTGGCCGCGATCAGCACCAGCTATCCAGTGTAGAAGGCGCCATCGACCACGACCCGAGCGTCCGACGACTGCACCATCACGCCCACGAACGGTACCGCACCGCCCCTATCAATAGCGTCGATGTTCACCATCACGTCAATGAAGTTCTCTAAAAAAATCCACGGCGTAACATCAGCTCCATACCAAACAACTACACCCCGGAGCACACGATCATGAAACGCCAAACTCTCCTCAGCATTGCTTTCTCGGTTTTCGCAGTTAACGCTTTTGCCGCTACCTCTGTTCAGCCTGTCGTGGCTGAAGGTGGCTCGGATCGTCTGATTGAAAGCCGGGTGGCCGAGGGTGGTTCGGATCGCTTGATCGAGAATCGCGTGGCTGCCGATGGTTCGGATCGCCTGCAAGGCAACACCGTCGCCGCCGATGGTTCCGACCGTCTGCAAGGCAACACCGTCGCCGCCGATGGCTCCGACCGTCTGCAAGGCAACACCGTCGCCGCCGATGGTTCCGACCGTCTGCAAGGCAACACCGTCGCCGCCGATGGCTCCGACCGTCTGCAAGGCAACACCGTCGCCGCCGATGGCTCCGACCGCCTGCAAGGCAACACTGTCGCCTGACCCCTTCGCTTCACCGCACCCACAAAAAGCCCGGCCTGATCAGCCGGGCTTTTTCATGCCTGTTAAAACTCGAAAGTCATACAGCGTGTGGACGTTCGCCAATATCTTCAGCCTGCCCGCGCCATGCAGCGCTTGTAACGCTCATCGACGCGCTTGGCAAACCAGGCAGTGGTGAGCTTGCGGGTGATTTTCGGGCTTTGCAGCACGATCCCCGGCAGTACCGCGCGCGGCAGGGAACGACCTTCGGCCTGTTCAGCCAAGGCGAAAACCCGCTGATAGAGCTCGCTGTCCTCGAACGCCAGCGTGTTGCCCTCCTCCAGTTGATCCCTGATCGTCGGATTGCGCATGCCCAACTGCTTGCCCAAGGTGCGCACCGCCAGCTCCGTGGTGCCAGGCATGATCGAACCGTAGCGGACCAGGTCGCCATCCAGCGCGAGCGGGATGCCCGAGGCCCGGCTCACGGCGTTCTGGAAGCCAGCATTGCGACTGGCGTACCAACCGGCATTGAAATCGGCGAAGCGGTACAACGGCTGCTTGTAGCTCGCCGGATAACCGAGCAGATGCGCGATGCCGAAGTACATGCCGCCACGGCGGGTAAAGACTTCACGCCGTATCGAGCCTTCCACCGGATACGGATAGCTTTTGGCCTGCTGTTCGGCAAAGTCGATGCTGACCTGCATCGGCCCGCCGGTGTGCACCGGGTTGAAGCCTGCGAACAGGGTCTTGCCCATGGGCACCATGCCAATGAAGTCATCGAAAATCGCGCTCAGTTCCTTTTCGCTGCGGGCGGCGTTCAGCCGGTCGCTGTAGGTTTTACCGTTGGGCGAACTCACCCGCAGTGCACCGCTGACCAACAGTTGGGGGATATGCGCCTTGGCCGCCCGGCGATCGATCTCATCCCGGGCGATCTTGCCCAGCCCTGGCACGCCGGGATCCACCTGGAAAGTCGACTCCTGCTCGGTGACCGCCAGCACCGAACAGAGGTTTTGCGTGGTCGGTGCGATGTTCTGCGCAGCAAACGCGGCGTAGATGTCCGTGGCCCACCCTTGGCGATCGACGGTTTTGGCCGGCAGCAAGCGCACGATTTGCGCCTTGACCTCGGCGGGCTTGCGCGCCGCGGTTTCCTGGGGTCGCTGACTGCTGCAACCGGCCACCACCAGTAACGCGGTGATGCTCATGATCAATCGATGGGCTTGCATGTTGCTCCAGGGCGTTCGTTGAACCGGGTTAACCATACGATCAATGCATGGCGCAGGCTATGACCGTGGCGCGAACCCGGCTGTTCCTCAGGTGCCGATGAAAAACGCTGGCCGCTGCGCAAGGCTGGACCATACTTGCAGCACACGGCAAGAGGACGGGGTCATGCAGCGTAGCGATGTGTTGATCATCGGCGCCGGCCCGACGGGGTTGGTGCTGGCGCTATGGCTGAGCAAACTGGGGGTTCGCGTGCGGATCGTCGACAAGACTTCTGCACCGGGCACCACTTCACGGGCACTGGCGGTGCAGGCGCGCACGCTGGAGCTGTATCGCCAGCTGGACCTGGCCGACGCCATCGTACGCGACGGTCATCAGGTCGCGGCCGCCAATTTCTGGGTAAAAGGCCAGCCCGTGGCGCGCCTGCCGTTGAACCGCGTCGGTGAAGGCCTGACGCCCTACGCCTTCCTCGAAATATTCCCGCAGGACGAACACGAACGGCTGCTGATCGATCGCCTGCAAACCTTCGGCATCACGGTGGAACGCAACACCGAGCTCGAAGGTTTCGAGCAAACCGATGACGGCATCAGCGCCACGCTGCGCTTGCCCGACGGCCAACAGGAAACCTGCCAGGCCTGCTACCTGGCCGGTTGCGACGGCGCCCGTTCGATCGTTCGCAAGACCCTGGACACCGGTTTTCCAGGCGGCACCTACCAGCAGGTTTTCTACGTCGCCGACGTGCACGCCAGCGGCCCGGCGTTCAATGGCGAACTGCATGTGGACCTGGATGAGGCAGATTTCCTCGCGGTATTCCCACTGGCTGGCAGCGGCCGGGCACGCTTGATCGGCACCGTGCGCGACGAACGCGCCGAACAGGCGCAAACCCTGCAATTTGACGACGTGAGCAGTCGGGCCATCGAGCATATGCAGGTCAAGGTCGAACAACTGAACTGGTTCTCGACCTACCGCGTGCATCATCGGGTGGCGGATCACTTTCGCAGCGCACGCGCCTTCCTGTTGGGCGATGCCGCCCACGTGCACAGCCCCGCGGGAGGCCAGGGCATGAACACCGGGATTGGCGATGCCATCAACCTGGCCTGGAAACTCGCGGCGGTACTGAGCGGCGGCGCCGAGGCGAAATTACTCGACACCTACGAAACCGAACGCATCGCCTTCGCCCGCAAACTGGTGGCCACCACCGACCGGGTGTTCACGTTCGTTACCGCCGAGGGGCCCATGGCGGATGTGTTGCGCACGCGGCTGGCGCCCTTGCTGATTCCGAAAATGGCCTCGTTCGAAACCACCCGCGAATTCCTGTTCCGCACCGTGTCGCAAATCACCCTGAACTATCGCGCCATGCCCTTGAGCACAGGCGTTGCCGGGCAGGTGCATGGTGGCGACCGCCTGCCCTGGGCGCACGACGGTGAAGGTGACAATTTTGAATCGCTCAAATGCCCGACCTGGCAGGTGCATGTGTATGGCGACACCAGCGACGAGATGATCGCCTGGTGCCACGAGCACCATCTGCCGCTGCATGTGTTCAGCTGGCGCCCGGCATTCGAAACGGCCGGCCTTGGGCGCAACGGGTTCTACCTGCTACGGCCGGATACATACGTGGCGATTGCCGAAACCTGTTCGGACCCGAAGGTGATCGAACGGTATTTTCGCGACCGCGGGATCCGACCGTACTTTGGTGCGCCCTGATTTTAGGTTGGGGTATTTGGATTGGGTGTATATCCGTTGCTGCGGTAACGGCCACCTAGGGTTTCGCCCTTACGGCGAGTCACTTGGAAAAACGGAACGCCGCCCGGCCCTAAGTAACCAAGGGCTCTTGCCCCTG
>NZ_JBXAHO010000033.1:0-71802 GCF_058795195.1 Pseudomonas sp. GW823-FHT06B06 | reverse complement strand
GGCACCGAGTGGTGGGGCAAAGCCTTTTGCTTCCTTTTTGCTGGGCCGGCACTCCGGCGTTTGAAAAAGGGAGTCGCCGTAAGGGCGAAACCATAAGTGGCCGTTACCGCAGCAACGGATATGTACTCAGACAACAATCTCCCACAGGCGTTGACGGACAAACTCAGGGCGTAAGGACGCAAGAAGATCAAGAGGTCTGTTAACTTGATCCACTACACCCCCACCCATCATGGTCAATACTCAAGGATTGAAGCCAAGCCAAACAACCGTCGTCTCTATCCAACGGGAGGTTTGTCATGTCGGGTCAATCTCGCTTCATGCTGGTGACTTCGCCGCTGATGGAACACAGCCCCGCCTTCGACCGGGCGGCGGCGTTGGCCAAGGCGGAGGGCGCGGCGCTGCATATCGTGGCCTTCGACTATCTGGAAGGCCTCGCCACGGCTGGCATGGTCAATGAGAAGGCGCTGGAACAGATGCGCCTGGGTTACGTCGATCGCCACCGTCAGTGGCTGGAAGACCAGGCCCGGCCCTTGCGCAAAATCGGCGTAACCGTCACAACGGAAGTAACGTGGGTGCAAAACCCGCTGGAGGAAATCCTGATTCACCTCAAGGAACAGCCGATGGACGTGCTGATCAAGGCGCTGGAGCACCAGTCGTTGCTATCGCGGCTGATCTTCACCCCGCTGGATGTGCATTTGCTGCGTGAGTGTCCGGTGCCGTTACACTTCGTCAGCCACGCGATCAACGCGCTACCGCGCAAAGTGGTCGCAGCCATCGACCCCTTCCATCGTGATGATCACTACAAGACTTTCAACGACCGCATCCTGCACGAAGCCACGAAACTGGCGACTGCGTGCAACGCCGAACTTGATGTGGTCTACGCCTACGACCTCTCGTCCATCAGTTCGGACGAGTTCGGCTTTGACAACGGCTCGGCGTTTTTTTCCTCGACCAAGCACAAGACGCTGTATGACGCGCAGCTGGAAGCCTTCAACGAACTGGCCCAACGCAATGGCATCGCCGAAGCGCAACGGCACATGATCATGGGCAACCCGGCCAAGGTTCTGACCCGCTTTGCCGATGCGTTCAATGTCGACGTAATCGTCATGGGCCGTCTCGGCCATCGCGGCATGGGGCGCCTGATCGGCAGCACGGTGGAGCATCTGCTATACAAAATGCCCTGCAGTGTGTGGGTGGTGTACACCGAGCGGCTGGATGAATGACCGCCCGGTGTATCGCCCCGTAGGAGCCGGGCAAGCCGGCTCCTGCAGCTTCAACGCCTGGTGATGACCACCTCCAGGTATTCACTGGGCACCACCATCGACCTGTCGCCCGCCCGGTTCAGGCGGTTGAGCAGTTCGGTCAGGTCGTCTTCCAGGGCCTTGGCGCCATCAGGGGGCAGCGCCGCGAAGGCCTTGTGGATCGGACCGTACCAGCTGCGGAAGGTATCGATGAAATGCTCGGCCGAGCGATAGCGGAAGTTGAAGGTCCGGCGCGTCACCTGCACCAGGAAGTCGCGCTCGTCAAAGTGCTTGTGCAGCCAGGCTTCAGTGCCCCACTGCGAGGGCGGTTGCGCACCGGGCGGTGGTGGCATGTGCCGGCCGAGGGTCTTGAACATCTGGCCGACGAAACCTTCCGGCGTCCAGTTGGCCAGGCCGATCCGGCCACCCGGGCGACACACTCGCGCCAGCTCCGAAGCGGCCTTGTCCTGATCGGGCGCGAACATCACACCGAAGGTTGAAAGCACGGCGTCAAAACTGGCATCGGCGAAAGGCAACGCTTCGGCGTCAGCCACCTGGAAGGTCACGTTCAGGCGTTCCGCACGGGCACGGTCTTCGCCACGCTCGAGCAATGCAGCCACATAGTCGGTGGACACCACCCGGCAACCGCGACGCGCGGCGGCAAGGGTCGCATTGCCATTGCCGGCGGCAACGTCCAGCACCTGTTCATCACACAACAGGTCGCAGGCCTCGGCCAGTTGCTCACCGACGATCTGCAAGGTAGTGCCGATCACGGCATAGTCGCCACTGGCCCACGCGGCCATTTGGCGGGTTTTCAAGGCAGTAAGATCAATGGGTGTACTCATGGAGGCAATCTCTGGTTTGGAACAGGATCGGGCACACGCTCACTCAGCCGTGGTGGGGTCGATGATGTTCATGACCTGGGAAATGCGATTAGCCGGGAAACCGCCCTGCCGGGCATGCTCCCTGATGAGTTCCTCGTTTGGCGCGATGTACACGCAATACAGTTTGTCGCCTGTGACATAACTCTGCAGCCATTGCAGGTCTGGCAAATCGCGCAACACCTTGCAGGATTTTTGCGAGACAGCTTTCAAATCCCTTTCTGACAGTGCTCCGGCGCCTGGAATCTCGCGTTCAATGACGAACTTGGGCATGGCAACCTCACTTTTTCTTATTGATGACAGAGCCAGGTGGCCCTGTGTGCAAACTATCTCTCCGTCGCTGATCGGCGTCCTGTCCGATCGTCGGCCAACACTGCCCGATCGTCCGGAGAATTCACCTTGGGCCGTGACGCGCTCACAATCAGAAACTCCCGCACGGGAAAACGCCCATGGACGCCCTGTCACAGACCCTGCGCGTCGTCCGCCTGGTCGGCGCGATTTTCATCAACGCCAGGTTCACCGCCCCCTGGTGCTATCAGTCGCCGAGCGCCGACACGGCGGCACCGTTCCTGGAACCCGGCGCCGAACGGGTGGTGATCTTCCACTTGATCACCGAAGGCGAGTGCTACGTCGAACTGGGCGATGATCCTCCGCTGCTGCTCAACCCCGGCGACGTGGTGATATTCCCCCAGGGCCATGCCCATCGCATGAGTTCCAGACCGGGTTTGACGCCCGCCAGCGGTGCGCGGCTCGACGAGGTGCTGGCGCGGCGCCCGCGGCAGTTGAGTTATGGCGGTGGTGGTGCAGTGACACGCCTGGTGTGCGGCTACCTGGCCTGCGACACGCGTTTGGCCGGCATGTTGCTGGCAGGTCTGCCGCCGGTGGTCAGGGTCAATGTGCGCGGTTCGAACGCCGGCATCTGGCTGGAATCTTCGGTCCGTTATGCCCTGGCCGAAGCGCGATCGCCAAGGCCCGGCGGCGAAGGTGTGCTGGCGAAACTGGCCGAGGTGCTCTTCATCGAAGTACTGCGCCTGTACATGCACGAACATGGCGAGGGGCGGACCGGGTGGCTGGCCGGTGTAAGCGACCGGATCGTCGGCGCGGCCCTCAACGCCTTGCACAAGAAACCCTGCCACGCCTGGACGCTGGATGAGCTGGCGCGCACCGCCGGCACCTCTAGATCGGTCCTGGCAGAACGCTTTGCGCAACTGGTGGGGGTCACGCCGATGCAATACCTGACGCAATGGCGGATGTTGCTGGCGGCCAACCTGTTACGCAGCAGTAACAGCTCGTTGATGCGCATCGCCGAAGAGGTGGGGTACCAGACCGACACGGCATTCAGTCGCGCGTTTCGCCGTGAGTATGGCGCGCCGCCGGCGGCGTGGCGGCGTAGTCAGGGCAATCGATCAATGGCTCACGGTGAGGTGAGCCATTGATATCGCAAAAAGATCGCAGCCTGCGGCAGCTCCTACAGTGAACGCATACTCTGTAGGAGCTGCCGCAGGCTGCGATCTTTTGACTTCAAGCCGCTGGAACAGCGGTCTTCGCCTCTTCAAGCAATTGCTGGATCATCTTCTCCTGAGTGTCATAACTACCTTCACCAAAGTGCGTGTACCGCACCTGGCCCTTCGCATCGATCAGGTAGTGGGCAGGCCAGTACTGGTTGTCGAAGTTGCGCCAGATCGCATAGTTGTTGTCGATCGCTACCGGGTAGGTGATGCCGTATTCCTTCACCTTGTCCCGGACGTTGTCGATGATGCGTTCGAACCCGTACTCCGGGGTGTGCACACCGATAACCACCAGGCCGTCTTTCTCATACTTCTTCGCCCAGTCCTTGACGTACGGCAGGGTGTGCTTGCAGTTGATGCAGTCGAAGGTCCAGAAGTCCACCAGCACCACTTTGCCCTTGAGCGATTCGTTGGTCAGCGCTGGCGAGTTGATCCACTCCACCGCACCGGCCAGCGACGGCATCGCGCCTTGGGCGTTGTCCATGGACTCGGCCTTGACCTTGCTGACGAAGTAATCGACGACTTTCGGCACGGTTTCCAACAAGCCTTTTTCGACGCTGCTGATACCTTGCGACGAGGTGTTGGCCAGCAGCACATCATTTGCTCCGGTGGCAATCACCGCTGCGCCGGCCAACACCGCCACACCGGCACCGCGACGCAACCAGCCAGTGACCGGGATCGACGGTTTCAAGCGATTGACCAGGCCACGACCGGCGAAGATCAAGGTGCCCAACGACAACGCGCTACCCAGGCCGTAGGCCACCAGCAACAGACTGGTCCCGGCGTTCGCGCCCTGCAGCATTGCGCTGGTGAGAATCACCCCGAGGATCGGCCCGGCGCAGGGTGCCCAGAGCAGGCCGGTAGCGACACCAATCATGATCGAACTCAGCGGGCCGGACATTGTGCGGCTGTTGGGGTCGATGCGATTGCCCAGCGCCACGAATGGACGCGCCAACCAGTCGCCGACCCGTGCGGAAATCAGCGACAGGGCGAACACCACCATCACGATCAGTGCCACATGACGGCCGGTGTTGCTGGCCTGGATCACCCATTCACTGCTGACCACCGCCAGACTGGAGATCAGGGCAAACGTCAGGGCCATGCCACCCAGGGTCAGCAGGATCGAGGAACGCGTGCGGTCGGCCCCGGCGAACAGGAAGGGAACGACCGGCAGGATGCACGGGCTGAGGACGGTCAATATGCCGCCCAGGAAAGCGATGAGTAACATGGAGATCACCTTGCAAATAGAGGGGGGCAATTCACACCCGTCCCCTGTGGGAGCGAGCCTGCTCGCGAAGAGGTCAGCACATTCAAAATCGCTGCCGACTGACCCTCAGCCTTCGCTAGCAGGCTCACTCCCACATGGATCGGTGGTGTTCTGGATTCACGCGTTGTGTTCTTCCAGCCACTTGCCCTGAGACGTGTGACTGGCGCCGTTTTCTGCCACCACTTGCCCCTGAGGCGTGCGGTTGTAGCCGTCCTCGGCGAGGAAGGCGTCAGCGCCCTTCTGCGCCACCGGCGTCAGTTGAAAGCAGGTGCTGCTGCCGCAAGCGTTTTGCTCTACTGCGGCGTTGGCATGGGCCGCGGCACCGGCGACGGAAAAGGCAATAGCGGTCAAGAATCGGCTGATGGTGTTCATGGCTGTGTTCCTGTCTTCAAAGGGCAATGGGTGTTCGCCGG
This sequence comes from Pseudomonas sp. GW823-FHT06B06, assembly GCF_058795195.1. Classification (NCBI taxonomy): domain Bacteria; kingdom Pseudomonadati; phylum Pseudomonadota; class Gammaproteobacteria; order Pseudomonadales; family Pseudomonadaceae; genus Pseudomonas; species Pseudomonas sp. GW823-FHT06B06. Next base: position 66,492 of record NZ_JBXAHO010000033.1, on the reverse strand, counting down.
ACTCAGTTGTCCGAATTGCAGTTGTCAGCCAATTTGCGGTAGTCCAGGACCTGGGTCTTGCTCTGGGAATCCAGGTAGGTCAACTGGGCATTCACCACACCGCAGGAAGGCGCAGAGTCCTGTTTCAGCGACAGCACTTTCTTGATGTCCAGGTGCGAGCCATAGCTGTAGCTCATCGGGGTAACATCAGCTTCGGCGCGGGCCGACAAGGTGCATATGTTCAGGGCGGCAAACAGGCAAGCGGCGTAGATGGCTTTGGTGTTCATGGCGGTTTCCTCAAGGTTCATCGTTTGTGGGTAGAGGCGCTTGGGTTTGCCTCGATGGAACCTATTAGAAGCCTGCGAGGTATCCCGTATGTGTCGGGAACCGGCGCGTGTAAATCGGTAAGTATCTGGACCGCTGCGCGATACAGAGGGATACAAAACCCCTGGAAATGGCCGTTTTTGCCTCGGTATGTATCCGCTGACAGGACAGATACACTGCAATACAAAGGACGGCGGGCGAGCGGGCCAAGGCTCGATAGACTGTGCGATATCCCCCACTGACAGAGGCAAGTCCCCATGGAGCACGTCGATCACATTCTCATCGTTGACGATGACCGCGAGATACGCGAGCTGGTGGGCAACTACCTGAAGAAAAACGGCCTGCGCACCACGGTCGTGGCCGATGGAAGGCAGATGCGCAGCTTCCTTGAATCCACGCCGGTGGACCTGATCGTGCTGGACATCATGATGCCGGGCGACGACGGCCTGATGCTCTGCCGCGAGTTGCGCGCCGGCAAACACAAGGCCACGCCGGTGTTGATGCTCACCGCGCGCAACGACGAAACCGACCGCATCATCGGCCTGGAAATGGGCGCCGACGACTACCTGGTCAAGCCCTTCGCCGCCCGTGAACTGCTGGCGCGGATCAACGCCGTATTGCGCCGCACGCGCATGTTGCCACCGAACCTGGTGGTGACCGAATCCAGCCGCTTGCTGGCCTTCGGTCGCTGGCGCCTGGACACGTCCGCCCGGCACCTGCTCGATGGCGACGGCACCATGGTCGCCCTCAGCGGTGCCGAATATCGGTTGCTGCGGGTGTTCCTCGATCATCCGCAACGGGTGCTCAATCGCGACCAATTGCTCAACCTGACCCAGGGCCGCGACGCCGACCTGTTCGATCGTTCCATCGACCTGCTGGTCAGTCGCCTGCGCCAGCGCCTGTTGGACGACGCCCGCGAGCCGGCCTACATCAAGACCGTACGCAGCGAGGGCTACGTGTTTTCCCTGCCGGTGGAAATCGTCGGGGCGCCAGCATGAACCTGTCGCTGCGCTGGCCCCGCACCCTGGCTTCGCGACTGTCGCTGATCTTCCTGATCGGCCTGATCCTCGCCCAGGCGCTGTCCTTCGGTGCGCAGTACTACGAGCGCTATGAAAGCTCGAAAAACACCATGCTCGGCAACCTGGAAACCGACGTCTCGACCTCCATCGCCATCCTCGACCGCCTGCCGGCGCCAGAGCGTGCGAGTTGGCTGCAGCAACTGGATCGGCGCAATTACCGCTATCTGCTCAATGAAGGTTCACCCGGCACCGCCATGGACACGGACATGCCCGAGGCACCGATTGCCATGACCTCGATCAAGAATTCCATCGGCAAGGACTACCCGATGACCTTCAGCGATATTCCCGGGCCTGCGAAGCACTTCCAGGTGCACCTCAAGCTGTCCGACGGCAGCCCATTGACCATCGATGTGCGGCCCTCGATGGTGCCGCTGTCGCCCTGGCTGCCCATGGTGCTGCTCGGGCAATTGGCGCTGATGATTGCCTGCACCTGGCTGGCCGTGAGGATCGCCATCCGCCCCCTCACCCGCCTCGCAGAAGCCGTGGACACCCTCGACCCCAACACCCACCCGGTGCTGCTGGACGAAAAAGGCCCGACCGAAGTGGCCCACGCCGCCAAGGCCTTCAATGCCATGCAGGCACGCATCGCCGCCTACCTCAAGGAACGCATGCAACTGTTGGCGGCGATTTCCCACGACCTGCAGACACCGATCACCCGGATGAAACTGCGCGCCGAGTTCATGGACGACTCAGTTGAGAAAGACAAGCTGTGGAACGACCTGGGCGAGATGGAACATCTGGTGCGAGAAGGCGTGGCGTACGCCCGCAGCGTCCACGGCGCCACCGAAGAAAGTCGACGCACCGACCTGGACTCGTTCCTCGACAGCCTGGTGTTCGATTACCAGGACATGGGCAAGCAGGTGCAACTGAGCGGCAAAAGCGCCAGCGTCATCGACACCCGCCCCCACGCCCTGCGGCGAGTGCTGGTGAACCTGACGGACAACGCGCTCAAATTCGCCGGCGCTGCGGAACTGCTGGTTGAGAAGAAAGCCGATGGCAGCGTGTCGGTGAAGGTCATGGACCGCGGCCCGGGCATCGCCGAAGCGGAACTGGCCCAGGTCATGCAGCCGTTCTACCGCGTAGAAAATTCGCGCAACCGCAGCACTGGCGGTACCGGGTTGGGGTTGGCCATCGCGCAACAGCTGGCGTTGGCGATCGGGGGATCGTTGACCTTGAGCAATCGCGAGGGTGGTGGCTTGTGTGCCGAACTCAAGTTGCGTGGGTGACACCTGCTGATCGTTCCCACGCTCTGCGTGGGAATGCCGCCAGGGACGCTCCGCGTTCCGCTAACAACACAAGGCTGGCGTCCTGCGCAATGGTGACGCGGAGCGTCACGGGATGCATTCCCACGCAGAGCGTGGGAACGATCATCAAGCAACGACGCCTACGACGCCCTCCCCGTGCATCTGCCGCAACAACCCCAGCCCACTGTCCATAAACACCGTCGATTCCGTCATCCCCGCCTCCGCCGCCAATCCCTGCAACTGCGCACGTCCGGTCTGCCCGGGAAATTCCTCGATACGCTGCAACAACCGAAACGCCAACGGGCTCAATTCAGAAAACTTCACGCTGAAATCCGGGTCCCGACGCACCAGCAGCAATGTCGGCTGATCCGGTGGCGCATCAGGCTGATGATGCGGCCCGACCAACTGCACTGGCCAGGCATACGCCAAGGGCCAGGCCAATGGCGAAACCTGCAACGGACAATCCAGCAGCCCATCGACATCGCCGCCGGGCAACGGCTCGGCTTCGGATTGTTGCAGGACCATTTCCACCCATTCGTAGTGCGCCAGTTCGACCATGAACGGCGGCCAGGGGCCAGCAGCCAGCGCCGCAGGCTCAGAGGCCAGAAACTCGACAAACTCCTGGGCGATTTCGCCGAATTTCGGCGTGTGGGCTCGGTAGTCGCGCAGGAAAATCCGCACCAGCGCCCGCCATTGCGTGTCGCCGAGAATCTTCACCAATACCGGAAAGGTGCCGCCGATCAATGACGACAAGTTGGCGAACACCAGGTCGCGATATACCTGGGCCCGCGCCGGGTCCATTTCCGGCGGTGGCGCGTAACGCTCGGGGTCGCGCACGTAGCGCCCCAGACTGTTTTGCTGCTCTTGCAGGGTGCGCTTAACCACGGTTGACCCCCTCGGTTTGCAACCGGCGAATGGTCTGCAACTCGGCGACCAGTTCGCAAAACGCCGGAAAGTTGAAATCGCGCTCGAGCAAAGTCGGTTGCGCGCCAAATCGGGAATAGGCCTGGGCCAGGAACGACCACACCGCCGGTTTCACCGAAGCGCCATGGGTGTCGATTTTCAAGGTGTCGGACTCATCGAAATGCCCGGCGATGTGCATGGCCACGACACGATTCGCATCGATCCCGGCCAGGAACGTACGCGGGTCGAAACCATGGTTGATCGAGTTGACGTACACATTGTTGACGTCCAGCAACAGGTCGCAATCGGCTTCACGCAGCACGGCGTTGGTGAACGTCACCTCGTCCATGTCCTGCTGCGGTGCGGCATAGTAGGAGACGTTTTCCACCGCCAGGCGGCGGCCGAGAATGTCCTGGGCCTGACGGATGCGCGCGGCGACGTGATGCACCGCCTCTTCGGTAAAGGGCAACGGCAACAGGTCATACAGGTGACCGTCGTCGCTGCAGTAGCTCAAGTGCTCGCTGTACAGCGGCACGTCGTGGTGATCGAGGAAGACCCGCACCTCTTTCAGGAATTCGACATCCAGCGGCGATGGCCCGCCCAGGGACAGGGACAAGCCGTGGCAGGATAACGGGTAGCGCTCGGCCAGGGTTCGAAACGCCAGGCCATGGGCGCCGCCGATGCCGATCCAGTTTTCCGGCGCGACTTCAAGAAAGTCGAAATGGCCGGCCGGGGCGGCCAGCAGGTCTTTGATCAAACCGCGACGCAGGCCGAGCCCGACGCTGGCCTGTGCTGATGTGACAGGGGTTTGCATGATGTCGATCCCAAGGGTTGTCAGAATGTCATCACAGTTAATCGAAGGGATGTATCGGGCCTGTGTGGCGGGTCGACGGAAAACAGCAACGCTTGTATCGCCAGCGGGTCTGTACACACTCTGGTACAAACCCGCATCCAGGCATTACGCCAGGTCGTACTTCTCGCGCACCAGATGACCGATGCCCATGCGATCGAGCACATCCATCGGGCACAGGAAGGTCACGCGCACAGTGCCTGGCAGGCGACTGATGTCGATGGAGCCGGTGATGGTGGCGCGATTGAGCACTTCGTCATAAGGCAGGCCGGTGACGGTGGCGGCTCGGGTCAAGCCGTTTTCCACCGCCAGATTGAGGTTCTCGCCGCTGCCGATGAAGGTGATCGGGCCACTCTGTTCGATCTCGTGCTGGCCCCAGCGCTCTCCCAGCTCCCGGACTTTAGCGCGCTGCCCGGCATCCATCGGGCGCGCCATCGGTGGCAGATCATCAAGGTTTTGCAGAAGGATCGGCCCTTCCAGCGTCAGGTTTTTCACCACTTGCACCACCACCTCGGTTTCCCCGGAACAGTCGGTTGCGTGGCCGGCGATCTCGCCGTTGCCCTGTTGCGCATGCATGTCGCCCATGTAAACGCCGGCCCCCGGAACTTTCACCGGGCAGATCAACACACAGCCTTCGCGGACCGAATTGGTGTCCATGTGGCCGTCGGTCTTGGCCGCGTGCAGCTCTTCGCGGGTCATGCCGAAACGGTGCGGCGCATTGATCAGGTACTGGCCGAAGTCGGCACAGTTGTGCGAGTCGGGAATGTCTCGGGACGGCAGGGTGCCGATGTTTCCAAGGAACGGCCGCATAGGCGCGGCAACCCCGGGGATATCGGCGCGGGCCAGGGACAGGATTGAATGCTGTGCGGCGAATTCCGGCAGCGCCGACATCTCAGAGGCATTGCCGGCCAATCGGTTGGCGATGTCCTGGTTGACCGTCAGGCTGACCTGATTCTGCGCGTCAAAGACGATCACGTAGCCATGGCTGAATCGAAATGCGCTGACCTCGGCATCACAGTGGTTGCAGCGAATCGCGTCCTCGCCAATGCCTTCGACATGGCTGGCCGGATGCTCGGTGCCACATTTGGAGCAGAACTTGGAGACGAACGGATCGCCGTTGTAGCGCCCCTCGACAAAGCTCATGACCCCGGAGGAAGTGGCCAGCGACGTGACGCGCATGCTGTTGATCTTGATCGCCACGGCATCGCCGATTTGCGCCCCGGCGATGGCCACCGGTTGCGTCACTTCATGGCCCCCCTCGAAAGCGGGCGTGATCATCGGCCCCCAGCAACCTGGCGGTGTTCCGGTGACCAGGGTGCCGCCATCGGCCAGCGGGCCGAGCATCGGCTGGCTCGGACCAATGATGCCATTGGTGTAGCGATCGACCCGCAGGCGATCGACCGGCGCGGCGTTGAGAGTGGGTTGAGGCACAAGCGTTGTCATGATGATCCCCATCGGAGTCAGGAGCGAATGGTCCTCACAGTTCAGCGCAGGTTTGTATCTGGTCTGTGTTCGGGGGTGGCCTTGAATTGGCGGGGACTGTATCGAGAAACAGTCTGGATACATTGGGATACATGCATAGGGACTGCCAAACACCCTCTCTGTAGGAGCGAGCCTGCTCGCTCCCACAGGGGGCTGCGTCAATCAGGGACATTGGCTTTCGTCGCTTGGGACGGCGCCACAGCCCCTGAGAACTAAACTTAATCCACACAGGACGAGTTGATCGTCCTGTCCATTCCACGACCACCGCCCAGGGGCGAACGCCTCGATAAACACCGCCACTGGACTCTGATCCTGCAAAAGGAGCACACGTGATGGACGAGGCCAAACTCAACGATTTCATGGGCAAACTGGTAGGCGACATGGGCGGCGCGGCGATGCTGGCTAACGTCATCCTTGGTGAAGAGCTCGGCCTGTACCGGGCCATGGCAGACAGCCAGCCAGTCAAGCCCGAAGCTCTCGCCGAGAAGACCGGCTGCAACCCTCGCCTGGTGCGCGAATGGCTCAGCGCCCACGCAGCTTCTGGCTATATGGAACACAGCGACGGTCAATTCCGCCTGCCCGAAGAACAAGCCCTGGCACTGGCCGTCGAAGACTCGCCGGTCTATGTGGCGGGTGGCATCGGCGTAGTTGCATCGTTTTTTCATGACAAGGACAAACTGGTCAAGGCCATGCGTGGCGATGGCGCCCTGGCGTGGGGCGATCACCACCCGTGCATGTTCAGCGGCACCGAACGTTTCTTCCGGCCCGGCTACAAGGCGCACCTAATCGCCGAGTGGTTACCGGCCCTGGACGGTGTGGTAGCCAAACTGGAGGAAGGCGCCAAGGTCGCCGACATTGGCTGCGGTCACGGCGCGTCGACGGTGATCATGGCCCAGGCGTACCCGAACTCGCGGTTCGTTGGTTTCGATTACCACGCGCCGTCCGTCACCGTCGCCACCCAGCGCGCCGAAGAAGGTGGCGTGTCCGGCCGGGCACGGTTCTTCCAGGGTACGGCCAAGAGCTATCCCGGCAACGACTATGACCTGGTCTGCTACTTCGACTGCCTGCACGACATGGGCGACCCGGTGGGCGCGGCCAAGCACGCGTACGAGTCCTTGAAGCCGGATGGCACGGTATTGCTCGTGGAGCCGTTCGCCAACGACTCGCTGGACGACAACATCACCCCGGTCGGCCGGCTGTTCTATGCCGCCTCCACCTTCATCTGCACGCCCAATTCGCTGTCCCAGGAAGTCGGCCTGGGCCTTGGCGCACAAGCAGGTGAAGCACGGTTGCGCAAGGTGTTCAGTGAGGCGGGATTCAGCACATTCCGACGGGCCACGGAGACACCGTTCAACCTGATTCTGGAGGCACGTAAGTAACACGCCCCCCCCCTGTAGGAGCGAGCATGTTCCGGGCGGCGTTCCGACGATTGAAGACGAAAGACCGCGGGGCGTCAGACCGCCAGTGTTATCGTTGACGTCCATCGCGAGCGTGCTCGCTCCTACAGGTTTGCGGGGTATTGAGATGCTCGATAGCCTTATCCACGAACAACTCGACCAGCTCCAACAGCTCATCGCCGACGAGCCGTTCGCGGTCCTGACCGGTGCCGGTATCAGTACCCCGTCGGGCATTCCGGACTACCGTGACAATCAGGGCGTGCGCCGTGGCCGCCAGCCCATGATGTATCAGGAGTTTCTCTCGGCACCCGAATCCCGGCGGCGCTATTGGGCGCGGGCGATGCTTGGCTGGCCGCGGGTGCGCCAGGCGCAACCGAACGTGGCCCACGACACCCTGGCCCGCTTGCAAAGCACGGGACGGATCGGCGGCTTGATCACGCAGAACGTCGATACCCTGCACGACCAGGCCGGCAGCCATGATGTGATCGAACTTCACGGCAGCCTGCACCGGGTACTGTGCCTGGACTGCGCAAGATGCAGCGAGCGCGATTCGATCCAGCAGCTGATGGAAACCCAAAACCCCTACCTCGCAGGCGTGGACGCAGTGCAGGCGCCGGACGGCGACACCTTGCTCGACCCGGCCTTCGAGGCACGCTTCCAGGTTCCGCTCTGCCCGCATTGCAGTGGCGAACGGTTGAAACCGGACGTGGTTTTTTTCGGTGAGAACGTTGCACAGCACACGGCGGCGAAAGCGCTGGCCACGGTGGAAAAGGCCGCCGGGTTGCTGGTGGTTGGCTCGTCGCTGATGGCGTACTCGGCGTTTCGCCTGTGCCGGGCGGTGGTGGATCAGGGCAAGCCGCTGCTGGCGATCAACCTGGGCAAGACACGGGCGGATGACATGCTGGACCTGAAAATAGAAATGTCCTGCGAGCAACTACTGCCTTTGCTGGCACAGCGCCTTAACCCCTGACACCACCCCATCCCCTGTGGGAGCGAGCAGACTCGCTCCCACAGAGATCGGAGATCACTTCATAACACTGCGAAATCCTGCGCCTTGAGCACATCAAATAATGCCTGCGCCGCCGCCGACAACTCCCCTCCCTGCAAGGTCAGCACGCCAATGGCCCGCTCCAACACCGGGTCACGCAAGGTAATGCAATGCGCTCCGAGTTCACGCATCTGACCCACACACAAGGCCGGAACCACGCTCACGCCCAACCCACTGGCAACCATCCGCCCGACCGTCGCCAGTTGATGGCTTTCAAACTCCACCGGCAGCTTCATGCCCCGGGCCTGCAAATGCTCTTCCAGCATCACCCGCACCGTCGACGGGCGCTGCAAGGTAATGAACGGTTCCTCGAGCAAGGTCTGCCAGTCGATTTCCTCGAGCTCGACCAGCGGTGAGTCTTGAGGCACCACTGCCACGAAGCGATCCATGTAAAGTGGCGTGAATTGCAGCGATGAGCTCATGGTCGGCTCGAACGCCACACCGAGTTCCACCTGGCGGTCGCGAACCATTTCCAGCACCTGCTCGTTGATCACGTCGTTGACCGTGACGTTGACTTTCGGATAGCGGACGCGGAATGTCTTGAGGATCGGCGGCAGCAGGTTGCCGGCAAACGAGGGCATGGCCGCCAGGGTCACTCGACCACGCTGCAAGGTGAAGCGCTGGCGCAACTCATCCTCGGCATTGTCCCAATCGGCGATCAGGCGGCGCGCCAGCGGCACCAGGGTTTCGCCTTCTGCGGTCAACGCCACATTGCGTGTGTTGCGGGTGAACAATCGCCCGCCCAGGCCCTCCTCCAATGCCTTGATGGTCAGGCTCAAGGCCGATTGCGACAGGTGCAGGCGCTCGCAGGCCACGGCAAAACTGAGGCTTTGGGCCACAGCCAGGAAGGCGCGGATCTGCTTGACTGTCATGGTCACTGTCTCCAACGCGTTAGATTGTTGAGTTTTATCCATTAATCAACATTAAAAATCAACTTAACAAATGAATCTTGTCGCGCGACACTCAATCCCATTCGGCTAGCCAGCCGCCCACAAAGAATAAAAGAGGTGCATATGGCAGGTTTCGACAAGCGCGTGAGTTCCTACGAGGAAGCCCTGGCCGGTCTTGAAGACGGTATGACCGTGATCGCCGGCGGCTTCGGCCTGTGCGGGATCCCGGAGAACCTGATCAACGAGATCAAGCGCAAAGGCACTCGCGACCTCACCGTCGTTTCCAACAACTGCGGCGTCGACGGTTTCGGCCTCGGCGTGCTGCTGACCGACCGCCAGATCAGCAAAGTGGTGGCCTCTTACGTCGGCGAAAACAAGCTGTTCGAGGAGCAACTGCTCAAGGGCGAAATCGAAGTCATCCTGACCCCGCAAGGCACCCTCGCTGAAAAAATGCGCGCAGGCGGTGCCGGCATCCCGGCCTTCTTCACCGCCACCGGCGTCGGCACTCCAGTCGCCGACGGCAAGGAAGTGCGCGAATTCCATGGCCGCAAGTACCTGATGGAAGAATCCATCACCGGTGACTTCGCCATCGTCAAAGGCTGGAAAGCCGACCATTTCGGTAACGTGATCTATCGCCACACCGCACAGAACTTCAACCCGCTGGCTGCCACCGCCGGCAAGATCACCGTGGTTGAAGTCGAAGAGATCGTCGAACCCGGCGAGCTGGAGCCGTCGCAGATCCACACCCCTGGCATCTACGTCGACCGGATCATCTGCGGCACGTTCGAGAAGCGCATCGAACAGCGCACCGTACGTAAGTGATCCCCTGCCCCCGGACCGAATGAAGGAATAACAACAATGGCACTTTCCCGCGAACAAATGGCTCAACGCGTCGCCCGCGAAATGCAGGACGGCTTCTACGTGAACCTGGGCATCGGCATTCCGACCCTGGTCGCCAACTACATCCCCGAAGGCATGGAAGTCATGCTGCAGTCGGAAAACGGCCTGCTGGGCATGGGTCCTTTTCCAACTGAAGAAACCATCGATGCCGACATGATCAACGCCGGCAAGCAAACCGTGACCGCCCGTATCGGCGCCTCGATCTTTTCCTCGGCCGAGTCCTTCGCGATGATCCGCGGTGGCCACGTTGACCTGACCGTGCTGGGCGCCTTTGAGGTCGACGTGCAAGGCAACATCGCCTCGTGGATGATCCCCGGCAAGCTGGTCAAGGGCATGGGCGGTGCCATGGACCTGGTGGCTGGCGCAGACAACATCATCGTCATCATGACCCACGCGTCCAAGGACGGTGAGTCCAAGCTGCTGTCCCAATGCAGCCTGCCACTGACAGGCGCCGGTTGCATCAAGCGCGTTCTGACGGACCTGGCTTACCTGGAAATCGAGAATGGCGCATTTGTCCTCAAGGAACGCGCACCTGGCGTCAGCGTTGAAGAAATCGTCGCCAAAACCGCTGGTAAACTGATCGTCCCGGACCACGTTCCGGAAATGCAGTTCGCTGACCAGTGAGGAACCATTCCATGCAAGAAGTCGTCATTGTTGCCGCCACGCGCACCGCGATCGGCAGTTTCCAGGGTTCCCTGGCCAATGTTTCCGCCGTTGACCTGGGCGCGGCGGTGATCCGTCAATTGCTGGCACAAACTGGTCTGGACCCGGCCGAAGTCGATGAAGTGATCATGGGTCAGGTGTTGACCGCCGGTGCCGGGCAAAACCCCGCGCGCCAGGCGTCCATCAAGGCAGGCCTGCCGTTTGCCGTGCCGGCCATGACCCTGAACAAGGTCTGTGGCTCGGGCCTCAAGGCCCTGCACCTGGGCGCCCAGGCGATCCGCTGCGGCGACGCCGAGGTGATCATCGCTGGCGGCCAGGAAAACATGAGCCTGGCCAACTACGTCATGCCCGGTGCCCGCACCGGCCTGCGCATGGGTAACGCACAAATCGTCGACACCATGATCAGCGATGGCCTGTGGGATGCGTTCAACGATTACCACATGGGCATAACCGCTGAGAATCTGGTGCAGAAGTACGACATCAGCCGCGAGCAGCAGGATGCCTTCGCTGCCGCTTCCCAGCAGAAAGCCGTGGCCGCCATCGAAGCCGGGCGTTTCGTCGATGAAATCACCCCGATCCTGATCCCACAGCGCAAGGGCGATCCGCTGTCCTTCGCCACCGACGAGCAGCCACGGGCCGGCACCACCGCCGAGTCCCTGGGCAAACTCAAGCCGGCCTTCAAGAAGGACGGTTCGGTGACCGCTGGCAACGCTTCGTCGCTCAACGACGGCGCCGCGGCCGTGATCCTGATGAGTGCCGAAAAAGCCAAGGCCCTGGGCTTGCCGGTACTGGCAAAAATTGCTGCTTACGCCAACGCTGGCGTGGACCCGGCAATCATGGGCATCGGCCCGGTGTCGGCCACTCGCCGCTGCCTGGACAAGGCTGGCTGGTCTATCGACCAGCTTGAGCTGATCGAAGCCAACGAAGCCTTCGCCGCACAATCGCTGGCCGTGGCCAAGGACCTGGAATGGGACTTGAACAAGGTCAACGTCAACGGCGGTGCTATCGCCCTCGGCCACCCGATCGGTGCCTCGGGCTGCCGCGTCCTGGTGACCCTGCTGCATGAAATGATCAAGCGAGACGCCAAGAAAGGCCTCGCCACCCTGTGCATCGGTGGTGGTCAGGGCGTGGCCTTGGCGCTCGAACGGGCTTAAGACGACAGCGTTTAACAGACGGCGCGGGGACCCACGAAGATCCGCCGCCGCCTGGCAAAACACCCGGTGCGATTCACGTCGTACCGGGTTTCTTTATTGGCTGAACGGCTCGTCCTCCTTGTAGGAGCCAGCGGGCACTCCATTTTGTATACAAAAATTGTTCAACACTAGAGCAAATCACCCCGCCAGATGCTAACGTTGCCGCCCATACACAGGTCGGAGACGTGCGCGTGTTGATGCTCAAATTGCTGGTCATTCCTGGCTTTCTGCTACTGATCTCCCTGGCGGGCAAACGCTGGGGGCCCAGCGTGGCGGGTTGGTTGTCGGGGTTGCCGGTGGTGGTCGGACCTATCCTGTTGTTCCTTGCCATCGAGCAAGGCCAGGCATTCGCCGCCCAGTCGGCCATGGCCGCACTGTCGGCGATGTTCGCGATGATTGCCTTCTGCGTGACCTATGCGCAGGTCGCGCAACGCGCAAAATGGCCGCTGGCATTGACGATCTCGCTCCTGGTATGGGCCTTGGTTGCCGTGGTCCTGTCGTTGCTCCCACCGTCACTCCCCCTCTCGGTGATTGCCGCCGCCACTGCACTGCTGGCCGCGCCGCACTTATTCCCGGCCGTGCAGCCGATCGTTTCAGGCCCGGCGCCAAAGTCCGATAAATTGCTGCTGCGCATGATTGCCGGCGCCTTGCTGACGCTGGCTGTCACGTGGCTCGCGAGCACCGTTGGCGACCGCTGGAGCGGCCTGCTCGCCGTGTTCCCGGTGCTGGGCAGTGTGATGGCGGTGTTCTCCCAGCAAACCCGAGGCCCGGCGTTTACCGCCGCGTTACTGCGGGCAACGGCCACCGGTATGTATTCATTTTCCGCTTTTTGCCTGGTCGTCACGCTGACCTTGCCCAGCATGGGCATGATGGGTTTTGGTGTTGGCGTGGCCGTCTCGGTAGCCATGCTCGGCGTCACCAGGCGGTTGCTGGCGAAACCCGCTTCCCAGGCAACACGTTCAACCATTTCGAACGAGTAGCGCAACATCCTCGTACGTCAATCGAACAGGTTTGCTCCACCATCAGCCTCAGTTCCAAACCAATCCCGACTGAGGCCTACACCATGAAATTCTTTTTCCATCCTTCGCCTAACCCGATGAAAGTCGCCCTGCTGCTCGAAGAACTGCAAACGCCCTATGAGTTGATCGGCGTCGACACCTTCAAGGGCGAGCAACACTTGCCAGCCTTCCTCGCGATCAACCCGAACGCCAAGGTTCCGGCCCTGGTCGATGGCGAAGCGACGGTTTTCGACTCCCAGGCCATCCTGCTGCACCTGGCGCAAAAGCATGAGCGTTTCCTGCCCAGCAGCGCTGCCGGCAACGCCGAGTTGCTGTCGTGGTTGATGTTCATTGCCACCGGCCTGTCGCCGTTCTCCGGCCAGGCCGTGCACTTCCTGCATCACGCCCCAGAGGACCTGCCCTACGCGAAAAATCGCTATCTCAAGGAAGTCGAACGCCACTATCGCGCACTCGACCAGCGTCTGGCCGACCATCAGTACCTGGCTGGCGACAGCTACAGCATCGCCGACATGGCACTCTGGGGCTGGGCCAACTATGCGCCGTACATCCTTGGCGAAAACGGCTTGGCTGCCTACCCCAACGTCAAGCGCCTGTTTGACGAAATCAGCGCCCGCCCGGCGGCCCAGCGAGCCCTGGGCCTGAAAGAGAAGCTGGTGCTAAAGGCCGAATTCGACGAAGAGACTCGCCGTAACCTGTTCCCGCAGAACCAGGCCCGGTAAGACGTTCACGACATTCGAAGGTGATGAAAATGAGTGATCACGGCGGGCGCCTGCTCTTTGGAGTGAGTGACCGTCCGTTAGCCCGCACTGGAATGCGTCACGACCTCCATGGGATGATCGCGCCCCCACCGCGCGACCATCCCTGGAGTTTTCGAATGTCACTGTTGAGTAAAAAAGCCGTTGTCCTGTTGCTGGCAGCAGCTGCCAGCCTGGGGGCTTTGACTGTGCAGGCGGCCAAGGCCCCCGCCAAAGAGACGGTGCAGGGGCAGAAGGTCTCGATGCTCGACGGCAAGTTCACCTTCACCCTGCCCAAGGGTTTCATCGCCAACCCGTTGCCAGCCAGCCCCACGGGCGCAAGCGGCACCATGTACGCCAATGAAACCACCAAGACCGTGGTGATCGCTGCGCAAAACAGCCTGCCCGAGGGGGTCAAGGTCAAGGACAACGACGGCGAGTTTCTCGACGGCACCGCGGCCGATTTCGACTCGGCGCAACACCAAGCCCTGCCGGACTACAACAAACTCAGCGAAAAAAGCCTGACCCTGAAGGCAACAGGACTGGGCGTGCGCCAGGTCGACAGCACCGCCACCCAGGGCGGCGGCACGACCCTCAACACCACGTTGATGGCGGCATCGGGCAACCACATGACCGTGATTCAGGTCATCTCCCGCCCCGGCGACATGGCGGCCCACGAAACCCTGATCAAGCAGATCGTCAGCGGCAAATAAGCCTCAGGGATTGAGGCGCTGCAGCCAGGCGCTCAAGTCCTTCAGTTCTTCGGCACTGATGCTGTGGCCAACACCTTGGTAAGCGTGGAACTCGGGCTCCAGTGATACGCTTTGCAACAGGCTGTTGGCTTCGGTGCCATCGCTCAAGGGAAGGCGCTGGTCCGCCGTGCCATGGCCGATGAAAATCGCCAGCGACTGGCGCTTTTCATCCGGTTTGAGCTCGGACTGCAGCACCGGCAGGATCCGCCCGCTCAACGCGGCAATCCCGCCCACCGCCTCGGGATGACGCAGGGCGACTTCGTAGGACATGATCGCACCCTGGCTGAAACCCACCAGGAACACCTTATGCGGTTGTGTGTGATATTTGTTCGTCGCCTGTGCGATGAACTCCAGCAGCAACTGGCCGCTGGACTTCAGGTCATCTGTCTCGCCGTTGTAGGCACCTTCGCCTTTCTTGCGAAACCACTGGTAACTTCCCTCTTGCATCACCATCGGCGCCCGCACCGACAGGTAGTTGTATTCGCTGGGTAAGTCATCCTTGATGCCGAACAGATCCTGCTCGTTACTGCCATAGCCGTGGAGAAAAATCACCAGCGGCTGCCCGCTGGAATCGCGGTTGACCTGTTCCATGTACTTGAGCGGCAGATCGGTTTGCAGGGCGGGTTGAGCGTGGACAGTGGCGGATGCCAGCAGCGTGAACAGAGCGAGAAACTTCAGCATAAACCTTCCTTCACCGTGCGCAGGATTCAGGACAGAGCCTAGCACCTTCGTTGGAGCGACTCCCAACATTGGCACGATTGCGGAATCGGACTACAGCAGACAAGGAAACGTCTGATTTACGCACGACAGCCTCGTAGTGAACCCTGTGCGCGGCACTTTGCCACTCCTCCGTCCCATCGGGAGCAGGAGCAATTTGATCGTCATCAGACAAGGAGTTCAAGCAATGGCAAAGGGATATTTCATTCGCAAGGGTGACAAGACCACCTGTGGTGGCGAGGTGCTGGACGCCGATACCCGCGTCATGATGTTTGGCTTCGCCCATGCTCGCGCAGGGGATCCGGTGTCCTGTGGCAAAAATGATGAAACCTACGAAATCGAGGGTGGCATCGCGTTCTTTGGCAGTCACGGGGGCCTGGTGGCGGGCTCGCTGGACAGCCGCAGCGGCTGTCCCTGCAAGGCTGGGCTCGTCCCCTCGTTTACCACCGCCACCTATGAGTCCCGACAGGGTGCTGCGCCACCAGCCGCGAGAAGTGCCCCTCAACAGGAGGCCACGCCAGTGGCCCCCAGCAACCCGGTGACGCCGCGACAATCCAGTTTCACTTCGGCGCGGGCACCCTCACCGACGCTCAGCGAACGGCCAGGAACGGCCTGCGAAAACCATTGGCGCGGCTACCAGCAGCGGGTCGAAAACGTCGTGGCACCGAACGGCAAGCTGATCGCCGACCCGAAGGCGCGCAACAAGGCGATCAATGCCGCCTATGCCCAGCTGTGGCGCCACGACCCGCGTTTCCAGTGGGCCGGGCTGGCGGCCTTCGCCTCGAAACAGGTGGGTTGTGGATTGCTGCACGCGGCCGACACGATCGAGAAAATTCAGGCGGAAGAGGAAACGATACAGCAACTGAAGGACAGCGCCAGACAAGGATTGAGAGGTTTGCTCAGCCCCAGTGAGCGGGAAAAGCGCGCGACCATTCGCGCGTTTGAGCAGCGCCAACGCGAGTATGAAGAGGCCAACCGGGACAACCCGGTGTGGGGCTTCACCCATTGGGGGGCCGACCTTCCCTTGTCCTACTCGCAACGGATGTACCGGTTTGTGTACGAAATGCTGGCCATGGGGAATACCACGCTGTTTCTGGATGTATATCCGCTGCATGTGTTCTACCGGGAGCGGGGGCTGGAGGCGATGAAGGATTGTCTGGGTTCACGTAGCAACATTTATGGGCATGGCCAACATCCCGTGCTGTGGCCGGTCGGGCAGAAAACTCTAGAGTTCGGGATTGACCATGAGGAAATTCTCCTGGCCTTCGAGGCGATTGAGGCGGGTAACATCGCCGAAAGTGTTGAGCATCTGGCCAAACACGAACAGGTCAATATTCTGCAACCAGCGATGTACAGCGACTGGCGATTCAATTCATTGCTGTACAGTAATCATCTTTCCTACCTGGTCGGTTTTCCGTCCGGTGCCGCCGAAGCCATCGAATTGACGTTGGCCAGTCAGTGCCGCCGCATCGATGATGGACGCACCATTGGTTTCAGCAACACCCCCTTTGCCAACCTGGCCGATATCAATCAGCGCATGGCCTTCGTACTGAGGGCAGCGAAGCAGTTTGATGATCTGCTGCACAGCGACCAGAGCGAGCAGATTGAGCGGTCGATTCGGGATATTGCCCTGGGTGGTGGCGTGCGATGAGCCTGTTGCAACGCGTGGGCTCGCGACGTGGTGCGTTGGTAATGGCGGTCGCCGCCCTCCTGACGCTGGCGGCGATTCAAAAACTTTCGGATGAGCCGGAAATCGCTCTCGTGATTGGCGAGCCGTACGAGGCCATGCGCCAGCGCTCCAGCGCAAGAATCGACCCAGTCATACCAGGGCACTCCTGGTTCAATGTTCCCAAGTCTGATGCCCGTCTGCGCTTCGCAGAT
Source organism: Pseudomonas sp. GW823-FHT06B06 (assembly GCF_058795195.1). Taxonomy (NCBI): domain Bacteria; kingdom Pseudomonadati; phylum Pseudomonadota; class Gammaproteobacteria; order Pseudomonadales; family Pseudomonadaceae; genus Pseudomonas; species Pseudomonas sp. GW823-FHT06B06. The sequence continues at coordinate 49,437 of NZ_JBXAHO010000033.1, read as the reverse complement.
CCTGAGTTTGGCTTTGTGACTCCGCTGGCCCGTTTCTTCACGGTAGGTTTTGGACGCGATGAACGGATTGACGGTGTCCGCATGTCTCCGCAAGTCGAGCCGCTATTACTCGACGACACCCTCAAGGTTGTGCTGGATCTGCAGGAGCAATGGCGCAACGCTGGCTGGGTACCCATCCGGGTCAAGGACTTCCCCTCATTCGCCGACACCCCGCAATGGCGTGCCCAATTGCAAGGTGTAAAAAACGTCGAAAAAGCTTACTGGCGAGCAGGTGACAAGTACCAACTGATGCTGGTGGTTGGCCGTTTCAAGGACGTCAAGCACCCCACTGAAGAACGCTACCTCATCACCTTGGGCATCCACCGATCACGAGGCGTGCAATGAATCTCCCCTCAATCGTTAATCAACTTCCCAACACGAATCGGCTTGCGCCCCGCCACTTTCGCCTGCCAGGTGCCCGGTTGCGTATAGCGACCACGATCGATCGCGAACAACACGCCACTGGTGCCCGCGCGCACGGTAGTGAGCTTGTCGTTCAGCGGGTCGACCACTTCAAACAGTGCATCGCCCTGCTCCACCCATTCACCGGCATCGCGCAGGAAGCTGACCACGCCGTGATGCGGTGCGAATAGGTATTGAGTGCCTTCAAACGGCATGCCCTCACAGCACTCGCTCGGTGCCACGGGCCAGGTGCCCTTGATGAACCCCTGCTCGGCGAGAAAGCCCAGGATCGCCTCGCAATTGGCCCGGGCCTGATCGACCCGGGTATCGCCCATGCTGCCAAGCTCCAGCGTGGTTGCCAGGTTGGCCGGTGGGATGGCGGCTTCGGGGAAAGCCCTGGCCAGGCGTAACCAGGGCGAAGAGCAGGATTCGTCGAAGGAACTGCCGCCGGAATCTTCGCACAGCAACGCCACCCCGGCTTTCAGGCGCGCCGCCAGCGATTGCCACTGCGGCCAGTGTTGCGGCAAGGCGTAGAGGTGGATTGCCGCGTCGAAGTCGCAATGCAGATCGAGGGTGATGTCGGCGTCGCAGGCGTGGCGCAGCAACAGGCGGTGCATTGCTTCGAGTTGCGACGCCGGGGCCGGCAGGTCGTCGAGTACCTGGCCCATGGCCTGGCGAATCAAGGCGATGTTAGCCTCGGCATCGCTGCCCAGACGATCACCCACCCGCTGCGCTACCGGTGCGCTGAGTTCGACGAACGAGCGGTTGAAGTTCTTGCCGCTGCCCAGTTCGAAGCGACCCATGTGGCTGCCTTGCAGGTGCTGATCGAGACCGATGGGGTTGGCCACCGGCACCAGTTCGATCAGGCCTTGCAGTTGACCCTGGCTTTCCAGTTCCGCCAGGCGCTGCTTGAGCTCCCAGGCCGTGCGCATGCCTGGCAGTTCATCAGCGTGCAGGCTGGCCTGGATATAGACTTTGCGGGTGCCTGCGCCATATCGAAACACGCTGAGGGTGCGCTCGGTCCCCAGGTGGCTCCAGGGCAGTGAATGGTCGATGCGTTGCATGGGAAGACTCCGATTCTCTGTAGGAGCTGCCGCGGGCTGCGATCTTTTGATTTTGATTTTTTAAAAGCAAGATCAAAAGATCGCAGCCTGCGGCAGCTCCTACAGTGAGCAATGTGATAGGGAGGATAAATCATGAGCATAAAAAAATGGCCACCGCGTCAACGGGGCCATTTTTTTGAACGGCTCGATTACTCGCCGTAAACGTCAAACTTGAAGTACTTGTCCTGAACTTGCTTGTACTTGCCGTTGGCGCGGATCTCGGTAATGGCTTTGTTGAACTGCTCGGCCAAGGCGGTATCGCCCTTGCGCACGGCAATCCCGGCGCCACCGCCGAAGTATTTCGGGTCGTTGTACTCAGGCCCCACGAAAGCGAAACCTTTACCGGCGTCGGTCTTCAGGAAACCGTCGTCGAGGTTGACCGAATCGGCCAGCAGTGCGTCGACGCGACCGGACACCATGTCCAGGTTGGCTTCCTGCTGGGAACCGTAGCGCACCAGGATAATCCCTGCCGGTTGCAGCACTTCGGTGGCAAAACGCTCATGGGTACTGGCACGCAGGACACCGACTTTCTTGCCCTTGAGCTCGGTCAACGGATCTTTGACGTCGGAACCTTCCTTCATCACGAAACGCGCCGGGGTGTGGTAGTACTTGATGGTGAAGTCGACGTTTTTCTTGCGATCGTCGGTGATGGTCATGGACGAGAGGATGGCGTCGATTTTCTTGACCTTCAGCGCAGGAATCAGGCCGTCGAACTCTTGCTCGACCCAAGTGCACTTGACGTTCATCTGCTCGCACAGTGCGTCGCCGATGTCCACGTCGAAACCGGTGAGTTTGCCGTCAGGGGTTTTCATCGAGAACGGCGGGTAACCGGCCTCGATACCGATGCGGATGGGCTTGGTATCCGCGGCCACGGCGGTCAGGGACAACATCGACAGTGCCAGGGCACCGAACATCACTAGCTTTTTCATTTATAACTCCTGTGTGCGGAGACTTTTATTGATAGCTTTCGGTCGGTAGCTTGTGGCCGGGAAACCGAAGTGGCCGGCAGTCTAGAGCGGCCTTCACAGGGTAAATTATTTGGAGGCGACAAATATTTACGGAAAGTGGTCAGCGACGCGCAAGCGAATCCAGCATGCGCTAAAGCGGTGCAACGTCCGATAGAAAACCACCTCGCTCCTACAAAGGACGAGGTTTGCCGAGACGTCGATCCGTGGTCGCCACCGACACGTAGGAGCGAGCATGCTCGCGATGGTCGTCAACGATGACGCGGGGTACCTGACACCCCGCGGCGTTCTCAGGTGCATCGCGAGCATGCTCGCTCCTACAGGGGGTCAGCACGCACAGCCGACAGCGGCACTCGCCGCACTCAACGTGAACCCTTCGTCCAGCCACCCGGTCACGCCGCCGATCATTTCCTTGACCGGGTAACCCAGCGCCGCCAGTTTCACCGCTGCCTTGTTCGCACCGTTGCAGTGGGGGCCGGCGCAATAGACCACGAACAGGCTGGTTTTCGGGTAGTCACGCAAACCATCGGCGGTGAGCAGTCGCCCGGGAATGTTGATCGCGCCAGGTACATGCCCCCGGTCGAACGCCAGCGGCCCCCGCACATCCACCAGGACAAAATCGACTTCACCGGCTTGTTGGCTGGCGTAGACGTCGGAACAGTCGGTTTCGAATGTCAGGCGGTTGCTGAAATGCATCAAGGCAATGGCTGAAGGGGCGGCTGGTATTTCGCGCACGAGGCTGGTCATGGGCAGGGCTCCGGAAGGTCAGTGGGTGTGAACAGACTTTATCTACGCGGCGCCAGGGGCTAAAGTGGCGCACAAGACACTCACCGGGAATTTTCCGCCAAATGCATGCTTCCCCAGGGTTGGTCGCGATCCTGGCCTACGACGGCCTATGTACCTTCGAATTCGGCATCGCCGTGGAGATCTTCGGGCTGGCGCGGCCAGAGTTCGATTTCCCTTGGTACAGCCATCAGATCGCGGCCGTCGATCAAGGCCCGATGCGCGCCATGGGTGGCATCCGGATACTGGCCGATGGTGGCCTGGAGCTGCTGGAGCAAGCCCGGACCGTGATCATTCCCGGCTGGCGCGATCGTCATGCAGCCGTGCCTGAGGCATTGCTGACGGCACTGCGCCAGGCCCATGCGCGGGGCGCGCGGTTACTGTCGATCTGCTCGGGGGTGTTCGTACTGGCCGCCACCGGCTTGCTCGACGGTCGCGGAGCCACCACTCACTGGCGCTACACCGCGGAGCTTTCCGAACGCTTCCCGAATATCCTGGTGGACCCAGGCGTGCTCTATGTCGACTCGGGTCAATTGATCACCTCGGCCGGCAGCGCAGCCGGTATCGACGCCTGCCTGCATCTGGTGGCGCGGGACTTCGGTACCCAGGTCGCCAACTCGGTGGCGCGGCGCCTGGTGATGTCACCGCAACGCACCGGGGGCCAGGCACAGTTCATTCCGACACCGGTCAGTCCTACGCCGCGCAGCGATCTTTCGCGCGTCATGCAGTGGGCACGCGAGCGTTTGCACGAACCGCTGGAGGTTCGCGACCTGGCCAGCGAAGCCGCCATGAGCGAGCGCACGTTCCTGCGCCGTTTCACCGAAGCCAGCGGTCAGTCGCCCAAGACCTGGTTGCAACATGAGCGCCTGGGGCGTGCCCGGGAATTGCTGGAAAGCACCGACCAGCACACCGAGCAAATCGCCCAGCTGTGTGGTTATCGTTCAGTGGAAAGCTTTCGCGTGGCATTTCGCAATGTGGTCGGCCTGCCGCCGTCAGTGTACCGGGAACGGTTTGGGCAAACGGACAAGCGCATCTCCTGAGGGGTGCTTCAGGGCTTGCGCAATAGATAGGTGTCCATGATCCAGCCATTGGCCTGCCGGGCCGCCTTGCGCACCCGCTCGATCTGCTGCGCTACCTCCTCGAGCTTGCCGCTGATGAGGATTTCATCCGGCGTCCCGAGGTAGGCGCCCCAGTAAATCTCTGTCTGCCGATCCTCAACATGCTGATAAGCATCCTGGGCGTCGAGCATCACCACCAGACTGTCGGCATCACTCACCTGCCCCGCGGCCAAGCGCCGGCCGGTGGTAATTTCAACCGAGCGGCCTATTTGATTAAGCGCCACCTTGTGCTGCGCGGCCAGCGCCTGGACGCTGGTGATGCCGGGAATTACCTCGAACTCGAAGGCACAGGTGCCTGAAACCAGGATCGCCTGCAGGATGCGAATGGTGCTGTCGTACAACGCCGGGTCGCCCCACACCAGAAAACCGCCGCACTGGTCATCGGCCAGTTCTTCATTGATCAGCCGCTCGAAGGTTCGCTGCTTGGCCAGGTTCAGCGCATCGACGCTGGTTCTGTAGTCGACGTCGCCACGCTCGCGCTCCGGGCTCGAGGCTTCGACAAAACGGTAGTGCGGATCGGTGATATGGCGCTCGCACAGCTCGCGGCGCAGGTCGATCAGCTTATCCTTGCTCTGGCCCTTGTCCATGATAAAAAAAACATCCACCCGATTCAGCGCCTTCACGGCCTGCAGGGTGATGTAGTCAGGGTTGCCGGCGCCGATGCCGATGACCAGCAGTTTTTTCATCAAGGCATTCTCTCGTTATCGTTGCACGACAGCCGGAGCCGCCAGCAACCATGGAACTGCAGGTCTATCGTCGACAGCGGCTCGACATCGATCAGGTTGAAGGCTGAACCCTGCAGCACGTGCATCAATGCGGCACGCATGACGAATGGATGGGTCACGGCAAGTACATGGCCGGGCTGCGCTTCCAGGGTTTTCAACCAGGTGGCGACGCGTTTGCCGACTTGCGCCACCGACTCGCCACCGTGGGGTGCCGAACGTGGGTCGGCAAGCCAGGCCTGAAGTCGTTCGTCCTGGTTTTTTTGCAGGTCGCTGATTTGCATGCCGCGCCAATGACCAAAGTCGCAATCGCGCAGGGCGTCGACGATTTCCACGGGCGTACCGAACAGCTCGGCGGTCTGTCGTGTACGTAACTCTGGAGCACACAGCAGGCGCGATGCCTGCGAGAATCGAGCGCCCCGAGAGCCACGCGCCGATTGCCAATCCATCTCCAGGGGTTCGTCCAAAGGAAAGCGCGCCAGTTTCTGTGCCTGGGTTCGAGCGTGGCAGATCAAGGTCAAACGGGTTGCCTGCACGAAAAAAATCACTCTATGGGATAAATAGGAAAATCAGTGCCTGGCCGTCAGTCATTGCACAATTGTGCCGTAAGACAGATCGTCTTGGCCGGAAAACCTGCAAATTCGTCATCATTTCAGACCGGCCCACGTGATAGCCTTCCACTTCTTCGGCGTTGACACTTTTGCTCAAGCCTTTCCATTTCCATTGGTGGAACTCATATGTCCAGGCTTTCTCATCAAGATTTGCGCCGCAATTTTCGCCAACTGTTCGCCTCCAACACTTGCTATCACACCGCGTCGGTCTTCGACCCGATGTCGGCACGCATCGCTGCTGACCTCGGTTTCGAGGTGGGGATCCTTGGTGGGTCGGTCGCGTCTTTGCAGGTCCTGGGCGCCCCGGACTTTGCGTTGATCACCCTCAGCGAATTCGCCGAACAGGCCACCCGTATCGGCCGCGTCGCCCAATTGCCGGTGATTGCCGACGCCGACCACGGTTACGGCAACGCGCTCAATGTCATGCGCACCATCGTTGAGCTGGAACGTGCCGGCGTGGCCGCGCTGACCATCGAAGACACCTTGCTGCCAGCACAATTTGGTCGAAAATCCACGGACCTGATCACGGTCGCCGAAGGAGTCGGCAAGATTCGCGCGGCACTGGAAGCCCGGTGCGACTCGGAAATGGCAATCATCGCCCGCACCCATGCAGGCATCCTGCCGGTCCAGGAAATCATCAGCCGCACCAAGCAATACCAAGCCGCCGGCGCGGACGGCATCTGCATGGTGGGGGTAAAGGATTTCGACCACCTGGAGCAGATCGCCGAACACCTGAGCGTGCCCCTGATGCTGGTGACCTACGGCAATCCGTTGTTGCGTGACGACAAGCGCCTCGCCGAACTGGGCGTGCGAGTCGTCATCGACGGCCACGGCGCCTACTTCGCCGCCATCAAGGCGACGTACGACAGCCTGCGCGAACAGCGCCAGATATTTACCCAGGCGGCAGATCTCAGCGCTACCGAACTGACGCATACCTACACCCAGCCAGAGGAATACATCCGTTGGGCGGAGGAGTTCATGCATGTTAAAGAGTAAGGGCTGAAGGGTTGGCTCTGGCCGGCTCTTGCTATTGCTCTTGATCCACCCGCCTATATCGGGAGGCCTCGTTCCGGTGTTCATCCGGGGAGTGGCGCGCAGCGCCGTTCGACGCAGTCGAACACGCTGCATGTAGGTGCAGCGAAGCCAACCGGAGGGCGTTTGACAAAAGGGACTCGCCGTAAGGGCGAAACCATAAGCCGTCGTTACCGCAGCAATGGATATGTACACAGTCAACAAAACACAGGTCCGCTCTCAGGCCGCCTTCGCTGCGATGCGGCGGCCCGACAGGCCAGCTCCCACAATAGATCAAGTATAGCCACGAGAGATTGCTCGGTTCTCAGGTCGTCATCGCTGGCAAGCCAGCTCCTACAGGGGGCGGCGCAGAAGGTCAGGCCGAGTCAAGCAACTCGTGGTGAGGCCGGTCATTACTGCTACAGATAACACGATTACGCCCCGTGCTCTTGGCCTCATAGAGCGCCTGGTCAGCGTCGTTGAGCCACAGGGTCGCGTCAGCGTGGCGTACGTCGAAGGCTGCCAGGCCGATGCTCAAGCTGACTTTCAGTGACGGGTTTTGCTCGTAGCCCAGGGTCGCGAAGCGGTCGCGCAAGGCGTCCATGGCCGCAGCTGCACTGCCCAGGGGCAGGTCGGGAAGAATCACGCAGAACTCGTCGCCGCCATAACGCCCGGCCACATCGCTCACCCGCAGGTTCTGCTTGAGCATCTTGCTCAGTTGCCGCAGCACGATGTCACCGGCAACGTGGCCGTAGGTGTCATTGATGCTTTTGAAGTGGTCGATGTCGATCAGGGCAATGGCCCCGCCCTGCTGCTGGCGTTGGCAGCGCTGGAATTCAATCTCCAACTGATCCTTCCAGGCGCCGTGATTGAGCAGGCCGGTCAGGCTGTCGGTGCGGCTCAGGGCCAGCAGTTCACGCTTTTTCCTGCCGAGGGTATAGGCCTGGCGATAGCAGATCCAGCCCAGTGCGATGGGATAAAAACACATCAAGGGCAAGCAGGCGTAAAGCTGCAGCTGACTGGTTTCTGGAATGAAGGCCGGGGTGAAGATCAACCAGCCGACGCACACGCCGAGTAGCTGCGCCACACTGCCCACCAGGAGAAAACGCAAACCGCCGATGGCGACGTTGTTCATGGCCATCATTGACAAGGTGGTGGCACTGGGCAGCGGATTAAATTGCATGGCGGCGACCCAGAAGCCGCCCATAAAGGCATCGATCAACAAGTTGCGGTGTTCGGCGTGATAAGCGGCCTTGGCACGTCGCGCCCACAGATAGGCCAGGTGAGGCCAAAGCAAGCCGTTGAACAGCATCACCCCCCATACCCAGGGAGCCGGGTCCAGGGGATACATCGCCACACTCACGCAGATCAAACCTAACACCAGGCCAAGGATGCGCGACGTGTAGAGCCTCTTGGCCAGTGAAAGTCCTTTTCCTCCCGTCTTTCCCATTGGGACCTCTGCACCACAGAACGAACCTGTTCACACCGCGATTGCAGGGTGTGCCCGAAGTCTAACAGGGCAACGGCAAATAGCCATCACCGGCTGGCGGGACGAACTCCCGTCGCCTGCAAATCGTTGAATCTGCAGAAACGGCTATACATGAAGTGAAGGACTGAATCACAACGTTGAACAGGAGGCCCATGCACACCTTCGAAGTGCTGATCATCGGCAGCGGTTTTGGCGGCCAGTGCGCGGCGATCAATTTGCTCAAGGCCGGCATCGACGATTTTCGCCTGCTGGAACGACGGAATTTCTTCGGCGGCACCTGGTGCCAGAATACCTACCCGGGCGCCGCAGTCGACGTGCCCTCGCCACTCTATTCGCTGTCGTTCGCGCCCTACCGTTGGACGCAGATGTTCGCCGAACAGGCTGAACTGCACTGCTACACCCGCTACGTGGTGGAGCACTTCGGCCTGCGGGACAAGGTGGAACTGCAGGCCAATGTCGAGCGTGTCGAATGGGACGAAGAACATAAACGCTGGGCGGTTCACACCACCAAGGGCGCTTTTTATGCACAGTTCCTGATCAATGCCACCGGTCCCTTGAGCCAACCGGTGATCCCACACTTCGAAGGTCAGGAACGCTTTAGCGGCAAATCTTTTCATACCAACAATTGGGATCATTCCTACGACTACCGGCAAAAGCGTGTGGCCATCGTCGGCAGTGGCGCCAGCGCAGCCCAAGTGATTCCGGCGATAGCCCCGGATGTCGAGCACCTGCATGTGTTCCAGCGCACGCCGCATTGGGTACTGCCAAGGGCCGACCGCACCTTTGGCCGCTTCCAGCGCTGGTTGCTCGGCCTCAAACCGGCCTACAAGCTGCTGCGCTGGATGATCTACTGGCAATTCGAAACCCGGGTGATTGCCTTCAAATACTCGAAGCCGGCAATCGGCATGGTGCAGCATCAGGCACTGCGCTTTCTCAAACGCCAAGTGCCGGACGCCGAACTGCGGCGTAAACTGACGCCCGACTATACGATCGGCTGCAAGCGGGTAATTCTGTCGAGCACGCTCTACCCCGCGCTGTGTCGCACCAACGTGACATTGCACAGCCGCGAACAGGGCATCAAGGCCATCGATGAAACCGGCATCCTCATGCAGGACGGCCAGCACATCGACCTTGACCTGATCGTCTGGTCCACCGGTTACGACGCTACCGACGGGGTGATTTCCTACCCCGTCACGGGAAAAAACGGCATCTGCCTCAAGGACGTCTGGTCGCAATATCCGCGCGCCTATCTCGGCACCAGCCTGCCGGCCTTCCCCAACCTGTTTATCGTCACCGGGCCGAACACTGGAATCGGCCACACATCGGCACTGTTCATCATCGAATCGCAAATGAACTACATCCTCGATTGCATCCGCACGATAAAAGCACGCGGTTTGCGCAGCATCGAAGTACGCCCCGAGGCAGAACGTACCTACACTGAAATGATCCATAGAGAGATGAAACGCACAGTGTGGAAGTCAGGAGGCTGCCACAGTTGGTATCAAAGCAAGAGCGGTCATGTGATTGCCATGTTTCCCGGGTTCAGTTTCAGCTTTCATCGCTTGACCCGAACCCTGAAACCGGCGGACCACATCGTGTCCTGATCAGATAGAAGGAAGACGCTGATGCTTTTACTGGTTGTCGCTATCGCGGTATTTGCCGCCTGGAGCTGGTTGAGCTACCCGGCCATCGGGTACTGGCTGTACGACTTGAGCGTGGCCGTCGAGGCCAAGTTGTACAAATTGCACAAGATCGTCGTGCCCATCGCCGAAATGACCGTCTCGACCTGGCAAGGCGGGCCGTATGAGGCGTCCAGCAACGTGTTGATGCTCCACGGCTTCAGTGCCGACAAGAACCTCTGGCTGCGTTTTGCCCGGCACTTTGTCGGCAACTACCGGGTGATCATCCCCGACATCGCCGGCCATGGCGAAACCGGGTTCAAGGAGGGTGGCGGCTATGACATTCCCTTGCAAGCCAAACGCATGATCCAGCTGCTCGATGTCTGCGGGGTCGATAAGGTCCATGTCATCGGCAACTCGATGGGCGGCTACATCGCGGCCTGGCTGGCGGCCAACTATCCGGAGCGCATTGCCTCGCTCGCCCTGTTCGACCCTGCCGGGGTGACCGCGCCAGAACCCAGTGACCTGGAGCGGCATTTGGCCAGGGGCCACAACCCGTTCCTGATCCACTCACGGGAAGAATTCAAATACTTCTATGGCATGACCATGGCCGAACCACCTTGGGTGCCGCGCGTGGTGCTGGATGCCGTCGCCCATCGCTACCAACAGTCGCGTGACGAACTGGAAGAAATCTTCCGCGACTTTCGCGCCAGCCCGCCAATGGAACCCAGGCTGCCAGCGATCAAGGCGCCGGCACTGTTGCTCTGGGGGCGCAAGGATCGCTTGATCGATGTCAGCAGCGTGGCGATCTGGAGCAAGGGCCTGGCGGACCTGCGGGTGGAAATATGGGAAGGCATCGGGCACATGCCGATGCTCGAAGCACCCGCCGGTTCGGCACGCCTGTATCGGGAGTTTTTGGCATCGCTGCGCTCGGAAAGCCCTCAGGATCAACGACTGCACTGAACTGGCAGTCCTTTGCAGAATGAAGTCCGTCAGAAACTTCGTTTGCCGGCGTCGACGAAGGCTGCGATCTTTTCGCCCATCCTTCTCGTCAACGCGCCAGGAATTTTGTTCATGAGCCAGCCAAGCTTCATCAGCCCCGACCTGATCCGCCAACGCTTCTCCAAAGCGATGTCCGACATGTACCGCGAAGAAGTGCCGCTGTACGGCGCGCTGATGGAACTGGTGGAACAGACCAACCGTCACGTGCTGGACAACGACCCGCAAGTGGCCCAGCAGTTGAACAGCACCGGTGAAATCGAGCGCCTGGACCTGGAGCGCCACGGCGCGATCCGCGTTGGCACCGCGGCTGAACTGGCCACCCTGGCCCGCCTGTTCGCGGTCATGGGCATGCAGCCGGTGGGTTATTACGATTTGACCCCGGCCGGGGTGCCAGTGCATTCCACGGCGTTTCGCGCGGTGCATGAAGCGTCCTTGCAGGTCAGCCCGTTCCGGGTGTTCACCTCGCTGCTGCGCCTGGAATTGATCGAAGACCTGGAGCTGCGGGCCTTTGCCCAGTCGGTGCTGGATCAGCGTTCAATCTTCACCGCCGCCGCGCTTACGCTGATCGAACGCGCCGAATCCCAAGGCGGCCTTAGCGAAAAAGAGGCCGATGAGTTCGTCGACCAGGCCCTGGAAACTTTCCGCTGGCACCACAGCGCCACCGTTACCGCCGAGCAGTATCAGAAACTCAGCGCCCAGCATCGCCTGATTGCCGACGTGGTGGCGTTCAAGGGACCGCACATCAATCACCTGACGCCACGCACCCTGGACATCGACATCGTGCAGGCGCAGATGCCAGTGCACGGCATCACCCCCAAAGCGGTGATCGAAGGCCCGCCCCGCCGCCAGTGCCCAATCCTGCTGCGCCAGACCAGTTTCAAGGCGCTTGACGAGCCCGTTGCCTTCACCGATCAATCCGACACTCGCGGCAGCCACAGCGCCCGGTTCGGTGAAATCGAACAACGCGGTACCGCACTGACGCCCAAGGGCCGGGCGCTGTACGACCGTTTGCTCAATGCCGCCCGGGACGAGCTCAAGGACTTCCCCAACGAAGCCAATGCCGCCCGCTACAACGATTTGATGGCGCAACACTTCAGCGAGTTTCCCGACACCTATGAGGGCATGCGCCAACAGGAACTGGCGTTCTTTCGCTACTTTGTGACGGAAAAAGGCCTGGCTGCGGCTGAACTGAAAACCTTGACGCTCGAAGGTCTGGTCAGCGGCGGGTATCTGCGCGTTGAACCGCTGGTCTACGAGGATTTCCTGCCGGTAAGCGCGGCCGGAATCTTTCAGTCAAACCTGGGCGATGCGGCGCAAACCCACTACGGCGTGCACTCCAACCAGCAGGCGTTCGAAAAAGCCCTGGGGCGTTCGACGATTGATGAACTGCAGTTGTATGCACAAACGCAACAGCGCTCGATCGAGCAGTGCCTGGCCGCCCTGAGTCACTAAACTAACCTGACGACCCTTGTAGGAGCCGGCTTGCCGGCGAAGGCGTCCTTAAGCATGGCGTGGCCTATCGGGCGCCTTCGCCGGCAAGCCGGACTCCTACAGGATGTTCATTTCAATTTTGATAGCAAAGCCTCGGCCGCGGCCTGTGAAGACGCTGGATTTTGCCCCGTCAGCAGCAGGCCATCGGTCAGCACGTAGCTCGCCCAATCAGGCCCCTTCGAAAAAATCCCGCCCTTGGCCTTCAGCTCGTCCTCCACCAGGAACGGCACGACCTTGGTCAGTTGCACCGCTTCTTCTTCGCTATTGGTAAACCCTGTCACCTTCTTGCCCTTGACCAGAGGTTGGCCGTCGGCGTCCTTGGCATGGCGCAATACACCGGGCGCATGACAGACAGCCGCGACCGGCTTGCCGGCGTTGTAGAACGCTTCGATGAGGGCGATCGAATCACGGTCTTCCGCCAGGTCCCAGAGCGGGCCATGGCCGCCTGGATAGAAAATTGCGTCGTAGTCACCGGCCTTCACCGTGCCCAGCATGACGGTCGAGGCCAATGCGGATTGAGCCGCCGGGTCCTGGCGAAACCGTCGGGTGGCATCGGTTTGCGCATCCGGCTCGTCGCTTTTGGGGTCCAGCGGGGGCTGGCCGCCCTTGGGCGAGGCCAGGGTCAGTTGCACGCCGGCGTCCTTGAAAACGTAATAGGGCGCAGCGAATTCTTCCAGCCAGAAGCCGGTTTTCTTGCCGGTGTTACCCAACTGATCGTGGGACGTTAGAACCATCAGGATTTTCATGTCGTCGTCACTCCATCTCGGAACTGCAAGCTCAACATATAACAGTTAGTTACAAGTTTAAGCCCGCGCCCCTCATTCGATTGAAAGTGCAGTCGTACTTTGAAAAAGTGTTCGCCCAGCGCTATGGCCTCGGCAATCCGTGCGCTGGTAAAGAACCCAGACACTGGGCGAACGGGGTGTATTTTAATAGATGTTTATGGATATGTCCGTGCTTTAAACATGAAATTTGCCGATACATATTCGATTGGATGTCGATTTAAATTCCATTAAAACCAACAATTTAAACCCACCAGTTCGGCCAAAATTGGTTGTTCCCATACAAAAAGTTGCATAGGAACATTCAGTGAAAAATCGCTCAACTTCCGGACTTGCTGGTCACCTGCAGAATGTCGGTGTAAGTCACGTAAACGCTTTGTCCGACTTTCAGGTCCTTCAACTTGGCTTGAACTTCCGGTTTTTCGACAGTGATGGTTTTGGTCTGCCCCGCCGGGTTTTTAAAGGACACCTGGTTTTTCTTCAGGTCGATGTCGGTGATTTGCAGCTGGACTTGAACCTGACGATAAGCTTCGCCGCCAGGCACGCTACCAGGTGCATTGCGGGCTTCGCCGGCACGCTCCGAGCTGCCCGGCAAACCCTTGTCGACATCGGTGTCGAGGTAGGCCGCGACGGAGCGGGTGACCTTGATATCGACCTGATCGCCGGGTTTCAGCTGGCCGAGGTTTTTTGCCTTTTCGGTCAGTTGCACGTGGACCTGACGACCTTCCGGCCCTTCAAGCACCACTTGATGTTTGGCGGCATCGACCGACACGACTTTGGTGCTGACTTGATCAGCCTCCACGACGGCAGACAACGGGATATCTGCGGCAACGGCGCTGAGGCTGGCAGCGGACAACAAGGTAGCAAGGGTGACAGCTTTGGTCAGTGCATGAAGTTTCATAGGCAGAACATTCCCTGTGATGAATGACGACAAACGGCGCCGAAACAAGATCAAACGCCGTGTGTGGGATGAGCATAGACGCTGATCCGGGAGTGTTCGCAGTTTCTTGTACGGTCGATTTGCCGCTGGCGGTCATGCGTCAGGATCATCCAGCTCCCGGGTTACGTTGATCGCCGGTGAGTCCTTGTGGGATTGCTCCGCCCGGGCCTTGAGCGCCTGCCATTGTTCGAGATCTATGGCGCCCTGCCCCAGCAAATCGTCAGCCAGGCGCTGCAAGTCCATGTAATAGGAGTCAGGAGACTGCTGCCAATAAGCCTCGTCTTCAAACAGGCGCTGCCACGCGTCAAGGTCGGGCGGTGTGAGGTCTTCGCGCATGTCGGACTCCTGCGGGGGTGTTCGTACGGTAGAGAGGTGGACGCCGGGCGGAGTTCCGGTTGATTGCACGCAATGCGATTTCCCATGGGAGCTGGCGCAGGCTGCGATCTTTAGACGCTAATAACCGGTCATTTCCAGATACCCCTGCCCACCATGGCTGCCGCTCAACCGCACCGGCCCCTCCCAATAGGGAATGCGCAGATCCATCCAGGCTTTGGGATTCAGGGCGCTGATGACGATATCAAGGTGTTTGCCGGGGATCCGGATCGACCAGCGCACCGGCATCGTGCGCCCGGCCACCTTGGCGGTGTCCTGTGGAGTGAGAAGGATGTCGTCGGCGCTAAGCATTTGCGCCTGGCCCTGGGCGTCGATCCAGGTTCCGGTCAGGTAAGGTTCGCCGCTTTTTTGCCGCATGCGATAGAGCATCACCTGGTCGCCGCTGTCCAGGTGCAGGGAAAACCAGTCCCAGCCACTCTGGTTGGCGGTCAGGGGCCGGCTGCTCCATTCCCGGTCGAGCCACGCGGGGCCACGGACCTGGAAACGCTCGCCGTCGATCTCAAGCAGGCCGCTGGCCTGGAAAAACGGCTGGCTGTAGTAATAGGAAGCCTGGCCCTGTTCGGATTTCTGACTGAATCCCTTGTCCCCTTGCAGCACCAGCGGTCCATTCGAGGTCAGTCGCAGTTGATAGCTGAACGCCTTGTCACGGGCACTGAGTTGCAGATCGGCCAACGGGTCGGCCCCCGTTGCCTGACTGCTGAAACGCCAGTCGTCGATCCACGCATTGAAGGGCGCAAGGCTCACGCCGGCCTGCCCTACGCCGCCGCGGGCATAACGCTCGGCGGCGTGATGCACCGAGGCCGAGGTCACCGCCGCGTGGCCCAGCCAGATCGTCTGGCTCGCCCAGCCAGTCGTCTCGGGTGTCGCTTTCAATGCACTGCGAAACAGCGTCCACTGCACGCCGAATTCGCGCCCCTGCTCATCCTTGAGGTTGGCGGTGACGTACCACCATTCGATGCGAAAGCCGTCATGGGGGCCGTGATCCGCCGGGAAGCTGAACACTCTACCGGGTACCACCGGCGTAAAGGCGGTCGCTTGATTGCCGAGGCCGGCAAAACCCTTCTCGACCGGCGCCGGCTGATCGCAACCGGCGAGCAACGCGCCGACCAGCCACGCCCAACGCTTAATCCTCATGGGCAAAGGTCCTCAACAGGTCCGCCGGTTGTGTGCGATACAACGAATACAGCGGCCACGCCGACGCCAGCAAGGTCGCCAACAACGCCAGCCCCATCAGCTGCAGCAATTGCAAGGGAAATACCCGCAGCGGCAGACGCCAGCCAAACGCCTGGACGTTGATCACGGAGTCCAGGCACCAGGCCAACGCAATGCCCAGCGGCAACGCCAGTACCAACGTCAGCACCGCCAGCAGCCAGGTTTGCCCGAGGTTGAGCAGCATCAGTTGGCGGCGCGTCACGCCCAGCGCCCACAACGGCGCCAACTGCCCGAGACGGCTCTGGCTTTGCGTCAACAGGCTGATGAACAACGCCACGCCCGCCACGCAAAGGGTCAGGCTATTGAGCGCGGCGGTGGCGGCGAAGGTGCGCTCGAACACCTGCGTCGACCAGTCCTTGAGCCGGGCCTGGTCGACGATGCGACTGTCCTCCAGGGCAAAACGCGCTTGCAGCGCGGTCACGAACGGCGTGATCAATGCCGGCTCGATGCGCAGGTTGAAGCGGTTCGGCGCCAGTTGTGGCCAGCCGCGCAGCAAGTGGTTGACGTTGACCAGCAGGTGCCCCTTGGGATTGCCGTAGTCGGCGTAGATCCCGACGATACGTGGTGACCAGGAACCGTTGGGCGTGGCAATCGTCACCTGATCGCCGAGCCTGACCTTCAAGCGCCGCGCCAGTTGCTCGCTGAGCATTATCGCGTCGTCCGCCGCCAGGCTGTCCCAAGGCTTGTCGCCCACGGCCTCAAGCAACGGCCAATGCTGGCGATAGGTCGGATGATCGATCACGCCAAACACATCCGCCGGCCAGCCCTGCAATTGAATCGACACCTGCCAGTTGGGCAACACCGCCGTCAGTTGCGGTTGTTGCTGGAGCCAGCCGTACATCTCCCGGGCCTGGGCCGGGTTTTGTGGATTGAGGTAAAGCTCGGCGGTCAGCCGCTGTTCCAGCCAGTCGCTGAAGGTGTGGCGGAAACCGGCGGTCATGCTGCCGGCACCGATGTTGGCTGCCAGGGCCAGTAACAACGCCATCAGCGCCAGGCTCAAGGCCGGCAGTTGCTGGCGACAATCGGCGACAAACCACTGACCGAGTACCGTCGAACTGTGGTGCGTCAGCCCATTGAGCACGGCATTGAGTACCACCGGCAACGCTAACGCTGCGCCCAGCAATAGCGTGGCCATCAGCAAGAATCCGCTGGCCAGGCTGTCACCGCGCAACAACGCCAGCAACGCGACGCCCAAGGCCATCGCCGCGACCCAGCCCTGGCGGCGCAGCCAGCGCGCATGGGCCTGATGCCAGGCCTGGGGGTCGGCCAGGGCCAGCAACGGTAAACGCGCTGCACGCCACAAACTGTTGGCTCCCGCGAGCGCGGCGCCGAGCAGGCCCAGGCCGATACCGCTGAGCCACCACAGCGGGCTCAGGCTCAACTGCCCCGCCACTTCGGCACCGTACAACCCGCGCAGGCTGGCGGCGACATCCGGCAGCAACACGCTGGCCAGCAGGTAACCGCTGACGACACCCGCCACGCCGCCGATCAAGGCCAGAGCACCCAGCTCGACGGCCAGGCAGGCGATCAGCATCCGCGCGCTGACGCCGTACGCGCGCAGGGTCCGCAGCAAACCTCGACGCTGTTCCAACGCCAGCCCGATCGCGGCATGCACGATGAACAGGCCGACCACGAACGATAGAAACCCCAAGGCGTCCAGGTTCAGGTGAAAGCTCTCGGTCAGGCGCGCCAGATTATTTTCTTCGTCGCTGGTCTTAAGCTGAAGTTGGCCCTTGAACGAATCGGGCAGTGTCGCGGTGAAATCCTTGGGCAGCAGCAAGCGCGATAACTGATCTGGCAAACCGAGTATCTGCTGGGCAAAACCGATATCCACCAGCAGCACACCCGGCGCCATGTCAGCCTCGGCGCGCAGGGGCGGCAATGCCTGGCCGTTCAACGCCTGCGGCCGCTCGCCCGGCGCCAATCCCAACGCCTGCAGGGTCTGCGGCGCGATCCAGGTACTGCCTGGCGGGGTGAAAAACTCCACGACCTGTTCGATGGCCAGTGCCTGCCCCGCCACCTCGGAGCCGGCCGGCAGCGACACGGGCTCGATGCCCATCAGTTGCAGGCGCTGATCCTCGTGGCCCTTGAGCGTCAGCCGTCCTTGCAACACCGGCGACACCGGCCAACCGGCACGGCGCAGGTCAACAAACAGCTGCTGGGAAAAGGTCCCGCCACCGGGTGCACTCAGGCTGGCCTGAGGTTCGCCGCCGATCAGCTGACTGGCCCTGGCATAGCTGTCCCGCGCCTGACTGTTCAGTGCTTGCACACCGGTGAGCAGGCTGGTGGCCAGCCACAACCCGGTCAGCACACTGAAAAACTGCACCGGGTGCTGCCGCCAATGGCTGAGCAGTGCGCGCAGGGTTTCACGAAAAATGCGCATCTCAGCGTTCGTCCACAGGCGCCAGACGACCGCCATGCAGCACCACCTTTTCAGCCATGCGGGCTGCCACGCTGGGGCTGTGCGTGACCATCAGCAGGGTCGTCGGGCTGTCATCGAGCAGCTCCAGCAATAACTTCAGCACTTCGTCGCTGGTGGCTTCATCGAGACTGCCGGTAGGTTCGTCGGCCAACAGCAGTTTCGGTTGCGACGCCAGTGCGCGGCCCAATGCGACCCGTTGTTGCTGGCCGCCGGAGAGCTGTTCAGGATAACGCCGCAGCAAATCATTCAAGCCCAACCGCTGCACCAGATGCGCCTGCCAGCGTGGATCATGGCGCCCGGCCAGGCGTGCTTGAAACGCCAGGTTATCCTCCACCCGCAAACTGCCGATCAGGTTGAACTGCTGGAACACCAGGCCAATCTCAGTGCGCCGCCAGCTCGCCAGTTGCCCCTCGCTCATCTGCTCCAGGCGATGTTCACCGCTGCGGATGCTGCCGCGATCGACCTTGTCCAGCCCGGCGATCAAATGCAACAAGGTGCTTTTGCCGCTGCCCGACTCACCCATCAACGCCAGGCTGCTGCCGGGCTTGAGGGTCAGGTTGACACCTTGCAGCACCGGCAACGGGCCTTGTGGGGTGGCGTAGCTTTTGAAGACATCCTGGACTTCAAGCATGGCAGAACCCGTTCAATGAGCGTGGGCCAAGGATAGCGGCCCGCAATGGTTTTTGTCCGTTGCCGATTGCGGCCCTGCGCGGCCGTTTCGAATGAAACCGAACGACGCTTCTCGTCGCAATTACTGAACCCGGGTAGCAAAAGATCATAAACCCGCTATTACGTTAGTGATTGCCCTTCATTCATTGCAAATCGTCACAGGTACGCCCCACGATGCGAAATCCACTCAAGCATTCGAGAGTTCGATCTGTTTTTCTTCTGGGTGTTATCTCAATGGGGCTGACTGCTTGCACCAGCGATGAGAAAGCCGCCAATGAAATAACTCGGCCCCCTATCGATGACAGCGAAACGTCGTCTGTGCGCATCACGACGAGTTGGCTACAACACTCACTTAGCCAAACTGGTTGTCTGCAGCGCGCCAGAGCGGCCCTGACAAAAGCGAGATATTTTGTTGAAGCAGGAGAAAGATCAGTCTATGGGTTGCGTGAAGGCATGACTTTTTCGATTCGCTGCGACTATGAAGGCGTTGCATTTTTTGCAGTGGCTTATCGCAAAAGGCCAAGCACTCAAACCCAGGATCGGATCTTGAATGAAATCACCCGGCTGTTTTAGCCCGAGTGCCTGGTTGCAAGCCTACGAGTCAGTCCCCGCGCAGAATCAGCGCATGCGCCCCCTCCCACTCGGCGAAGATTTTTTGCCCGGAGCGCACGCCAAGCAAGTTGTAATCGGCATGCCGTTTCTGCACCTGCAACTCAATCCCGCCGCAGGCTTCGAGATAGATGTTGACCATCGATCCGATGAACTCTTCACCGACGACGGTGCAGTTCAACCGGTTACGTCGCGTAGGCTGCGCGGTCAAGTCGATATGCTCGGCGCTTACGCAGACCGTAACGCGCTCAGCGGGAACAACCGTTTTACCCTCCGGTAGCCGCGCCAGGAATCCACCGTGCTCGGTATCCAGGCAAACCAGCCCGCTATCGTCGAAGCCAACGACAGTGGCATCAAGGATGTTTTTACCGCCAACGAATTCGGCAACAAAGCGATTGTGAGGCTCAAGGAAAACCTCCTGCGGCGTGCCTATCTGTTCGACCCGACCTCGACTCATGATCATCACACGATCGGCCATTGCGAAGGCTTCGGATTGGCTGTGAGTGACGTAGACAAAGGTGATACCCAGGTCCTTCTGCAGTCCAGTCAGCACGCCTTGCATGCGCACACTTAGATGAGCGTCGAGTGCGCTCAGCGGCTCGTCGAGCAGCAGGATTGGCGGTTCGGTGACCAGCGAGCGCGCCAGCGCCACCCGTTGACGCTGGCCACCGGAGAGCAGGCTGATGTCGCGCGTGGCAAACTCTTGCAATCCCAGTCGCTCAAGCCATTCAAGCGCCTTCTTGCGTCGCTCTGCCTTGGCCATTCCTCTCATGCGCAGGCCGAATTCGACATTCTCCAGCACGTTCAGAAACGGGAAGAGTGCGAGGTTTTGCCAGACCAGTGGCGTCTCCCGGTCCCAGGAGTAGAGATCGTTTATGCGCTCACCGTTAAGGCGAATTTCCCCTTCACTGGGCTTATCCAACCCCGCGAGCATGCGCAGAGTCGTGGTCTTGCCACAGCCGCTCGATCCCATGATCGCAACGAACTCACCTTTATGGATTTCCAGGTTCATGCGCTCGACAGCCTGGTAGCTGCCGAAATGCTTGACCACGTTGTCGAATACCACCAGCGGTTGAGTCATGTCTGAATCCTTCGTGTCCGGATGATTTTTCAAGGGTGGTATCAGGCACTCGCGGGCTTGCGCCGACGCATCAACAGCAATTGCGCGAGAATCACCAGGGTCATGGTCGTGATGAACACGATCGTGCCGATCGCGTTGATGGTCGGGCTCACCTGCCCTTGCAAGGTGTTGAGGATGCGCACCGGTACCGTCTCGTTGAGTCCCGATACGAACCAGGCGACAGCGAACTCATCGAAGGAAACGGCCATGGTCACGAACAGCGCGGCGAAAATGCTCGGCGCCGTGAACGGCAAGATTACATAGCGCATGGCCTTCCACTGATTGGCCCCCAGGTTCCAGGCCGCAGCCTCGATGTTCGGGTCCATCTGCGCCAGACGCATCCGGATGACCGCCATTGCGAAGGGGGCACACATCACGATGTGGCTGATCATCACGGCGTAAATCTCGCCGGAAAGCCCGATTCGCGACAGGAAAGCCAACATCGCCAGCCCCATGATCACCACCGGAATGGTAGGCGGCAGTAGCGCGAGCGCCATGTAGATTGACTTGCCGAAGAACGAGTAACGAAAGTCCGTGTAAGCCGCAGTGAAGCCGAGTAGGGTCGATACCAGCGACACGACCACACCCACCGCGAGGCTGTTCCTGAAGGCCTGCCACACAGCCGGGTCGGAGGCGATCGTCTCGTACCAGTGCAGGCTGAAGCTGCCCAGTGGCAAGGAGGGGAAGCGGTCGATGTTGAACGAGAACACGAAACTGCCGGCAATGGGCATGAAGATGAAGATGAACACCAGTACGACAAAACTGCGCAGCAAGAAATTGATCATCCGATGCTCGTTCATGCACGCCTCCGGTAAGCGAAGCGAACCGCGGCAAAAGCCGAGAGGAGCAACGTCGCGATCATCATCGTTGCGATCACCGCCGCCCGTGGCCATTGCTGGCCGGACTTGGTGGTGTCAGTGATCAGCGTACTCAGGGTTGGCGGCTGACCACCGCCCAGATAAAGCGGGCTTACAAAATCGCCGAACGTCAGTATGAAACAGAACAGCGCCGCGACGACGATACCGATCCGCGCCGACGGCACTACCACCAGCAACACCGTTCGCCATCGTCCGCAGCCGAGGTTGTGCGCGGCCTCGATCAACGAGCGGTCGACGTACATCAGGCTGAACAATTGCAGCAAGATCACCAATGGCAGACATAGCGTGAAATAGCCGACATAGGTGCCGAACGCCGTGTTCAGCATGGCAAAGGGCTCCAGGCCGACCAGGCCAAGCGCGGCGTTGAAGATACCGTTGTCGCTGAGAAACACCTGCCATGAATAGGTGCGCACCAGGTAGCTGGTGAAGAACGGTGTGACCAGCAGCAACACCAGCAACTGCTTTGCCGACTCGCGGAACTTGAAGGCGATTGTATAAGCGCAGGGAAAAGCCACCAGGCTGACCAGAACCGTGGCACCCGCCGCCATTGCAAGGGTGTGGACGTACGCATCCCAGAAGAAGCCACGGCTGAGCATGTAACTCCAGTTCTGCCACTCGAACGTCGGCACCATCCGGAAATTGCGTACCAGCCAAAAGCTGATGGCCACCAGAAACACCAGCGGCAATACGAAGAAAATCAATTGCCAGATCAGGATCGGCATCGAGACACAAAGGCCAAACCACGGTAAGCGCCACCCCCTCTTGCTGGTGGCGCGGCGCGTTTCGGCGCGCGCGTTATCGGAGAGCTCCGACGGCGAAGTCTTCAACTTGTCTGAAATCATGGGGACCACCTCCGCGCGGCTCGTCAAGTACCCTTGTATTGCGACCAAAAGTCGTTCCACTCATCCAGGCTTTGCTGGACCGGGAGTTCGCGGTACTTGATGCGACCATCGCGGATGTCGTCCATGACATTGCGCTGACCCAGCACCATGCCTTGGCGCCTGGCTTCGTCGGGATCGGTGCGGTTGAGCAGCTCCCAGCCTTTTTTGCTCGGGATGAGCGCTGGGTAGGCGGCCATCTTCGCCGACTTGACCTGGCCTTCCGGTGAGGTGATGTACTGGATGAACTTCTTCGCCAGATCCGGGCTGTGTGCTTTCCTGGCGATGCAGTAAGACTCCGTCCATTGCAACCCGCCCTCCTTTGGCAGCACGGTTTTCACCGGTGCGCCGGCGCGTTGTAAAACGCCGGTGATCCAGTCACCTATGCCACACATGGCATGGATCTGCCCGTTCTTGAGCGAAGAAAAAGTCCCGCCATAATCGAAGAAGCCACCGACCTGCGGGCGCAGACTCATCATCTTCTGCTGGACGCTTTGCCAGTGCGCGACATCGATATCGTACGGGCGCGCATTACCGCCCATCAAACTGATCTGCCCGAGGTTAGGCAGGTGCCAGTCGAAGTGGCCGACCTTGCCCTTGAGGCTCTGGTCCCAGAACACGTCATAGCTCTGCACCTTGGCTTCGGGAACCTGTTGGGTGTTGTAGGCGATGCCGAGGAAGCCGAAGCGGATCAGCACCGAGTAGAGCTTGTCCCCCTGCCAATGGCCAGGGAAATGCTGGAACTCCGGGTAGAAGTCATCGAAGGGGTAGTCAGCGGGGTCGAGTGGCTCGATGTATTCGGCGGCATTGAGTTGCTGGACGTATTCGGCGTCGGACAAAATCAGATCGAATGTGCCGGGCGGGGATTGCGAGATCAGCCCCAGCATGTTGTCCCCACCGGTGTAGTACTTGGCCCGGACCTTGACCCCGTACATGCGCTCGAAATCGGCGACGATGTCCGGCTCGGCGTGTCCGGCCCATGCAAGGATGACCAGTTCCTTTTCCGCTGCGGCAATGCTTCTCAAGGGCAGCAAGCCGGACAGCGCTGCGGTGCCAGCCAGGATGCCGGTGGTCTTGAGGAAGGTACGGCGTGAAAGGTCGATGCGAATTTTCATTATTGTCTCGCCCTGGGTGATGAAATTGTCCCCTGCCTGCTGTCGCTGCCAACCACACGCGTCATTCGCTGGCTGGATGCATTGCAGCAGTTCGCCATCACCCATTTTTGTGCGCGCCCGACCTGGACTTTGTCAGATCCGACCTCCATCCCCATCAAAAGCGGCACACCCCTATCCGATAATCGGACATAAATGACAAACCATAGGGTGTTTTGTCATTTACGGGTCGGATTTAGACAATTCGGTGCCCCCACCCTCTGATCGAATTGCTGCATGCACCGCCTTCGATTCCTGCAAGCCAAAGGGCCGCTTTAACGGCAGGTAAACACCCCATCCCGCGGCTAACAACCAGCAAGCCATCAACCACTTTCCAAGGGTCTGTAGATGAACAACAGTGTCGTAATTGGAGAACTCACCTGGCCGGAGTACGCAGAGAAGGTCGCCACTGGCTGCCCTATCTTTCTGCCAGTGGGAGCACTGGAGCAGCATGGACATCACATGTGCATGGAGGTCGATGTACTGCTGCCTACCGCGATCTGCAAGGCAGTCGCGCAACAGGTCAACGGCCTGGTGCTGCCTGCCCTGGCCTACGGCTACAAGTCCCAGCAGAAATCAGGCGGCGGCAACCACTTTCCGGGAACCACCAGCCTCGATGGCGCCACGCTGACCAGTACCGTGCAGGACATCATCCGCGAACTTGCACGCCATGGTGCCCGCAAACTGGTGATGATGAACGGTCACTTCGAAAACTCGATGTTCATTGTCGAGGGCATAGACCTTGCCCTGCGAGAACTGCGCTACGGTGGCATCAGTGACTTCAAGGTAGTCGTACTGTCCTACTGGGACTTCGTCAACGATCCGGCCGTCATCGAAAAGCTCTACCCCGATGGATTCCTCGGCTGGGATATCGAACATGGCGGTGTTTTCGAAACGTCGCTGATGCTGGCCCTTCACCCCGACAAGGTCGATTTGAACCGCGCGGTTGACCACCCTCCCGCCACCTTCCCGCCTTACGACGTCTTCCCCGTCATCCCGGAGCGCACACCCGCCTGCGGAACACTGTCATCTCCCAAAGGCTCCAGTCGCGAGAAAGGCGAGCTGATTCTCGAAGTCTGCGTCTCGGGCATCAGCACCGCTGTGCGCGAAGCTTTTGATTTGGACACCTGACGAACATACGGACGTGCCGAACCAAGTATCCACGGTTAATGCTTCCCCCTCCCCAAGTACAATAAAAAGGGTAAGTCTCATGTCCAGCAGCTCAACCTTGGCCCCAGGCCTCAAGCAGCGTCACGTCACCATGCTGTCCATTGCCGGTGCCATTGGCGCCGGCCTGTTCATCGGTTCAGGACACGCCATCGCCTCGGCGGGCCCCGCCGCCATCCTGGCGTATATTTTTTCCGGCACTTTGGTCGTGCTCGTGATGCGCATGCTCGGCGAGATGGCCGTAGCGTCGCCCGATACAGGATCGTTTTCGACCTACGCCGAGCGGGCGATGGGACGCAGTGCCGGCTTCACCATCGGCTGGCTGTACTGGTGGTTCTGGGTGCTGGTCATTCCGATTGAAGCCATCGCCGCTGCCGCCATCCTGCATGCCTGGTTTCCCTCCATTCAGACCTGGGAGTTCGCGATTGCAGTCACCGGCCTGCTGACGTTGACCAACCTGTTCAGTGTCGCCCGGTACGGAGAGTTCGAGTTCTGGTTCGCCATGCTCAAAGTCATCGCGGTGCTGGGGTTTATCGCGCTTGGCGCGCTTGCCCTGGTGGGCGGATTACCGGATACGACGGTCAGTGGTGTCGTTCAATTAAGCCATGAGTTTGGCGGTTTCATGCCCAATGGCATGACCGCTGTCGTCGGTGCGATGCTCACCACGGTGTTCAGCTTCATGGGCACGGAAATTGTCACCATTGCCGCTGCCGAATCGCAAAACCCCTCAAAACAGATCACCCGCGCGACCAACTCCGTCGTCTGGCGAATGGGTATTTTCTATATCGTCTCGGTGTTCCTCATCATCTCCATTGTCCCCTGGAACGACCCCATGCTCATGGAAGTCGGTTCGTACCAGAGAGCGCTCGAGTTGATGAACATTCCACACGCGAAAATGATCGTCGATATCGTCGTGCTGATTGCTGTAGCCAGCTGCCTCAACTCAGCCATCTATACCGCGTCACGCATGGTCTACTCCCTGAGCAAACGCGGTGATGGCCCGCGAGTACTGCAGAAGACTTCTGCTTCTGGAGTGCCCTTTGTGGCGGTGCTGGCCAGTACGGCGGTAGGTTTCCTGACAACGGCACTCAATTACTTTGCACCCGATGAGGTGTTCTCCTTCCTCCTGGCCAGCTCCGGGGCTGTTGCGCTGTTGGTCTATCTGGTGATTGCCGTTTCGCAACTGGTACTGCGTAAAAAGATGAATGCTTCGGGACAACCGATCGCCTTCAAGATGTGGTTTTTCCCTTGGCTCAGCTACCTGGTCATCGCCTGCATCTTGAGTATCCTGGTGGTCATGCTGATCTTGCCGCAGCACCGCATGGAGGTTATTGCGACGGGTGCGCTGACCCTGTCCATCGTCTGTATGGGTGCAATCTTTAACGCCAGGAAGAAGACCGTGCAGGTCCTCGACATTGCGCAAACCGAAAATGCTTAAGCGCAATCCCCGATAGCAACACTCATCCTCGTTCACCTCTTTCCGGCCGCTCGCCACCACGGAGCGGGCCGGTTTTTTTTGTTGATCACCCATGCCTTATTTCCCCACGTTTTCCGCGCCCCCTTCAGACAATCCAGACTCATGGCATCTTGCGTGCATATTTCTTTCGTCACGGCCTGTTGACCGGACACTCGGTGTAAAATCCTGAAGCCTGTAGACAGGGCTTACAATCACAAGAACGAGATGACGTTTCCCGTAACGGCAGCTTGCCGCGGAGCACGTCACTGATGCAGTTGAGGAGCAGTAATAATGGCGAAACTCCAGGTGGCGAAACCCGCCGCAGGACGCTCGGCGAATGAACAACAGCCAGTGAAGACCGTGGGTTTCCTGGTCATCCCCAACTTCACAACCATCGGCTTCGCCGCCGCCGTGGAAACCCTGCGCATGGCCAACCTGGCCGCGCGCAAACCGATGTTTCGTACAGTCATCATCGCCGCCAGCCTGGACCCGGTGGCGGCCAGCAACGGCATGCGCATCCTGCCCGACCACAGCATCACCGATGCACCAAAGCTGGACATGCTTTTCGTTGTCGGATCAAACCCGATCGTCTCCAATCACAGCAGCCGACCACTGCTCAATTGGCTACGCAAGCTGGCGCATGATCAGGTGCCACTGGGTGGGATTTGCACCGGCAGCCACTTGTTGGCCCGCGCCGATCTGCTCAAGGGCTATCGTTGCACGATTCACTGGGAAGACATCGAAGCACTGAAGGAACGCTTCCCGGGGATCATCATTTCCAACCAGCTGTTCGAGCTGGACCGTGATCGCTATACCTGCTCCGGTGGCGTGGCTTCCATGGACATGACCCTGCAGTTGATCGCCCGCGAACCCGGTGGTCGGGACATCGCTGCCCACACCGCCGAGTTGCTTTTGTGTGATCGGATCAGGGGGGCGCAGGAACAACAGCGTGTGCCCCTGCGGCAGAAGCTGGGCACCTCGCAGCCCAAGCTCAGCCAGATAGTGGCGATCATGGAAGCCAATCTTGAGGAGCCGGTGGGCCTTGAGGAGCTCGCACGGTTGAACGAGGTGTCGGTGCGCCAGCTGGAACGTTTGTTTCACAAGCACCTGCAACGCACGCCGAGTCAGTACTACCTGGAGTTGCGCCTTGCACGGGCGCGACAGCTGTTGCTGCGCAGCGAATCGCAGGTACGTGACATCGCCCTCGCCTGCGGCTTCGTTTCGCCGGCGCATTTCTCCAAATGC
Source organism: Pseudomonas sp. GW823-FHT06B06 (assembly GCF_058795195.1). Classification (NCBI taxonomy): domain Bacteria; kingdom Pseudomonadati; phylum Pseudomonadota; class Gammaproteobacteria; order Pseudomonadales; family Pseudomonadaceae; genus Pseudomonas; species Pseudomonas sp. GW823-FHT06B06. The sequence goes on along the minus strand of NZ_JBXAHO010000033.1, from coordinate 22,160 downwards.
TACAGCCGATTCTTCGGTGTATCGCCTATTGGTGAGCGCAAGCAGGTGGCTGCGGTGCACTGATTCAATATTGATGTTGGCTGGACTGGCCCCTTCGCGAGCAGGCTCGCTCCCACATTGAACCGCGTCCTCCTGGACAACTCGGTCAACTGTGGGAGCGAGCCTGCTCGCGATGGCTTACTCAAGAACACTCAAGACATCAGTCCTGCAAAGCCTTATGCGCCGTCTCCCGACTCGCCAGCATGGCAATCAACGCCACCGCCGCAGCCGCCAGAAGATACCAGGCAGGGGCCATTTTGTTGCCGGTCAGTTGGATCAGCCAGGTCGCGATAAACGGCGCGGTGCCGCCGAACACCGCGTTGGCGATGTTGAAGCTGAAGGCAAAGCCGCTGAAGCGTACGCGAGTGGGGAATATCTCGGCGAGAAAGCACGGCAAGGTGCCGTCGTTCATCGCCAGGATCGCGCCAAACGCAATCTGGATCATCAGAATTACAATCAGGGGCTGATTCTCCAACATCCCGAACAGCGGAAATGTCAGCGCCAGGAACAATACCGAAGCGGTCACCAGCATGGTCTTGCGGCCGAATCGGTCCGACAGCTTGCCCATCAGGAAAATCAACCCGATATAGGTCGCCAGTGACACCGTCGACGCCAGGAACGAATCACTTTCGCTCATGCCCATTTCGGTGGACAGGTAGGTTGGCATGTAGCTGAGCAACAGGTAAAACGCCACGGCATTCAGGCAGGTAGCGCCGATCCCGATCATAACGCTGCGTCGGTGCACGGTCAGCAATTCGCGAACCGGAGCATGGGTCGCGCACTCCTTCGCTTCAAGGCGTTTTTCCATCTCCAGGAACTTGGGCGTGTCTTGCAAACTCATGCGGATATAGCGCCCCACCAGCCCGAATGGCGCCGCCAGCAGAAAGGGTAGACGCCAGCCCCAGCTGTGCAGGTCCTCGACACTCATCCACGCATGCAGGCCGGCGACAAACACCGCACCAAACAGCAAACCCGCCGCCGTGCTCGCCGGGACAATGCTGGTGTACAAACCGCGCTTGCCCTCGGGCGCATACTCGGCGAGAAAGGCCGAAGCCCCGGCGTACTCACCTGAAGCTGAAAAGCCCTGGAACAAGCGAATCAGCAGCAACAAGGCCGGCGCCCACAAGCCGATATGGTTGTAGGTCGGCAGGATGCCGATGCAAAAGGTCGAGACAGACATGATCAGAATCGACCAGGACAGCGCACTGCGCCGCCCGTATCTGTCACCGAAATGCCCCCAGACCAGTCCCCCCAGCGGGCGGACGATGAACGACAGCGCGAACACTGCAAAAGTCGCCAGTAGCGCGGTCGCCTTGTCGGTTTGCGGAAAAAACGTCAGGGCGATGACGGTTGCCAGGTAGCCGTAGGCCGCATAGTCGAACCACTCGACGAAGTTGCCCATGAAGCTGGCACTGGCTGCGCGCCGCAGGGCCTTGCGTTCGGCCGTTTGTTCAAGTTTTTCTGCCATGGTTGGCGTCAGGCTTGAGGTTTGGGTGCTCATTGTGCACCTCCGGTGGTAGAGGTGCGGTTATCGAAATGAAAGGTCGGGACGTAGGACATGACAAAACCCTCTATTGTTTTACTTGGCAGGGTTAAGGCTCGGTAGATGCTGCGCGTTCTTGGGCACGCATGCGCCATTTTTTTCCGGTTTATCTCAGCCACCGGGAAGATTTTTCGCCAATCGTCAAAGCAAAACGCCGCACAGCTTCACTGTGCGGCGCAGGGCCTTACTTCTTGATGATGTTGTGTTCCGGGCCATACGGGAACTTGGTGATGTTTTCCCCGCCCTGCTCGTTGACGATCAGGATGTCGTGTTCACGATACCCGCCGGCACCTGGAAGGCCCTCGGGCAACATGATCATCGGCTCAATGGAGACCACCATCCCCGGCTCCAGCACGGTGTCGATGTCTTCGCGCAGTTCCAGTCCGGCTTCGCGGCCGTAATAGTGGCTCAGCGTGCCGAAGGAGTGGCCGTAACCGAAGGTGCGGTATTGCAGCAGGTCGTGCTCCAGGAAGATCTCGTTCAATTGCAGCGCGATATCGCAGCAGCGCATGCCCGGCTTGATCAGCTTCAGACCGGCCTCGTGCACTTTGACGTTAACTTCCCACAAGCGCAGATGCTCGTCGGAGCAATGGTCCAGAAACAATGTACGTTCCAGCGCGGTGTAGTAACCGGCGATCATCGGGAAGCAATTGAGGCTGAGAATGTCGCCCTTGTTGACCTTGCGCGACGTCACCGGGTTATGCGCGCCGTCGGTGTTGATGCCGGACTGGAACCAGGTCCAGGTGTCCATCAACTCGGAATCCGGGAAGGTGCGGGCAATTTCTCGCACCATGGCCTGGGTAGCGTGCAGGGCCACTTCGTATTCCGGAACCTGGTCACGCAATGCCTCGACGACGGCGGCACCACCGATGTCCGCGATCCGTGCACCATGACGAATGATCGCGTGTTCTTCAGCGGACTTGATCATGCGCATGCGCATGCACGGTGCGGCGATATCCACCAGTTCAGCCTGCGGATAGCGGCTGGCGAGCTTGTCGCGATTGAGCAAGTTCAGATGGTCGAACTCGATACCGATGCGCCCGGCCTTGGGCAAGGCCTGCTGGATCGCGACGAAGTAGTTATCGCGCTGCCAGTCCGTGTAGACGATATTGTCAGTGCCGACGGTACGGCGCCATGGCTGACCGCCGTCGATGTTGGCGCTGATGGTCACCGCGCTGTCCTGGGTCACGACCAGCGCGTACTGACGCCCGAAGGAGCAGTACAGGAAATCGCTGTAGTAGTTGATGTTGTGATAGGACGTGAAGACGGCCGCGTCGATATTGTTCTGCGCCAGGTAAGCCCGCAGTTTGGCTTGGCGGTTGGCATATTCTTGGGCCGAGAACGTCGGACTTACCTTTTCGCCGTTCTTGATCTGGATGGTTTTCGGCATTTGCATGTCATTTATCCTTGTCATTGATTGAGCTACAGGAGGCGCCAATCTGGCGGGCCGCTGAAGATCATTCGAACAGATGCAAGGTGAGGTTTTTTGCGCGAATCCGACCTGTAATTGGTCATATCCGCTGTTTGCGAAAGCGTCCCCTCGGGGTTTTGCGCACAAAAAAGCCCCCGGCAAGCGCGGTAAAAGCCGCTTGGCGGGGGCATTGGCAAATGGGTAGCGCGGTCAGTGTGGGAACGACGGCAGGACGACTCGAACTGCTCGCGATGAGGCCGGCGCATTCAACATTGATGCCCGCTGACTCGGCGCCTTCACCCCCATATGGTCGCGAGGATGCGCACCGAAGTACTGGCGATAGCAGCGAAAGAAATGTTGCAGCGAGACGAAACCGCACGCCCTGGCGACATCCGACAGCGACCGCTCGCCGGCATGCAACAACTGCCGCGCCTGTTGAAGCCGCAAGTCCAAGTAGTGTCGGGATGGCGAACAACCCAGGCTACGCTTGAACAGCCGCTCCAGATGGCGACGGGAAATGCCCATGGTCTCGGCCAGTTCATCGATACCCAGCGTTCGGCTCAAGTGCTCGCTCATCAAAGCCAGGGTTGCCTGAAGTTTTTCCGGGGCATCCTGCACGGGCAGTAGGGGCCGGGCCTGGCGTGCTGCATGCTTTGCCATCCGTAGTATCAAGCCACGACCGTGGTACCTTGCGAGAAGCTCGTGCATCAACCCTTGAACAGCCTGCGGGCCGACACACGTCAGGCGTTGGCGGTCGACGCAGAACGGCGCAGCCACCGGTGTCAACTTGCTGAAAGCGGCAAACTCCAGTGATGCAGCGGGCTTTGGCAAGCTACAACGGACACCCTCCAGGGCACCAATTTGCGCCAGCAGCCAGCCTGCCTCGCCCAATGCCCCGAGGCTGATCGGTTGCGCCGCCCAGTGGCTCAACTGCTGGCGCATGTCTGGATCAAGACGCAGGTTATCGCCACCACAGAGGATCAACACATCGAACGGTTGCCACTGACCCAGTCGAGCGGCGGCGGTTGCGATGCCGTTACTGGCGTTCAGTTGCTGTCTGTCCAGGCTCAGCATTTGCCACTGGCAAACATCGTACCCTGCCAACTGGTTGGCCAGGCGCAGTGGCTCCAGTGCATTGGCCAAGGTGTACATATCAAAGGCTTCCGTCAACCAGAAGCCAATACGCAGCATCGGCGGTCGTGGCCGTTCGGATTCAGTCAATTGCAGCATGTCCTGCTCTCCCGTCGATCAAGGTCACTCAGCACTCGATGGCGCTGACCGCCAATCCGCCACGGGAGGTCTCTTTGTATTTGTCATGCATGTCGGCACCGGTATCGCGCATGGTGCGGATGACCCGGTCCAGCGAAATGAAATGCGTACCGTCACCGCGCAACGCCATCTGTGCGGCATTGATCGCTTTCACCGCTGCGATGGCGTTGCGCTCGATGCAGGGTACCTGCACCAGGCCACCGACAGGGTCACAGGTCAGCCCAAGGTTGTGTTCCAGACCAATTTCCGCAGCGTTTTCCACCTGCTCGGGACTGGCGCCGAGAATTTCTGCCAGGCCGGCAGCGGCCATCGCGCAAGCCGAACCGACTTCGCCCTGGCAACCCACTTCAGCCCCGGAAATCGAGGCATTGCGTTTGCACAGTATGCCCACCGCGGCAGCGGCGAGTAAGTAGTCCACGACATCGCTGTCCCTGGCCTCGGGGCAGAACTTCATGTAGTACTGCAATACCGCCGGAATAATCCCTGCCGCGCCGTTCGTGGGGGCGGTCACCATGCGCCCGCCGGCCGCGTTTTCTTCATTGACTGCCAAGGCGAACAGATTCACCCACTCCATGGCGTTCAACGTCGAACCGATGACATTCGGCTTGCCGATTTCCAGCAGGCTGCGGTGCAGACGCGCCGCGCGGCGCTTCACATTCAACCCACCGGGCAAGACGCCTTCATGCGTGAGTCCGGCATCCACGCAAGTACGCATGGCCTGCCAGATCTGGCCCAGTCCCTCGCGGATGTCTTCTTCGCTGCGCCACACCCGTTCGTTCGCCAGCATCAGTTGGGATATCCGTAGCCCATGGACATTACACTGGTTCAACAATTGCGCAGCCGTGCTGAAATCATAGGGCAGCTCGCTCTTGTCCTGGTCAAGCTCGCCAGTAGCGGCTTGCCGTTGATCAACGACAAAGCCACCGCCGATGGAGTAGTAGGTTTCGCACAACAGGGGTTGGTCATCGGCAAATGCGCTCAACGTCATGGCGTTGGGATGGTATTCCAGGTTTTCTTCCAGCAATCGCATGTCCCTCTGCCAGATAAAAGGCACACGGAACTCGCCGGCCAATAGCAGGTATTGCGTCTCGCGCAGTTCCAGCAAGCGTGGCTCGATCAGCAGCGGGTCGACCTTATCCGGCCATTCCCCCATCAACCCCATGATCACCGCTTTATCGGTGCCATGGCCGATACCCGTGGCCGATAGCGAACCATACAACCGCACTTCGATACGCTTCACTTGTGTCAGCATTTTCCGTTCGCGCAGGGCCTCGACAAACAGAGCCCCCGCACGCATTGGGCCGACGGTATGGGAACTGGAGGGGCCGACTCCAATCTTGAACAAGTCAAAAACACTGATAGCCATCGTCGATCTCCGTGCCGCTTCAGAGGTGTCAGGAATTCACCTGATTGTCGGCGTCAGGAGCCATCAAGATGTGTCAGATATCGACCCCTAAGTGCTCGTCAATACCAAATACGAGCTGGATGTGTTGCTACCAGGCGCTGAAGTGGTCCCCTTTAGTGCTTTCGCATACACCGCGCCAACCCCGGTTCAACGCTTTACTGCCACCCAGGTAAAACACATCGGCAACTGCGCCTCCTGCCCCTGGTAGCGATCATAGAGTTCTTCGCGATTGGAATGCGCATACTCCCTGAAATGGCTGATCTGCAGCCCCGCTTCGATGGCGCCGCTGAAGATCGCGCCCAAGGTGTGGACGAACCAGTAGGACGGGGCGGCCTGCTGCTCGACCTTGCCTTCGTAGACGATTGGCTGGTTCTGGACAAAGGGTTCGCGGCGAAAGTACGAACTGGCCAGGCTGTAGGGATCGGCTGCCTCGGGGTCGAACATTTCCAGGAACGGGTGGGTTTCGTAGATCACCAGGGCGCCACCGGGTTTGAGGGTTTGCGCCGCATGGCGAAAGAACTCGCCGATGTCCGGCATCCAGTTCAACACGCCGATGGTGACCAGGGCCACGTCGAAACGCCCCTGCAGTGTTTGTGGCAGGTGGTGAATGTCGGCCTCGATGAACTCAGGCCCATGGGGCGAGCGTGAAGCCAGTTCCCGCGCCTGTTCGAGAAACGCCGCGGACTGGTCGACCCCCACCACGTGTCGAGCCCCCAGGGCGAACAGCGACAGGCTTTCGCGGCCATTGTTACAGCCCAATTGCACCACGTCCTTGCCTGCGATGCCGACCTGGTTCAGCACCCCGGTCAGGGTTTCATCCAGGCAGGAAAAATCCGCGTGTTCCACAGCGCGCCAGTGCGCCTGCCATTCAGGGCTGTCCTTGTGGTGACGGGCGGAATCATTCCAGGCATCGCGGTTGCTGGCGATGGCTTGGTGTTTTGTCGGCATTTCCATTGCAGGCTCCGGCATTCGTTGTTGAATCGAGTGGCCGAGTCTAGATCACGCCTGCAAACGCCCCCATCGCCGCTGTGTAGCGTTTTTGTAACTCGCGCAGCGCCGACGTTCGCCCACGGGAACGCTATAGTTAGTACCCTTGGGGAAATGCGCGAAAACCGACACCGCAGGTGCTGCCATGAACACAACCGTACCCACGCTATTGCTTGCCCTGTGCCTGGCTGCCAGCTGTGCACAGGCGGACGACAGTGCGATGCAAACCGAAGAATCCAGCAGTGAATTCAATTACTACGGAGCGGACCAGCCCTTTGCCCATCCGGTGCCTCCGACCCTGAGCACGGTACCGCCGGGATCCTACATCCCGACTTCGCCCCAGACATTCACCCCGGTTTCCAGCCAGCACGTGTTTTCCGATTCCCGATTGCCAACGGTGGCCGATACCACCGTTCGCGTGTTCATTCGCACCTATGACGCCGAGCACGGCGTCTATGTGAACCAGGAGGTCCTCGATCCGACGTGCATGCTGGCTTGCCGCAGCGGTCAGAACCCAGCCTTGTAGCAAGGCCGTGCCTGCCCTGAGACTGCTCCTCTACCACGACCGTTTGTCCGGGCGCGCCAGGCCGAGTTTTTCGATCCGGTAACGCAGCATGTCTCGGCTCAGGCCTAAAAGTCGTGCGGACTTGGTGACGTTCCAGTCGGTTTTGTCGAGCATCTTGCGCACCATGTCGCGCTCTACCTCCGGCAGGTTCATCGACTCAGTGCCGTTATGGGACGCCCGCGGTTCGATCGGCGGCAACTCGTGGGTGAACATCGCCGGCTCATCCACCAGGCTCAGGCACACGTTCAACTGGTGCGCAGCAATGGTGTCGTGTTGCGCCAGCAGTACCGTCTGCTCAAGCATGTTGCGCAGTTCACGCACATTGCCCGGCCAGGTGTAGTTGAGCAGCAACTCTTCGGCCTGGTCGCTGAAACGCAGGTGCGGCTTGCCGTAGCGTTTGCCATGGGTTGCCAGGAAGTGTCGGGCCAGCAGCAGGATGTCCTCGCCACGGGCATACAGGCGCGGCACCTTGATCGAAATGATGCGCAGGCGGAAGAACAGGTCGCGGCGGAACTTGCCCTGCTGGACCATTTGCTCAAGGTTGCAATTGGTCGCGCTGATCACCCGCAGGTCGACCTTGCGCTCCTTCACCGAACCCACCCGGCGGATGGTCCGGTCCTCCAGCAGTTTCAGCAATTTGGCCTGCAGTATCAGGTCCATTTCGCCAATTTCATCGAGAAACAGTGTGCCGCCATCGGCCGCTTCCACCAGCCCCAGGCGACGGTCCTTGGCATCGGTGAAGGCGCCCTTCTCGTGCCCGAACAGCTCCGACTCCACCAGGTTGGAAGGAATCGAAGCGCAGTTGAACTCGATGAACGGCCCTTTGCTGCGCGGCCCGTCGAAATGCAGCGCCCGCGCGACCAGTTCCTTGCCGGTGCCGGTCTCGCCTTCCACCAGCACCGGCGGCAGGTCGCTGTTGGCCATGCGCCGCTCAGCGTCGAGCAACTGGGCGATGGTGCCCTTGAGGTAGACCATCGGCGCCGATTCGCCAATCAATGCCTGCACCCCGGATTTCTGCGCTTCACGCTCCTGATAGAACGACAGGGTGCGCTCCATCCGGTCGGTGGCCAGGGCCTTGTCCAGCAGCAGCTTGAGCTCCGGCAAGGCCACCGGTTTGGTCACGTAGTGGAACGCGCCCTCTTTCATCGCCACCACGGCGTCCTCGACGTTACCGTAGCCGGTCATCATGATCACTTTCAGATCCGGCGCGCTGATGCGCAGCTTCTGGATCAGGTCGTGACCATTCATGCCCGGCAACGAGTTGTCGGTCAGCACGACATCCGGAACGAAGGTACTCAACTGCGACAGTGCGTCTTCGGCCGAGTGGCAGACGGTCACTTCGAAGTTCTTACGCTCCAGGTAGGTCTGGATATTCTCGGCGAGCAGCTCATCATCCTCGACCAGCAGTATGCTGTGCTCCATATTCCCCTCCCGTTGCCACTTTGAAATTGAGACACACGCGGGTTCCTTCCTGCTCTTGGCTGGTCAACTCGACCGAGCCTTCGAATCGCTCCATTATTCTTTTGACCAGCGCAAGGCCCACGCCCAACCCCCCCTGTTTGGTGGTGAAGAACGGTTTGAAGACCATTTGCTGTTGCTGTTTGGTCATGCCCTTGCCGGTGTCGTTGAGCATCATGCGCACCTCACCGGGTGCCGGTGTTTCAACGTCGATACTCAATACGCCGCCCTTGGGCATGGCTTCCAGGGCGTTGGCGAACAGACTATTTAGAATCTGCGTGAGCAACACCTGCTGGCTGACGACCGGTGGAACCGTCATCGGCGTGAAGCGCACCTCGACGTTCGAGCGCTGGATCTGCGGGGCGTAGGCGCTCAAGGTGTCGTCAATGGCGAGCACCAGGTCGACGGTTTCATGGTCGTCGTTAACCGGGCGCAAGGACACCAGTAACTCACGGACCCAGCGCGACATGCGATCGACCTGGCTGATGATGTCGCCGATGTTCTTCTGCGCGGTCTGGCTGGCGATTTCCTGGGCCAGCTCGGCGCTGGAACGAATGTTCGCCAGCGGATTGCGCAGGCTATGGGCGACCGCCGAGGACATTTCCCCCAGGGCGACGAAGGTTTCGTTGGCCACCAGTTGTTTCTGCTGGCTGTGCAGCAGCAGGGCCGCACGCCGCACGATCCAGAACAATCCCAGGTAGATGACCGCTCCGCCGAGCAGGGTGGTCAGCCAGATCGCCCTGAACCCGCGCTGGATACGCTCCACCAGGTCCACCGGCTCCTTGTAGACCTCGACCATGGCGACCACTTTGCTTTTATCGGCGTTGAACATCGGAATGTAGTTCTCGACGAACAGGTATTGCGGTTCATGCAGCAGCCGTTGCTCGGGGCGCTCCTCGTCGATCTCATGGTAGCTGGTGGACACCGCTGCCTTCATTTCAAAGGACTCGTCGAGTTCCTCGTCGTTGTCGATGCGCACCCCGATCAGCTCGGGGTTGGTCGACCAGACCACGGTGCGGTCCAGGGCGTAAACCGTGGCCAGGAGGATGTCTGGCAGGTGTTCGACATGATCGAGGAACTCGATACGGGCAGCCGCGCGAGCGCCCGGATCGACGTCGGGATAGGCCGCGTCGGCGCGTGGGTCAAGCATTTCGCCCATGGTTCGGTTTGGCGAAATCGAGGCGTGGCGAATTTCGGCCGCGCCAATGGCTTGCACGAATTGTGCGGTCAGCATGGAGTCACGCTCGATGCTCTCCTCGACCACAAAGCGCGTGGAAATGTAGCCCAGCCCCAAGGCCACGCCGGCAATGATGAAAAAGCTCGCCAGGGAAAACCAGCGCACCAGGTTGAATGGCGATCGCCAATCCTTGCCCTCTGTCGCCGACGTAACCGGCGCAGGTACTTGTGGTGATTCCAGTATCTGCATGGGAGGTCCCGGTTGCTTGAATCAAGCGTTTTCCAGCCGCATTCCCGATCAGTGTAGGTGGCATTGACCGTCACTGGCTGCCCAATAAAACTATTTCGCCACTACTGCACCCGCGCCTTGTCGGGTGCCGCGATTGCTTGTTGATGTTGCGGTTCCTCGGCGCCGACAGTCAGCGGTGTGAGCAACGGCTGCTGGCGGTCGGTTTCTGCCTGCAGGAACTCGATGATCGACTGTACCGAGCGCTCATCCAGGCGCAGGTTGGGCATCGGGATCTTGTCGAAGCGCTCGAACAACGCCGTGGCAATCGGGTCTTTCTCGGCCAGCATGCGGTCGGGCTCGCGAATCCAGCGGTTCAGCCAGGCGGGATCGCGCTGGCGCGTCACGCCAACCAGATCCGGACCGATGCTGCGCATGCCGATGCCCTGCCCGTCCATCGGACCGAGGCTGTGGCACGAGGCGCAACGGGTGCGGAACAATTCTTCGCCGTTACTCGGCGGGCGGATTTCGGGGGCATTGGCGTAGTTTTCGCCAACGCTCGGCTGTTTCCAGTTATGCAAGGTGTTGGCCAATTGGTCGGCCAGGATCCAGGGGTTCTCGAAGGGTGAGGCTTTCATCCAGCGACCGGTTTGCTGGTTGCCGACAATCAGGCTCAGGTTGTGGTCCTTGGTGCGGCCGTTGTCGACGCCTTCGATGAACAACCCGAGCTTTTGCCGCAACTCGGTGACGTCGGAGAACTCCCCGGTAAGAAACTGCCAGCCTGGCCCCACCTGAAAACGTTGCGCGTAGGCCTTGAGCACGGCGGGTGTATCGCTCAAGGGGTCGATGCTGATGGAGTAGAAGAAGATGTCCTTGCCGACCCGGTCGCCGAGCAGCTTCTGCACCTGGCGCAGGCGCGCGGTTTCCAGCGGGCAGGAGTCGCTGCACGAGGTGAAGATGAAATTGATCACCACCACCTTGCCCTTGATCAGGTCATCGAAAAAATGCACCTGCCGACCGTCCTGGTCGGTCAGCAGGGTATTGGGGAAATAGTCGCCACCCCATGGGGTGGCGGATTCGGAAACAGAAGCGGGGGAAACCGCTGCGGGTGTCGACGCTGCCTGGTTGGAGACCACCAGTTGGCTGGCCAGCAACCCGGTGACCAGAATCAGCACCAGGTGCATGCCCAGTGCTTGCGCACGTGCGGTAGGCAATTTCATGTCGACACCCTCGCGGTTCATGGTTTGACCGTCACTTTCGGCCCCAGGCCGTCGCCAGTGCGGAAGGTTGGCAGCGCGGCAGAGTTCACGTAGCGCACTCCGTCCCAACTGGGCAGCGGCGTCGGCATCAGCTGCAATTGCCCCGGCTTCTCAAGGTCCCAACGCAGCAGCATGGAGTTGTCCTCGTGCTGGGTGTTGTGACAGTGCTCCATGTAGGTCCCGGCGAATTCACGGAAGTTGATCGCCATCTCGACGCTGTCCAGCCCATCCTTTTCCGAGCCGATGCGATACACGTCCTTGCGTGCCCATTTTTCCCATTCCGGTGGCGCCTTGCCGCCGCGGCTGAGGATGATCCCCTCCTCGAAGTGCACATGCACCGGGTGGCTCCAGCCCGTGCCGCCGGCCTTGATGTTCCACACTTCCAGGGTGCCGTAGCCCGCGACCCCGGCATCGGTCGGACCGCTGGCCAACTGCGCCGAGGCGTTCAGGCGCCGAGGGTCCATGTGGAAACCGAAGCCGCCATCGGTCTTGACCGTCCAGGGCGCTTCATCGGTGCCGTCGGAGCGGCCGAAGGTGAAGGTGCGATGGCGGGCCTTGGCCAGCAACGCCTTGTCGGTGGCGTTGTCGCGATGAATCTTCAGCGGGATCATCACCAGGCCTTCAGCCTTGCCCGGTTTGGCCGGTTCGTAGGCGGCCGGGTCCATGGCCAGGTCCTGGCCGGTGTACGGCTTGACGTTGAGTTGCAACACCTTGCCCACCGCCGGGTCACCCTTGTCCCACATCGGCCCTTTGCTGGTTTGCTTGATCACCGCCTTGTAGTTTTCGGAGAGCGCGTCCGCCAGCGACACCGGTTCTTTCGGACCCTTGCCATCGTCATGCACCAGCAAGTTGACGAAGAACAGCTTGTCCCCGGGCTTGATGCCGTTCTTCGCGAAGTTGACGATGATGTCGAAGCGCTCGGCAATGCCCTGGGTCGGCAGGATGGCGTTGTGGTTCTGTTTGTCGCCGTCGGCGTCGAGGTCCATGCTGCCGTCGAATGGCACGCTGTGCTCCATGATGTTGCCGTCGTTGGCAATCATGTGGAACGGCACGCGGGCATAGGACACACCCGAACCCTTGGGCCCCTGGAACTCGCCGCCGGTGCCTTTGATTTCACGCACCAACGCCAGTTTGAAGTAGCGCGATACCGAGCCGTTGAGCATACGGAAGCGATAGCTGCGGGCGCGTACATCCAGGGTCGGTTTCCACTGCCAGTTGACCAGCACCTGGTCACCGAGGAAGCCATCGGTGTTGAAGGGGTTGAACCACAGCTGGCCATTGGCGTCCCAGGCCTTGTCGGCAAACACCAGGTTCACGTCATAGTCACGGTTGCCCCAAGGCAAGGCGCTGCCGCTGGGGAAACGCAGGTTGACGCCGTCGTTCACCGATTCATTGCCGCGGTCCAGGGCGCTGTAGTAGTTCATCATCGCCGCGTTGCCCTTGTAGACGTTCTGCGCGGTGAAATCGAGCATGTGGTCGTGGAACCAGTGGGTGCTCATGGTTTCGCGCCAGTCGCCGCGGATCTTGATCGTGCCGTTCTCGCAGGTCTTGCGGCCCGGGCTCATGTCATTGGTCCACAGGGTTTCTCCGGGCGCGCAAGGGAACGCCGCGCGCGGGTCATGGGCGTTGGTGTTGATGCTGTCGTAACCGGCCAACTGGATCGGCCAGCGATAGTCGTAGTACTGCCCGGGGAAGAAAAACGCGTTGGCATAACCGTCGCTTTCCGCTGGCGCGTGGCCGTTGTGTTCGTGGGTACTGATGGTGTGCAGGCCAAAGCCCATGTTGGCCGACGGATCGATCGGCAAGCCGTTGTAGTGGCGCATCAGCAACGGTTGGCCATAGCGCACCATCAGCAGTTTGGGCGGCAGCGTGCCGTCGAAGGTCCAGACCGAGTTGTGGTTCTGCACCGGCATGTTGGGGTGAAAGCGTGTATCGACACCCTTGGCCGTACCGTCCGTGGCCGGTACGCCGGCGACGTTGTGGTACAGGCCACCGGGGCCGAACTCGCCCACGGCGTAGCCGTGCATCTGCCGGGCGTCACGCAAGCCACCGTTGATCCGCGCGCCGGTCTGCACGGTCTTGTAGGCGTTTTGCGGATAGAACTCATTCCAGCGCTGATGTGACCAGCCCTTTCCTGGCGGACGACCTTCAGCGGATGAGCCAATACGGCGATTGAGGAAGTATTCGATCTGCGCCTGCCACGGGTTGCGATCCACCACGTTGGCGTACTGGCTGGGGAACGGGGTCAATCCTGGTTGCCGCAGGAAGGCATCAAGCGCAGGTCCCGGTGGTGCGCTGCGGGCCGCGCTGCTGGGGTCTTGCGCCGGTAACGGGCCGATGGCCGCCGCTGGAAACGGCAAGGGTGCCGCCGGTGTGGTGGGGTCGAGTTTTTCCGGGCCGAATTCTTCGAACAGCAACAGTTGCTGGGTGAATGGCTGGGCGTTGAACAGCGGGCTCGGCTTACCGTTGGTGGGGTAGTTGAAACTGGTTTGCATGGCAGGCGGCAGGACGTTTTCCACCCGTTCGGTATCGCGTGAGCCCTTGACCCCGTCGGGCAGATCGAAGGCATCCTCGTTGGCATCGGGCATGGTCAGGATGGCGTTCAACGCCCCTGCCCGGTCTTCCGGTTCATCGTAATAGGCAGAGGGATCAGTCGGCTCCGGCTGTCGCTCATCGTCTATGGGGCTGGCACGCAAGGTCCCTGTGCTGAGTGTCATCGCCAAGGCGACGCTCAATGGCGTCAACAGACCAAACCATTTCAAGGGGTGCCGCGCTTTTGTGTCCATCACCAGCCGCCTCGTATATATGAAGGGGGTGATGGGGGTTTTGCAAGGAGTCGGCCAAATTTGTAACTGCTTTATACAAAGGTATTAACACTCAGCAAAACAATGGCTTATCAACATCAATGTGCCATGACCGAAATAAACGACTGGGGAATGGCACCCGCTACCGGGGAAAGTTCCCACCCAATTTCAGGGAACCCGTTTGAAAGTCAGGCTGACGTGGGTGCCCTCGCCCTCACGACTTTCAAGGGCCACCGCCCCGCCAAAGCGCTCCATGATGCGCTTGACCAGCACCAGCCCAACACCGAGCCCGCCGCGCTTGGTGGTGAAAAACGGCCGGAACGCCATCAGGCGTTGCTCCTCGGTCATGCCTTTGCCCGTATCGCTGACCACCACGCGAACACGCTGGGCATCGACAGGGGCCATCGTAATGGCCAAGGTACCACCTTCGTCCATGGCCTCCAGCGCATTGGCCAGCAAACTGTTGAGGATTTGCGTCAGCTGCACCTGCTGGCTCAGCACCATGGGCGTGCCTATGGGTTCGAACAGCACATTGACCCGCCCCTTGATGATCTGCTGCTCGAAAGCCATCAGGCTGTCGTGGAGCGCCGCCACCAGGTTGACCGGCTCGACGTCGTCATTGAGCGGACGTAGCGATTGCAGCAACTCCCGTACCCACTTCGACATGCGATCGACCTGGCCGATGATGTCGTTGATGTTCTTGTGCGCCGGGCCACTGTCGAACTCCAGTGCCAGTTCGGCGCTTGAGCGAATGGTTGCCAGGGGGTTACGCAAGCTGTGGGCAACGGCCGACGACATCTCGCCCAGGGCGACGAACGTTTCGTTGACGATCAGTTGCTTCTGTTGCGTGGCCAGCAGGATCGCCGCCCGCCGCACGATCCAGTACAACCCCAGGTAAATCAAGCCGCCGCCCAGGGCCGTGGCCATCCATATCAGCACGAGGCCACGTTCCATCCGGCTAATCAGGTCCTTGGGTTCCTTGTAGATCTCGACCATCGCCGTGACGTTCTTGCCATCGGCATCGAACAGCGGAATGTAGTTTTCAATGAAGATGTATTCCGGCGGCGTGACGAACTTTTGTTCCATGCGAGCCTGGTCGACATCGTGATAGCTGGCCGACACGGGCGTCTTCAATGCAAAGGCCTGGTCGAGGTCTTCGTCGGCGTGAATCGTAGTGCCCATCAGGGCCGGGTTGGTCGACCAGATGATCATGCGGTCGGGGGCATAGATGTTGGCCAGGATCACATCCGGCAAATGTTCAATGTGGTCGAGGAATTCGCCCCGGGCGTTGGCGCGGGCCATCGGGTCGACGTCGGGAAAGTCGCGGTCCTTGCGCGGGTCGAGCAGCTCGCCCATGGTCCGCACATTGGGGATCGACACATGGCGCACCTCGGCGGAGGCAATCGCCTGGATGAATTGCGACGTCAACAGGGCATCGCGCTGCACGCTTTCGGTAATCACGAACTTGGTCGACACCGAACCCAACGCCACCGCCACCGTGCCGATCACCGCCATGCTGATGAGCGAAAACCAGCGCAGCAGATTGAACGGCTGTTTGCGCGAGCTCAAGCGAACTTCACCCTGGTCGGACGCCAGTGTCTTTGCAAGCGTGGTCATGGATAGTGTTCCCGCGAACCCCCTATAGGTTTATAGCGCACCGCTAGCCGTTTGCCCGTCATCGGGGCCATTCCTTCCCCATCCCACCACTCCCCCTCTGCCCCGATCTACCCCCAATGCTGGGGAAAGAGGCCCGCCCGATCATTCACCGCTCGATCGACGAGCGCAGCGCAAACGCCTGTGTACCGGGGCCCTGGCCGACATTTTCGGAGGTTGGCATGGGAGTTGCCGAAGTGCTCACAACTGACCCATATCCCAAGGGGCAGGTACTCTGATAGAGGGAATACTCATGCACCCTTTACTGTCCAAAACCGCGATCGCCCTGATCGTGAGTGCTCTGGCCCAAGGCGCTGCCCAGGCCGCGCTGTTTGCTGTAGATCCTGGCCCCTACCTGCCAGACAATGGTGGCTTCGCCTCCTGGTATCAGGACAGCCATGGCCGGACACTCGATTTGTGTCTGTCAAAAGCTGTCAGTTCCAGGGTTCCAAGCGCTCCCGGCGCACCGACCTACATGTGCAACCTGCTGCCGGCTCCCGGCGTTTTCGACGACACGCAGCCGGTGGTTTTCCCGACCAACTTTCCCGATGAAGCGTTCTGGTTCACCGGCGACGGCGCCATCGTCGACGCGGCCCGGGGCATCGACCTGGGGTATGTCAGCGCCGTCGAAGCAGCCTTCGCCGCCGAAGAACCCAAAGAGGGTGACCAGGTCAGTTTCGCCCGTATTCGTATCCGGGTCGACGTGCCCACAGCCGGCACCTATGTTATCACCCACCCCTACGGGGTCGATGTGTTCAACGTCGACACCCCCGGGCGTCGCGCAATCAACATGACCCGCGACATCGGCATCGGCTCGCCGAAAACCTACGACGGCGCACTCAAGGGCGACATCGGACCGTTCCTGCGCAGCGTCAACGGTCCCTACACCGAAACCAACCCGGTCACCGGTCAAGCCGAGCAGTTCGTGGGTGATCCGAACCTGTCGGAAGCCTTCACCGGCAGCCCGTTCAACACCAACTACATCCGCATCGAAGGGCCTAACGGACTGGACTTGCGCACGACGGTGATGGCCATTTCCGGCAAGTTGTCGACGGTGGTCCGGCCCACTCCGATGATCTCCGAGCGCAGCACTTATTCGCGCAAGGCCGGGGAAAGCGCACCGGTTGCACAGCAGGATGTATTCGTGATGGCCCCGCCGCCACCGGCCACCGTGACCCTGGACAGCAATAGCCCGGTGTTGAACCTGACCGAGGCCAACACCACCGGCCACTGGTACGCGCAATCCTCCACAAACCCGACCTTGCCGAGCAGCTTGCAGGTGACCGCCGACAACCACCTGGCCATCCCCAGCAGCACGCCGACCACCCTGTCCATGCCGTTAACCGACCTGGTGGTGATTTCGCAGGCCCAGTACAGCCTCAACAGCGGCCAACTCACCATCGTGGCCTCGACCAGCGATGAAACCTCGCCCCCCGTACTCACCGCCACTTCCGGAACCGGTGCCGCCATCGGCGCCCTGAGCGGCGATGGCGCCGAGAAAATCCTGTCGACCGGCATCACGCCGATTCCACCGGCCAAGGTTACGGTGACGTCATCCAATGGCGGCACTGACACCGAAGAAGTGGTCATCGTGCAATGAACGCTCTCATGCCCAGATCCGCATCAGGAGGCATCATGAACAAGTGGCCACGCTTCGCGCTCAACGCGCTCGGGCTGACTCTTTCGCTGTCCGGCAGTGCGTTCGCGCAACTCGCTGCCGTCGACCCCGGCCCCTACACCTTTGCCACGGGGAAATTCCCCTTGTGGTATCAGGACAACAATCTGCTGTCGATGGAACTGTGCCAGTCCCGCGCCGTGAGTTCGCGGGTACCGAGCACGCCTGGCGCACCCTCCTACATGTGCATCCTGCTGCCCGAACCGGGAATCTTTGACGACACCCTGCCGATGGTATTTCCGGATAACTGGCCACCGGAAGCGTTCTGGTTCCTCGCCGAGACGGCCATCCCCGACAACGCCGCAGGCTACGGCGTGGATGCCTACGTGGCCGGGATTGAAGCGGCATTCGCTTCGGAAAACCCTGTCGACGGCGACCAGGCAAGCTTCGCGCGGATTCGTATCCGAGTGAACATCCCCATCGCCGGGACCTACACCATCACCCACCCATACGGCGTGGAAGTCGTCAACGTGACCGCTCCGGGCCGTCGTGCGATCAACATCACCAGAGATATCGGCATCGGCGCACCCGGTAATTTCTCTGGCGCAGTCAATGGTGACATTGGGCCGTTCCTGCGCAGCGTCAACGGTCCCTACACCGAAGTGAATCCGGACACCGGCGCCATCGAGACCTACGTCGGCGACCCGAATCTCACCGAAGCAGTCACCGGCAGCCCCAACAACACCAACTTCCTGCGTATCCAGGGCCCGGCGGGGACCATTGAGACCAGCCTGTTCAACCTGTCGGGCAAAGTCCTCGACAACCGGGCGCAAACCCCTGTGGAGGTCAGCCGCGCCACGTATCGCCGCACCTCATCGGGTCCAGGCACTAGCAGTACCCGGGTAGAAGTCTTCGGCAAGTCGGTCAACGGCTCGAGCCTGTGCTTCCGCGAAACCGTGGCCCTGGTTCCGGGACCACCGCAGACACCGTGCCTAACCAGCATGCTCGGCGACAACACCGGTCTGTTCTTCGGTCACCGCCTGACGGGTACCGCCGTGCCTCCCGTCGTAGTGCTCACCGCTACCGACCCGACTGGTGCCACCCGGCCTACGGCAGTATCGAGCAAAGTCAGCGACGTGGTGAAAGTCCAGACCGCGCGCTACAGCTGGGACAATCACAGCCTGCTGATCGCAGCCACTTCGTCTGACGAAGTGGTGGTACCGGACATGGTCGCCCAAGGCTACGGACGGTTGACCAAGTCCGGCACCCTGCAAACCTTGACGGTTGCCGACCTGCCGCAGCCACCGGCCACCGTCACTATCAAATCCGCCTCCGGCGGCAGTGACACCGAGCCAGTGGTCGTCGTCGGCACTGCACCAGACACCGGCGAGAACAAGGCGCCGATTGCTGTCGCTGACAGCGGCAGCACCAGCTTCGGGATCCCGATTACCCTCAGCCTGCTGACTAACGACAGCGACCCGGACGGCAACACACCGCTGAGCATCACCGAGCTGACCCAACCGGCCACCGGCCAGGGCACCGTGGCGTTGAGTGGAACCACGGCCGTCGTCTATACGCCACCAGCCGTGGTGACCGTGCCGCTGACCACAACCTTCACCTACAAGGCGCAAGACATCAAAGGCCTGGCTTCGACTGCTGCGGCGACCGTCACCATCACCGTTGCGCCTAACCAGCCGCCAACGGCCGTCGCTGACGCTGCCGCGACCCTGGGTGTGTCGATACCGATCAACGTGCTGGCCAACGACACCGATCCGGAAGGCAACGTGCCGCTTGCAGTCGCCAGCTTCACTCAACCTCCGACCGGTCGCGGCAGCGTCACCAGTAACGGTACGGTCCTGACCTACAACCCACCGGCCTCGGTTCCCACGGCCTTCACCACGACCTTCAACTACTTCGCCCGGGACAGCTTCGGTGCTGTGTCGGCGACGCCGGCCACGGTCACGGTGCAAGTCTCGCCACGGCCTGCTGCGGAAACCTTCGCGGTCACGACAGCCACGGTGACGGCCCGTTCCAACAACCGCTTCAACTGGGACTTCGCGGGGACCTCCTCGGTGACCACCGGCAACACCATCACCGTCCAAGTGACCACGCCAACCGGCCTGGTAACCCTGGGTAGCACGGCGGTGCCATTGACCGGACGCTGGAGGCTGACCGTCAGCAACTCGACCACGGTGATTCCGTCGGCCAACCCGACCGCCACCATTACCTCGTCCCAAGGCACCGTGCGCACGGTGCAGGTGATCTCGAACTGAGTCCGCGCCCCATCGACTCGCTGAGTTGATGGGGCAGGTCTCCAGCCAAAGGAGCATGCCATGAAAACGTCGACCGCCGCCCTGCTCTGCCTGCTTCTGCTCTGCAGCAGCGCGGGCGTGCGCGCCGACGACTTGATGGAAAACGACGACATTGCACCCGGTGTCGACCTCGGCGAGCTGCCACCACCGGTGGGCCAGCAAGCCCTGATCGACCAGAACGGCCAGGCCAACGTCGCGCTGTTGCAACAGAACGGCCAGTCGCTGCTCGGCCAGATCGTGCAGTCGGGCAGCAATCAGGAAGCCTACATCCTGCAACAAGGCAGCGACCTGATGGCCTTGATCAACCAGCAAGGTTCCGGCAACGCCGCGTCCATCACCCAAACCGGCAGCCACAACCGCGCGCAGATATCCCAGAACGGCAACAACAACGACGCCAGCATTGTCCAGGCCGGCACGGGGCAGCAAAGCGCTGTGACCCAAGCAGGAAATGGAATGAGCGTATCGGTCACTCAATATCGCTAAAGCACTGCACCTTTTGGAGGTTTCATCATGTTCAAATTGACGCCCCTCACCGCCGCCATCCTGGTCATAGTCAGTGCTCAAGCATTGGCCAATGACAGCGTGTCGACCCAGAACCAGTTCGGTGACACCAACATCGCCAATGTAACGCAGACGGCGGCACCGCTAAGCACCGCCACCCAGAACCAGTACGGCACCGGCAACGACGCGGCTTCCGTACAGGACAACGCCACCAGCACCATCGAGCAGAACCAGAGCGGCAACTACAACGCCGGCTACGCCGAGCAACTGTTCGAAAACAACAGCAGCATCATCCAGAACCAGAGCGGTGACACCAACATCAGCCACGCCAGCCAGTCGATCGGGATCGGCGGTGGCCAGGTCCTGCAACAACAGGAAGGCACCGGTAACTTCTCGTTCATCTACCAGGACAGCCAGGAAAACACCACCGGCAAAACCTACCAGTACGGCGACAGCAACGAGGCCAACATCGAACAGATCCAGGTGGGCACGGCCAACAACGCGGTGATCATCCAGTACGGCACCGCCAACTACGCCACCGCCGAACAGATCAATCACATGAACGGCCAGATCGACATCAACCAGTCAGGTGGCACCAACTATGCCTATGGTGATCAGCGCAATGGCGAAGGCGGTAACCTGACCATCAACCAGTATGGCGACGGCAACGGCAGCGAAGTCTGGCAGGACACCCAGGTCGCCAGCAAAACCACCATCGACCAGAACGGCCAGACCAACGAAGCCATCGTCGACCAGAGCTTCGGCGACCACAACGTTGCCCAAGTGATTCAGGTCGGTGATCTCAACGCAATCTATGCCGACCAGTTCGAGTCCATGGGCTCGACCGTGACCCTCAATCAACAGGGCATCGGCAACATCCACTTCACCTACCAGACCGGCACCGACCATGTGCTCAACGCCACGTCCACGGGTAACGACAACAAGGTCTACGCCAGCAACTGGAAAGGCCCGGCCACGCAAATGGGCGGCCAGTTCGGCACCAACCAACGCGCCACCGTCAACCAGAACGGCAACGGCAACGTCGCCAACTTCACCCAGAAAAACGCCGGCCACATCATGACCACCAACCAGACCGGCTACGGCAACAAAACCACGGTCACCCAGGCCGATTCCTACAACGAGCTGTACTTCGACCAGAACGGCACCGACAACATCCTCATCGCCGACCAGCGCGGCACCAACAACCTGGCCCAGGGCAGCAGCACCGGCACCCACAACACCACCGACGTCAACCAGGAAGGCAGCGGCAACCAGGCGTTCACCACGCAGCTGTATGGCGAAGACAACATGATCACCATCAAGCAGACCGACACCATGAACGTCGCCTATGTGACCCAGGGCGGGACTGGCAACATTGCCAATGTCGACCAGAGTGGCATGACCCAGATGGCGAACGTGCAGCAGTTTGGTTCGGCTAACAGTGCGACTGTGTTGCAGAAGTAACTGCATGGGGTGAAAAACCGCGGCTCTTGAGGGAGGGTCGCGGTTTTTTTGTGGCTACAGACAGGCGTTCACACCTTCTTTTTTTGGACGTCACAATCTTGTAGGAGCCAGGCTTGCCGACGATGGCGGCCTCAAGCCGACCAATCGCTCGCGGCTATACCCGATCTACTGTGGGAGCTGGCCTGCCGGCGATGGCGGCCTTACAGCCGAGCATTCTCTCGCAACTGTACCCGATCTACTGTAGGAGCTGGCTTGCCGGCGATGGCGGCCTGACAGCCGACCTATTATCTATTGACTGAGTACATATCCATTCCCGCGGTAACGGCCACTTAGGGTTTCGCCCTTACGGCGAGTCACTTGGAAAAGCCCCAAGTAACCAAGGGCTCTTGCCCCTGACGTTCGGTGCCTCGCTAAGGCTCGGCATGCCCTCGCTCCGGTCCTGCTCCGTGGGTCGCCGCGATGGGCCATCCTTG
>NZ_JBXAHO010000032.1:0-75836 GCF_058795195.1 Pseudomonas sp. GW823-FHT06B06 | reverse complement strand
CGCGAATGCGGTCTGTCATTTGGCATTTTTGTAGCTGACACACCGCCTTCGCGAGCAAGCCCGCTCCCACATTTGGATTTGTGCAGAACCTACGACCAAATAACGAGAGTCCCTCCTGCCAACGATGCATTCGTCTGGCACTCGGGGCTCTCTAGTATCGGTTCATCGCCTGTCGACACGACAGGCATCGACCCAGACAGAGGCCCACCATGATCTACGCCCAACCCGGAACACCTGGCGCCGTCGTTACTTTCAAGCCACGCTACGGCAACTTCATCGGCGGCGAATTCGTCGCGCCGGCCAATGGCGAGTACTTCACCAACACCTCGCCGGTCAACGGTGAAGTGATCGCCGAATTCCCGCGCTCCAGCGCCGCCGATATCGAGAAGGCCCTGGACGCCGCCCATGCCGCCGCCGATGCCTGGGGCAAGACTTCGGCCCAGGACCGCTCCCTGGTGCTGTTGAAAATCGCCGACCGCATCGAGCAAAACCTGGAGATCCTCGCCGTCACCGAAACCTGGGACAACGGCAAGGCGGTGCGCGAGACCCTCAACGCCGACGTACCCCTGGCGGCCGACCATTTCCGTTACTTCGCCGGCTGCATCCGCGCCCAGGAAGGCGGCGCCGCCGAGATCAACGAGCTGACCACCGCCTATCACTTCCACGAGCCATTGGGCGTGGTCGGGCAGATCATTCCGTGGAACTTCCCGCTGCTGATGGCCGCCTGGAAACTCGCGCCAGCGCTGGCCGCGGGCAACTGCATCGTGCTCAAGCCCGCAGAGCAAACGCCGCTGTCGATCATGGTCTTCGCCGAATTGATTGCCGACCTGCTGCCGGCGGGTGTACTGAACATCGTCCAGGGCTTCGGTCGCGAAGCCGGCGAGGCCCTGGCCACCAGCAAGCGTATCGCCAAGATCGCCTTCACCGGCTCGACCCCCGTCGGCGCCCACATCATGCATTGCGCCGCCGAGAACATCATTCCGAGCACCGTCGAACTGGGCGGCAAGTCGCCGAATATCTTCTTCGAAGACATCATGAACGCTGAACCCGCGTTCATCGAAAAAGCCGCCGAAGGCCTGGTACTGGCGTTCTTCAACCAGGGCGAAGTCTGCACCTGTCCGTCCCGGGCACTGGTGCAGGAATCGATCTACGAACCGTTCATGGCCGAAGTCATGAAGAAGATCGTCAAGATCAAGCGCGGCAACCCGCTGGACACCGAGACCATGGTCGGCGCCCAGGCATCCGAACAGCAATACGACAAGATCCTTTCGTACCTGACCATCGCCCAGGAGGAGGGCGCCGAGCTGCTCACTGGCGGCGCGGCCGAGCGCCTGGAAGGTGACCTGTCCAGCGGCTATTACATCCAGCCGACGCTGCTCAAGGGCCACAACAAGATGCGCGTGTTCCAGGAAGAAATCTTCGGGCCGGTGGTGGGCGTCACCACCTTCAAGGACGAAGCCGAAGCGCTGGCCATCGCCAACGACAGCGAGTTCGGCCTCGGTGCCGGTCTCTGGACCCGCGACATCAACCGCGCGTACCGCATGGGCCGGGCGATCAAGGCAGGGCGCGTGTGGACCAACTGCTACCACCTGTACCCGGCGCATGCGGCGTTTGGTGGCTACAAGAAGTCCGGCGTCGGCCGGGAGAACCACAAGATGATGCTCGACCACTACCAGCAGACCAAAAACCTGCTGGTGAGCTACGACATCAATCCGCTCGGGTTCTTCTAACTCACTGACTGCACATAAACCCCTGTAGGAGCTGCCGCAGGCTGCGATCTTTTGATCTTGGAATTCACAATCAAAAGATCGCAGCCTGCGGCAGCTCCTACAGGGGTTTATGTGTGTTTCATGTATAGGTTTACCCCCTACCAAAGCCCCCCCAAACCTCCTTCGAAAGTAGCATTCGGGCGCCCGGCGCCCCGTGCATTAATGGCTCTACCGGAATCGCCCGGCACAAGAAGAGGAATGACCCATGTGGACTAAACCCGCGTTTACCGATCTGCGCATTGGCTTCGAAGTGACGATGTATTTCGCCAACCGTTGATTGACCACCCGGCCAGCCGTTGCGTTGGCCGGGCCTGCCTTCTGGAGCATTGCCCATGCACATCCGCGTACTCGGCTCCGCCGCTGGCGGTGGTTTTCCGCAGTGGAACTGTAACTGTCGCCAGTGCGCCGGTGTGCGCAATGGCAGCCTGCGGTCCCGGCGTCGCACGCAGTCCTCGATTGCCTTGAGTGACAACGGGGAGGACTGGGTGCTGTGCAATGCTTCGCCAGACATCCGCGCGCAACTCGAGGGCTTTGCGCCGCTGCAACCGGCCCGCCGCTTGCGTGACAGCGCCATCACTGGCGTGGTGTTGCTCGACAGCCAGATCGATCACTGCACCGGCCTGCTGAGCTTGCGTGAAGGCTGCCCACATGCGGTGTGGTGCACCGAGCGGGTTCATCAGGATCTCAGCAGCGGTTTCCCGTTGTTTACCATGCTCAGGCACTGGAATGGCGGGTTGCGGTGGCAACCGATTGCGCTGGATCGCGAACCGTTCAGTATCGGCGCCTGCGCGCACCTGCGGTTTCACGCGATTCCCCTGGTCAGCAACGCACCGCCGTATTCGCCCAATCGCGGTGATCCGCAACCGGGCGACACCATCGGGTTGTTCGTTGAAGACCAACGCAGCGGCGCATCGCTGTTTTACGCACCTGGCCTGGGCCAGGTCGATGATCAAGTGCTGGCCTGGATGCAGCGCGCCGATTGCCTGTTGCTGGACGGCACCCTGTGGCGCGATGACGAGATGCGTGTCTGCGAGGTCGGTCAAAGCCTGGGCAGCGACATGGGCCATCTGCCCCAGAGCGGTCCCGGCGGCATGCTGGAAGTGCTGCAAGGTTTTCCCCGCCAGCGCAAGGTGCTGATCCACATCAACAACACCAACCCGATCCTCGATGAAGACTCGGCCGAGCGGGCGCTGCTGGAACGGCGGGGGATCGAGGTGGCTTACGACGGCATGGATATTGTGCTGTAGCGACGGACGCCTTCGCGAGCAGGCTCGCTCCCACAAGGGCGACGCAATCCACTGTGGGAGCGAGCCTGCTCGCGAAGGGTCCAGATCAGACACCGAAGATTCCCCGGAGACCCGCAATGACCGATACACCCATGACCCCCACCGAATTCGAGCAGGCCCTGCGTGCCAAAGGCGCCTACTACCACATCCACCACCCATTCCATCAAGCGATGTACGCCGGCCGCGCCACTCGCGAACAGATCCAGGGTTGGGTCGCCAATCGCTTTTACTACCAGGTCAACATCCCGCTAAAGGACGCCGCGATCCTGGCCAACTGTCCCGACCGTGAAGTGCGCCGCGAATGGCTGCAACGCATCCTCGATCATGATGGCGTGCCCGGCAGCGAAGGCGGTATCGAGGCCTGGCTGCGCCTGGGCGAGGCGGTGGGGCTCGATCGCGAGCAGATCCTGTCACAGGAGTTGGTGCTGCCCGGCGTACGTTTCGCCGTGGATGCCTACGTCAATTTCGCCCGTCGTGCCTGTTGGCAGGAAGCGGCCAGCAGTTCGCTGACCGAGCTGTTCGCACCGCAGATCCATCAATCGCGACTCGATGCCTGGCCGACCCATTACCCGTGGATCGATTCCGCCGGCTACGACTACTTCCGCACACGGCTGAGCCAGGCCCGGCGCGATGTAGAGCATGGCTTGCGCATCACCCTGGCACATTACGTCACCCTCGAGGCCCAGCAACGCATGCTGCAGATCCTGCAATTCAAGCTCGACGTGTTGTGGAGCATGCTCGATGCCATGAGCATGGCCTATGAGCTGGAGCGTCCGCCGTATCACACCGTCACACGGGACAACGTCTGGCACCGGGGGATTGTCCTGTGAGCCTGATCGATCGCAAGCAGTCACCCTCATTGCGCCGGGGCTTTCGTCTGCAATGGGAACCGCGCCAGGACTGTCATGTGCTGCTGTACCCCGAAGGCATGATCAAACTCAACGCCAGTGCCGGGCAGATTCTCGATCTGGTGGACGGCCAGCGCAGCGTCGCGGCGATCATCGATCGGCTGACGGCGAGTTTTCCTGACGTGCCGGGGATCGACGAGGACGTACTGGCCTTCCTGGAGGTGGCCCATGCGCAATTCTGGATCGAGTGACGCGCTACCGGGGCCGCCGTTGTGGCTGTTGGCGGAGCTGACCTACCGTTGTCCATTGCAGTGTCCGTATTGCTCCAATCCATTGGATTTCGCCCGGCACGGCGAGGAACTGGACACGCAGGAATGGATCCGGGTATTCCGTGAGGCGCGGGACATGGGCGCCGCGCAACTGGGCTTTTCCGGTGGCGAACCACTGGTAAGGCAAGACCTGGCTGAGTTGATCAAGGCCGCGCGGGACATGGGTTACTACACTAACCTGATCACCTCGGGCATCGGCCTGACCGAGCAGAAGGTGCGGGACTTCAAGGTCGCCGGGCTCGATCACATCCAGATCAGTTTCCAGGCCGCCGACGAAGCGGTGAACAACATGCTCGCCGGCTCGCGCAAGGCGTTCGCGCAGAAACTGGCGATGGCCCGGGCGGTGAAAGCCCAGGGCTATCCGATGGTGCTGAACTTCGTCACCCATCGACACAACATCGATGACATCGCCCGGATCATTGATTTGTGCCTGGAACTGGAAGCGGATTTCGTCGAATTGGCCACCTGCCAGTTCTATGGCTGGGCCGAGCTCAACCGCGTCGGCCTGTTGCCGACGCGCGA
The DNA here is from genome assembly GCF_058795195.1 of Pseudomonas sp. GW823-FHT06B06. Classification (NCBI taxonomy): domain Bacteria; kingdom Pseudomonadati; phylum Pseudomonadota; class Gammaproteobacteria; order Pseudomonadales; family Pseudomonadaceae; genus Pseudomonas; species Pseudomonas sp. GW823-FHT06B06. The sequence goes on along the minus strand of NZ_JBXAHO010000032.1, from coordinate 71,082 downwards.
GCAATTGCAACGCGCCGAGCGCATCACTAACGAGTATCGCGAGCGCCTCGAGGCGCAGGGCCATCCGTGCAAATTGATATTCGTCACCCCGGATTACTACGAAGAGCGCCCGAAAACCTGCATGAATGGCTGGGCCAACCTGTTTCTCGACATCACCCCGGACGGCACGGCGTTGCCTTGTCACAGCGCCCGGCAATTGCCGGTGCAGTTTCCCAATGTGCGTGAGCACAGCATCGAGCACATCTGGAACGATTCGTTTGGCTTCAACCGTTTTCGCGGCCATGACTGGATGAAAGAACCCTGCCGTTCCTGCGATGAAAAACACAAGGATTTGGGTGGGTGCCGGTGCCAGGCGTTCATGTTGACGGGCGATGCCGAGAACGCCGACCCGGTGTGCAGCAAGTCGCCTCATCACGGGGTGATCCTCAAGGCCCGCGAGGAAGCAGATGCGCCAGGGCTAGGCATGGGGCACCTGACGTTGCGCAATGAGAAAGCTTCGCGCCTGATCTACCGCGGCTGACCCAAGCGACATAAATCCCCTGTAGGAGCGAGCCGCTCGCGAAGAACCAGAGTGCGCCGTGGGGTGTCAGGTTCCCAGCGTGATCGTTGACGACCATCGTCGGAACGCCGCCCGGAGCATGCTCGCTCCTACAAGGGATCTGCGGTGAATCCAGCCATTGGTCTGATTGCATTCACCACTGGATGGGTTAGTGTGGACCTTACCTTCCAAAACAATAAAAAACAGGCTTTCCAATGAGCCAGAGTCTCAGTCAGCTGCGTAAATTCGTTTCGCCTGAAATCATCTTCGGTGCCGGCTGCCGGCACAACGTCGGCAACTACGCCAAGACCTTTGGCGCGCGCAAGGTGCTGGTGGTCAGCGACCCGGGGGTGATTGCCGCCGGTTGGGTGGCGGATGTCGAAGCCAGCCTGCAAGCCCTGGGCATCGAATATTGCCTTTACAGCGCCGTCTCTCCCAACCCGCGTGTTGAGGAGGTGATGCTCGGTGCCGAGATGTACCGGGAAAATCACTGCGATGTGATCGTCGCCGTCGGCGGCGGCAGCCCGATGGATTGCGGTAAAGGCATCGGTATAGTGGTCGCCCATGGCCGCAGCATCCTCGAGTTCGAAGGCGTGGACACCATCCGCGTACCGAGCCCGCCGCTGATCCTGATTCCGACCACGGCCGGCACCTCGGCCGACGTGTCGCAATTCGTGATCATCTCCAATCAGCAGGAGCGCATGAAGTTCTCCATCGTCAGCAAGGCGGTGGTGCCGGATGTGTCGCTGATCGACCCCGAAACCACCCTGAGCATGGACCCGTTCCTCTCGGCTTGTACCGGTATCGACGCGCTGGTGCACGCCATCGAAGCCTTCGTCTCCACCGGGCACGGGCCGCTGACCGACCCCCACGCACTGGAAGCGATGCGCCTGATCAACGGCAACCTGGTGCAGATGATCGCCAACCCGACGGACATCGCCCTGCGCGAGAAAATCATGCTCGGCAGCATGCAGGCCGGGTTGGCGTTCTCCAACGCGATCCTCGGCGCGGTGCATGCCATGTCGCACAGTCTCGGTGGCTTTCTCGACCTGCCCCATGGCCTGTGCAACGCGGTGCTGGTGGAACACGTCGTGGCGTTCAACTACGACTCGGCGCCGGACCGCTTCAAGGTCATCGCCGAGACGTTCGGCATCGACTGCCGGGGCCTCAATCACCGGCAGATCTGCGGGCGCCTGGTGGAGCACCTGATCGCCCTGAAACACGCCATCGGTTTCCACGAAACCCTCGGTTTGCACGGGGTCAGGACCTCCGACATTCCGTTCCTGTCGCAGCACGCCATGGATGACCCGTGCATCCTCACCAACCCGCGTGAATCCAGCCAGCGTGATGTCGAGGTCGTCTATGGCGAAGCCCTCTGACGAGCAACAACGGGCCCTGGCCGGCCTGCTCGGATTAGGCAATCATTCGGCGCGCAAGAGCCATTACCCGGAGCTGGCGGCGCGCCTGGATGAACTGGAAGCCGAGCGCAATCGCTACAAATGGTTGTTCGAAAACGCGGTCCACGGGATTTTCCAGGCCAGCCTGCAAGACGGCATGCGCGCCGCCAACCCGGCGATGGCGCGCATGCTTGGCTATCAAGACCCGCAGGAGGTGCTGTTTTCCCTGGCGGACCTGGCGAGCAATCTGTTTGTCGGCGGTGTGCAGGAGCTGGAAAACATTGGCGAAATCCTCACCCACCAGGGCAGCTTGCACGGCTATGAAACCCAGTTGCGGCGCAAGGATGGCAGCCATCTCGACGTGCTGATGAACCTGTTGCTCAAGCCCGGTCAGGAAGGGCTGGTGGAAGGATTCGTCGCCGACATCACCGAGCGCAAACTCGCCCAGCAACGCCTGCAGCAACTCAACGACGAACTGGAACAGCGCGTAACCGCGCGCACCGATGAGCTGTTGGAAGCCAACCGCAACCTGCAACAGCAGATCACCCAGCGTAAGCAGATCGCCAAGGCCTTGCGCGACGCCCGTGACGCCGCGGAGGCCGCCAATCACAGCAAGGACAAATACCTCGCTGCCGCCAGTCACGACCTGCTGCAACCCCTCAACGCCGCACGGTTGCTTATCTCCACCTTGCGTGAGCGCAAGCTGCCCGAGGTCGAGCAGGTGCTGGTCGAACGCACTCACCAGGCACTGGAAGGCGCCGAAGATCTGCTCACCGATTTGCTGGATATCTCAAGGCTCGATCAAGCGGCGGTCAAGCCGGATGTCGCGCTGTACCGCCTCGACGAGTTGCTCGGGCCGCTGGTATCGGAGTTCCAGTCCGTGGCCGAGGCCGCCGGGTTGCGTTTACGGGTGCACATGGGCGACTACGCCATTTGCACGGACCTGCGCCTGATGACCCGGATCCTGCGAAACTTCCTCAGTAATGCCTGCCGCTACACCGACGAAGGCAGCATCCTGCTGGCGGCAAGGCGCCGGGGCGACAAGCTGCGCCTGGAAGTGTGGGACACCGGACGCGGGATTCCGGCCGATCGTCTCGATTCGATCTTCCTCGAATTCAATCAACTGGACGTCGGCCGCGCTGCCGACCGCAAGGGCGTGGGGTTGGGGCTGGCGATCGTCGAGCGCATCGCGAAGATCCTCAACTACCGGATCCAGGTGCATTCACTGCCCGGCCGGGGTTCGATGTTCAGCATTGAGGTGCCGATCTCCCGTGAAGTGCCGTTGCCCATCAGCCTCACGGCGCCTCAATCGGGCACGGGCAATCCATTGCCGGGCCGGCGCTTGCTGGTGCTGGACAATGAAGTCAGCATCTTGCAGAGCATGGGCGCGTTGCTCGGGCAGTGGGGCTGCGACGTCGTCACGGCCACCGATGAAGCCTCGGCGCTGGCAGCCCTGGCCGGCCAGGCCCCGGAACTGATCCTCGCGGACTATCACCTTGACCACGGCGTGGTGGGGTGTGATGTGGTCAGGCATTTGCGCGAGCATTACGCCCAGTCAATTCCTGCGGTGATCATCACTGCGGATCGCACGGACCAGTGCCGGCGCGCATTGCAACGGCTCGAAGCGCCGCTGCTGAACAAACCGGTGAAACCCGGCAAGTTGCGTGCGGTATTGAGTCAGTTGTTGGGAGCGCCAGCTTGAACTTGGCTGCACATTTCGATCATTAAGTTGTCACTTTCGGTCATTGAGTGCTGGCGGTGCGGCTCTTAGTCTGTCGAACATGACTGACGGGGGCCGTAGAGCTTCCGCTTTTTCCGTGATCGCTCGCTGTGGAGTTACCGATGACCGCCGCTCATTACCCGCACCTGTTGGCCCCGCTGGACCTGGGATTCACCACGTTGCGCAACCGCACCCTGATGGGTTCGATGCATACCGGCCTTGAGGAAAAGCCCGGCGGTTTCGAGCGCATGGCGGCGTACTTCGCCGAGCGTGCCCGTGGCGGTGTTGGCCTGATGGTCACTGGCGGTATCGGCCCGAACGACGAGGGTGGTGTATATTCCGGTGCAGCCAAGCTGACCACCGAGGAAGAAGCGCTCAAGCACCGCATCGTCACCCGCGCGGTGCATGAGGCGGGCGGCAAGATCTGCATGCAGATCCTCCACGCCGGTCGTTATGCCTACAGCCCGAAACAGGTCGCGCCAAGCGCCATTCAGGCGCCGATCAACCCGTTCAAGCCTAAAGAGCTGGACGAGGAAGGCATCGAGAAGCAGATCAGCGATTTCGTCACCTGCTCGACGCTGGCCCAGCAGGCCGAGTACGACGGTGTCGAGATCATGGGCTCGGAAGGTTATTTCATTAACCAGTTCCTTGCCGCCCACACCAACCACCGCACCGACCGTTGGGGTGGCAGCTACGAAAACCGCATGCGCCTGCCGGTGGAAATCGTCCGTCGCGTACGCGAGGCGGTTGGCCCGAACTTCATCATTATTTTCCGCTTGTCGATGCTCGACCTGGTCGAAGGCGGCAGCAGCTGGGATGAAATCGTGCTGTTGGCCAAGGCCATCGAGCAGGCCGGTGCGACGCTCATCAACACCGGTATCGGCTGGCACGAAGCGCGGATTCCAACCATCGCCACCAAAGTGCCGCGCGCGGCCTTCAGCAAGGTCACGGCCAAGCTGCGTGGCTCGGTGAACATTCCGCTGATCACCACCAACCGCATCAACACCCCGGAAGTCGCCGAGCAGATCCTCGCCGAGGGCGATGCCGACATGGTTTCCATGGCTCGGCCGTTCCTGGCCGACCCGGACTTCGTCAACAAGGCCGCTGAAGGTCGCGCCGATGAAATCAACACCTGCATCGGTTGCAACCAGGCGTGCCTGGACCACACCTTCGGCGGCAAGTTGACCAGTTGCCTGGTCAACCCGCGTGCCTGCCACGAAACCGAACTCAACTATGTGCCGGTGCAGCAGGTCAAGAAAATCGCCGTGGTCGGTGCCGGGCCTGCCGGCTTGTCTGCCGCGACCGTGGCGGCCGAGCGTGGCCATGCGGTGACGCTGTTCGATTCGGCCAGCGAAATCGGCGGTCAGTTCAACGTCGCCAAACGCGTGCCGGGCAAGGAAGAATTCTTCGAGACGTTGCGTTATTTCGGTCGCAAGCTGCAGACCACCAACGTCGAGGTGTGCCTGAACACCCGTGTCGATGTGGCAAAGCTGGTCGAGGGCGGCTACGACGAGATCATCCTGGCCACCGGCATTGCGCCGCGGTTGCCGGCGATTGAGGGCGTGGACAATGCCAAGGTGCTGAGCTACCTGGACGTGCTGCTTGAGCGCAAACCGGTGGGCAAGCGTGTCGCAGTGATCGGTGCCGGCGGTATCGGTTTCGACGTCTCGGAGTACCTGGTTCACCAGGGCCAGGCCACCAGCCTGAACCGCGATGAGTTCTGGAAGGAGTGGGGCATCGATACCCACCTTGAAGCACGCGGCGGTGTCGCCGGGATCAAGGCAGCCCCCCATGCGCCGGCCCGCGAAGTGTTCCTGCTGCAACGCAAGAAATCCAAGGTCGGCGACGGCCTCGGCAAGACCACTGGGTGGATTCATCGCACGGGATTGAAGAACAAGAAGGTGCAGATGCTCAACAGCGTCGAGTACCTGAAGATCGACGACGAAGGCCTGCACATCCGCATCGGCGAAACCGGTGAGCCGCAGGTGCTGACGGTGGACAATATCGTGATCTGCGCCGGGCAGGACCCGTTGCGCGAGTTGCAGGACGGCCTGGTGGCGGCGGGGCAGAACGTGCATCTGATCGGCGGCGCGGATGTCGCGGCGGAGCTGGATGCCAAGCGGGCGATCAATCAGGGTTCGCGATTGGCGGCCGAGTTGTAATCCGCAGGCCCCGCGTGCCAATGGCCTTCGCGAGCAGGCTCGCTCCCACATTGGATCTGTGTCGTTCAGAGAACCCTTGTGGGAGCGAGCCTGCTCGCGATAGCTGCTTATGAGCGATTAGAATGCTGACTCTTCATGAGCTCAATCAGGCGCCAATGTTTTCTTCTGCTTCCAACTGGCTACCCCAAGCCCCCCTCGAGTCCCTCCATCTAGACTGGCTCAAAACCGCCGACATCGAAGTCGCCATCCTGCGCCTGGACCAGATCGACCCGCTGATCAGCGGCAACAAATGGTTCAAACTCACCGAACATCTCAAAGCCGCTGACCAGTGCGGCGCCAAAGGCATCATCAGCCTCGGCGGCGCGCATTCCAATCACCTGCATGCGCTGGGCGCTGCCGGCAAGCGTTTCGGTTTCGCCACGGTCGGCCTGTTGCGCGGACACGCTCAGCAAACGCCGACGGTGGATGATTTGCAGGCGTTCGGCATGCAACTGCACTGGCTCGGTTATGGCGGTTATCGGGCGCGGCATGAAGCGGGTTTCTGGGAGCCATGGCTGGCGCAGTATCCCGATCTGCTTGCGGTCCCGGAAGGCGGCGGCGGGTTGCCGGGGGCGCAGGGTTGCGTGCAACTCAAGGCATTGGCCTGTCGGCAACTGGACGCACTGGGCTGGAGCGGCTACGACGGATGGTGGCTGGCCTGCGGAACCGGCACGACCTTGGCCGGCCTGGTCATGGCCGAGGCGGGAGAGCACCCGGTCTACGGTGCCCTGGCGGTGCCCGGTGATCATGGCGTGGCACAGCAGGTCGCAAAGATTGTGGAGGAGGCGGGCGTGAATCATTCGTCTTATGAACTGTTCGACGCCAGCCGTGGAGGCTTTGCCAAGGTCGACCTGCCGTTACTCGAATTCATCGCGCGCACCGAACAAGCCAGTGGCATTGCCCTGGAACCGCTGTACACCGGCAAGGCATTGCTGGCGCTCCGGCAGCAGGTCGAGGCGGGGAAGTTTGCCCCCGGTACGCGACTGATCTTTATTCACACGGGTGGTTTGCAAGGCCTGCGGGGTTTCAATCCACAAGCCTGATACGGGGTGATCTCAAGTATCCCTGTTCACCCGCTTGGGCATCATCCGCAACAAGGTGTTATCGCCCACCACATAGTGATGATACAGCCCGGCGATGGCGTGCAGGCCGATCAGCCAATAACCGATGGTGCCACCGAGTTCGTGCCAGCCCTCGATCTGCTTGGCCAGGTCCTTGTCCTGCGCGATCAAAAGGGGCAGGTCGAAGCCGTAGAACATCACCTGGTTACCTTTGGCGCTGGTGACCAGCCAACCCAGTATTGGCATGGCGATCATAAAGATGTAGAGCGCCCAGTGCATCAATTTGGCCAGCATGGTTTGCCACTTGGGCGAGGCCGGGAAGATCTGCGGTGCCGGGCCTAGGCTGCGGGCGAACAAGCGTAGCCAGACCAGCACGAATACGGTCAGGCCAAGCATGAAGTGCGATTCCACGATCAGCGTTCGACCACCGCTACCCTTGGGAAAGAGGCCGCGCAGCTCGATGCAGGCGTAAACCACTGCCAGCAGGACCAGCATCAACCAATGCAGCGCGATCGAGACGGTGCTGTAGCGCGCGTCGGAATTTTTCCACGGCATACGGTGTTCCTCACAGGGGGGTGTAACCACCGTCAACTGTAATCCTGTTTCACCGGGTTTGCCTGAGGCTATTTGACGCTGAATGCTCTGTAGGAGCTGCCGCAGGCTGCGATCTTTTGACTTTTTAAGATCAAAAGATCGCAGCCTGCGGCAGCTCCTACAAAGGGGGGCGGTGAGTCAGTTACTTTGCGGCATCTCGCCTTTGGCCAGGCGCTTATTGATGTCGGCAATCACTTCCGGCAAGTCGGTGATGGTGTCGATCATGTAGTGCGGGCGCGAACCTTCGAACAAGGCGTGGATGCGCTTGCGTTCGCTGTCCAGTGTGTCGCTGTCCAGGGCACGATAGCCTTCATAGTCCAGCCCCAGCGCGTTGCCCGAACAGATCAGCGCCACGGTCCACATGCCGGCACGGCGGCCTTCGAGAATGCCCGGTACGGTGTCGTCGATCTTCACGCAAGCGGCGACATCGTCGATGCCCAGGGCGATCACGTTGGCCAATGCCTGAGCTGGCCATGGACGGCCGTTCGGCACTTCGTCGGTGGCGACCACGTGGTCGGCCACGTAGCCGTTGGTGGCGGCCAGTTCGACGACTTTATCCATGACCTGTTTCGGATAGCCCGAGCAGGAGCCAATCTTGATCCCCTGTTGGCGCAGGTTGGCGATGGTGTCCAGGGCGCCGGGAATCAGCGCCGAGTGTTCGGCGATTTTCTCGATCTGCAGTGGCATGAAACGCTGGTAGATGGCGGTGACGTCATCGTCGGTCGGCGTACGGCCGAACACCTTGCGATAGCGCTCGGCGACTTGCGGCTGATCGCACAGGGTGCGGATGTGGTCCCACTTGCCCATGCCCATCGGGCCACGGGCTTCTTCAATGGAGACCTGGACGTCGAACTCGGCGAAGGCCTCGACGAAAATCTGCGTCGGCGCGAACGAGCCGAAGTCGACCACGGTGCCGGCCCAGTCGAGGATGGCGGCTTGCAGTTTGGTTGGGGTGGTGTAGTTCATGGTGATCAAGTCCTGTGGCAACTGGCTAAATGGAGAGCTGCTTTTTGTGGGAGCGAGCCTGCTGGCGAAAGCTCTGGATCAGTCGAAATTGATGTTGAGTGTCCGACCGTCTTCGCGAGCAGGCTCGCTCCCACAGGGGGAAAGTGGTGGGGGTTAGATCTCGAGTACTTCCATCTCGCGCAGCACTTCGGCAATCGCCGCCACCGCTTCGCGCATTTGCGAAGGTTGCACATGGCCGATGCAGCCGACGCGGAACGTCTCGACCTGGGTCAGCTTGCCGGGGTAGAGGATGTAACCCTTGGCCTTGACCCGCTCGTAGAACGCCTTGAACTGATAGCGCGGATCTTTCGGTGCATGGAAGGTCGCGATGATCGGCGCCTGGATGGCGGCCGGCAGGAAGCTGCGCAGGCCCAGCGCGGCCATCTCTTCCATCAGGGCCTGGCAGTTGGCGGCGTAGCGCTGGTGCCGGGCTGGCAGGCCACCTTCTTCGTTGTATTGCAGCAGGGCTTCGTGCAGCGCCGCGACCACGTGGGTCGGCGGGGTGAAGCGCCATTGCCCGGTCTTGGCCATGTAGGTGTGCTGGTCGTGCAGGTCCATCGCCAGGGAGTGCGAGTTGCCAGCGGCGTTGGCCAGGGATTCTTTGCGGGCGAAAACGAACCCCATGCCCGGCACGCCTTCCAGGCATTTGCCGGAAGCGGCGATCAGCGCATCGAACGGCACCTGTTGCGCGTCCACCGGCAGCGCGCCAAAGGAACTCATGGCATCGATGATCAGGCGCTTGCCGTGTTGCGCGACCACCTGGGCGATTTCCGGCAGCGGATTGAGGATGCCGGTGCTGGTTTCGCAGTGAATCAGGGCAACGTGGGTGATGCCATCGTCGGCCCGTAGCAGACGGTCGACGTCGGCAGCGGTGGTTGGTTCGTCTTCGGCGGTTTCGAACGTACTGAACGAGCGGCCCAGCACTTCGCAGATCTTCGCCAGGCGCTTGCCGTAGGCTCCGTTGATCAGCACCAGGATCTTGCCGTCGCGTGGCACCAGCGTGCCGATCGCCGCTTCGACGGCGAAGGTGCCGCTGCCTTGCAGGGGCACACAGTGGTGGCTGGCCGCGCCGTTGATGATCGCCAGCAGTTGTTCGCAAAGGCTGGCGGTCAGTTGGTTGAAACGGTCATCCCATGAACCCCAGTCAACCATCATCGCCTGGCGGGTGCGGGCCGACGTCGTCAACGGGCCGGGGGTGAGCAGGATGGGTGCGGCAGTACTCATTCTCGTGTCCTCGCAATCGATGGGATCAAGCTACGGGGCTTAAATTGCAATTTGCCGAGCTATCAATCAAATTGTTTGTTGTTATGCCAGCCATCAGTGAGACTTATTCATGAACCTGTTTCAGCTCCGTGCCTTCGATGCCGTGGCCCGTGAGGGCAGCTTCACTCGCGCCGCTGCTCGACTGTTCATCAGCCAGCCGGCGGTCACCGGCCACATCAAGGCGCTGGAGGAGCACTACCAGATCACCCTGTTGCGCCGCACCGCGCGACGTGTGGAGCTGACGGAGGAGGGCACCCGCCTGGCGGCGATCACCCGGGCGATGTTCGGTCTGGCCGAAGAAGCGCAAGCGATGCTGGAGGCCAACCGGCAGTTACTGACCGGGCGCCTGGAAGTGGCGGCGGACGGTCCGCACATGGTCATGCCGATGCTCGCGAGCCTGCGTGCGCGTTATCCGGGGATCACCGTGAACCTGCGCTTGGGCAATGCCCAGGAAACCCTGGCGGCGCTGTTGTCCGAGCATGCCGACGTGGCGGTATTGACCGAGGTCGAACCGCGCAAGGGCCTGCACTTGCAGGCCCTGAGTGAATCACGGATCTGCGCGCTGGTACCCGAGGGGCATCCCTGGGCGCGGCGCACCAAAGGCGTACCGCTCAAGGATCTGGACCAGGTGATCATGGTGTTGCGTGAACCGAGTTCGATCACCCGGCGTACCTTCGATGACGCCTGCGTACAGGCGAAGGTCAATCCGCGGGTGTTGCTGGAGCTGGACAGCCGCGAAGCGGTGACCGAGGCGGTCGCTGCCGAGTTGGGGGTGGGCGTGGTGTCGTCGGTGGAGGTCAGCCATGACCCGCGGGTGGCGGCGGTGCCGATCATCGGGGAGGGGTTGGTCAATCGGCACATGATGGGGTGCATGGAGCGGCGGCGGGACTTGCGTTTGATCCAGGCGTTTTTCGGCTTGGCGCCTTCCAGGTAGACCGAGTCGTCTGCCTTCGCGAGCAGGCTCGCTCCCACAGTGGTTTTGTGTGCGACAAAAATCCCTTGTGGGAGCGAGCCTGCTCGCGAAGGGGCCTGGCCTGCCTACACCAGACTTTCGCGAACCATCTCCAGGAAAGTCGCCACAATCCGCCGCGAGCTCTGTTCGCGCAAGCACACCAGCGTTTCCGTCAACCGCCGTTTGCAATCGGTGATCGGCAACGCGCATACCCGTGAGTCGGCGCCGAATTCAGCCGCCGAGACCACGCCAATCCCGATTCCCACCACCACCGCCTCACGGGCGGCTTCCCGACCTTCGACCTGGATCGCCGGACGAATGCGGAACCCGGCGCCGGCCATTTCTTCTTCCAGGGTCTGGCGGGTCACCGAACCGATTTCGCGCAATACCAGCGGCGTGTCGTCCAGGTCCGCGAGGGTGATGGATTGGCGATCCGCCCACGGGTGATTGCGCGACACGAATGCCACCATCGGGTCATTGCGCAGCGGCAGCGAGATCAATCGTTCGTCGCTCACCTCGCGACCGAGCAACGCCAGGTCGGCCTGGTAATTGAACAATCGGAACAGCGACTCATCGGTGTTGCCGGTTTCGATCTTCACGCTGATGCCGGGGTAGCGTTCGCAGAAGCGCGCGATCTGTGGCAGTACATGCACCGGCGCATCCACCGCCAGAATCAGGCTGCCGGTCTGCAATGCCTGGGAGTCCTGCAACAATTCCTGGGCCTCGGCTTCGATCACGAACAGTTTCTGGGTGACGGCCAACAAGCGCTCGCCCAGGTCGGTGAGGCGTACCGAGCGTTTGTTGCGGTGGAACAGCAAAACACCGTAGCGTTCTTCGAGTTTGCGCACCTGGTCGGAAATCGCTGGCTGGGTGAGAAACAACCGTTCGGCGGCTTTGGTGAAGTTGCCATGCACGGCCACGGCATGGAAGGCTTTGAGTTGGGCGTGGGAAACCGACATGGGAATCTCCAGTAACAAGCTGCGCTTATTTTGGAAATACGATAAAGCGATTTCACTTATTAATCAGTAATTGTTTCTATTCATCTCAGGTTCCGTGACTGCTCGGTCGAGCAGCGCGGATGCCATGAGCCCTTGCGTGCAAGACACAGGACTCATCTGACCGGAATCGCCCACAGGGACAAGGTGATTTCGCAGTGCTCAACAATAAGAACACAGGCGTTTTCTTTCAGATCTGCCGGCACACTCATACCCTGAGGTCAGAACCACAATGAACCAGCATATCGGCACCCTCAAACGTTGGCGCGTGCAGATCTTCGCGATCACCTGGCTTGCCTACGCCGCTTTCTACTTCACCCGCAAAGCATTTTCCGTGGCCAAGCTCGGCATCGCCGAAGACCCGACCTTCATGCTCGACAAGATGGCCATGGCCAACCTCGACGCGATCTACCTGACCGCCTACGCCATCGGCCAATTCACCTGGGGCATCCTGGCGGACCGCTTCGGGCCGCGGGTGGTGGTGCTGGGTGGGTTGCTGATTTCCGCCGCAGCGGCACTGGTGATGGGCAGTTTCGCCACCTTGCCGATCTTCGCCACCTGCATGCTGATCCAGGGCCTGGCGCAGTCCACCGGTTGGTCGGGGTTGTGCAAGAACCTTGGCAGTTTCTTTCCCGCCCAACAGCGCGGGCAAGTGCTGGGACTGTGGAGTTCCTGCTACGCCTTCGGCGGCCTGGTGGCCTCGCCGTTTGCGGGTTGGTGGGCCTATACGCTGATCGGCAGCTGGCATGCGGCGTTCATTTCCAGTGCGGCGGTGGTTGGGCTGGTCGCCGTGCTGTTTTTTATTTTCCAACGCAATACACCGCAAGACGTCGGCTTGCCGGCGGTTGAGCCAGAGCCGCAGCTGAGCGTCGAGGAGGCCCATGCCCAAAGCAAGATCAGCCTGTGGGAGCCGTTGAAGGACATTCTGCGCAACCGCACGGTGCTGGTGCTGGGGTTGGCGTATTTCATGCTCAAGCCGGCGCGCTACGCGATTCTGCTCTGGGGCCCGGTGATCGTTTTCGAACAGATGCCCTCGGTGGGCAAAGTCGGCGCGGCGATCATTCCTACCGCGTTCGAACTGGCCGGCTTGCTCGGGCCGATCATGCTCGGCCTGGCCTCGGACAAACTCTTCGGCGCCCGGCGCATGCCGGCCTGCGTGCTGAGCCTGTTGGCATTGACCGTGTCCCTGGGGTTTTTCATGGGCGCGCTGCACAGCGGTAGCGTGGTGCTGGTGGTGGCCTTGCTGTTCGTCATGGGCCTGACGCTCTACGGACCTGACTCGATGATCAGCGGTGCGGCCGCCATCGACTTCGGCACCGCCAAGGCGGGTGCCACGGCGGCGGGTTTCGTCAACGGTTGCGGTTCGGTCGGGGCGATTCTCGGTGGGTTGCTACCAGGCTACTTCGACACCGTGACCGTCTTCATCGTCTTTGCCGGCTGCGCGTTGTTCTCTGCCGTGGTACTCATCCCGCACTGGAACAGCCGCCCCGCGGGCCAAGGTAGCCACAAGGCCCGCTTGCCAAATCAGGCGATCACCATAAAACCCCTGCGCACCTGAACGGTCACTCGGGGTCGGTGCGATTGATCAGCCAGTCGAGCAGCAGGCGGGTGTCGCTGTGGCGGGTGTCGGTGCGTACCGCTGGTGGGCTGCGCAGCTGCCCACCGCTGGCGCAGAACACCGGGCGGTCGGGGTCGCTGTCGAGAAAACTGACCCAACCGTCGCTGCCGGCCATTGGCAGCTGGCTCGGTTCCCCGTGGGCAGGGGACATTGTCAGTGCGACAGGTAGCCAGAGGCCGCTGCTCGCCTTGGGATCGACCTCCGTGCCTGGCCACAAAGTCGCCAGCAGGCGGCCTTGATCATCCTGTTTTGCGTGCTGCCCGGGCAGGCCATGGACCCGGGCGGGCTGGAAGCCAGGGATGCGCGGCCTGGCCTGGTCCAGGGGGGGGCGAAATACCGTCGACCAGGGAATGGCCGTGAACTGATTTTGATAGCGCCGGGCAATGCTGTCCTGAGACAGGATCGAACCCTGCTGGCCCTGATGCCGCGCCTGAAAGACCAGCCATTGGTCGTTGAACCCCGGCACGGGATGCTCGGCTATCTGCACGATGCGTGCGCTGCGTAACAGGCCTTGATTGCTTTTTCCGTGCAGCTGCAATTGCTGGCAACGCATACGCTGCAGATCGCGGCGCTCGAGTTGATCTCGATGACGTTGCTCCTGGGAAGGGCGGGGTGCGAAGGTGTGGGAAAAAGCGTGATTGGCCGCACCTTCATCGACCGCAGTTCCACGATTTTTAGCCGCCACTCGTGGGTAAACGGCTTGTGAGTCATGGCGCTGGAACAACTCGCTGATCACAGGCGTGGCGCCATCGCCCGGTTCATCGCCCTGGAAAGGCATCAGCAGCGGCTCCTGGGGAAAGCTCATGTTGTCGTCGGCCAACACCAGTACATGACCGTCACGCCGGTGTTCGAAGTGATAGTGAATGCCTTCCTCCTCGCACAGGCGCTGCAGCAAGGCCAAGTCGGTTTCCTCGTACTGAATGCAAAAAGGCCGCAGGGGATAATGCCCGTCTGCCAGCTCCAGGCGATAGCTGTCGGCGGGCAGGTCATGTTCCTCCAGCAGCTGGCGCAGGATCATCGGCACGCTGAGGTGCTGGAAGATCCGCCGCGATGGGTCTCGATCCAGCGCTTGAAGGGCCGGCACCAGGACCAGTTTATAGCTCACCCGTCCTTGCCCCCGGTGTTCGCAGCTGGCGCTGTGCAATACGCCATGAATGCCCTGGCCTTGCCCAAGGTCGAGCAACGCCGATTGTTGCAGCAGCCGTTCAAGGTTGAGGGCCGGTGCCAGGCCAATCACTTCGATATTGAATCGATAGGGTTGGTTGAGGGCCTCGTGCCCACTGAACTGCACTACTTGCAAACTCAGGTGGTCGTCGAGGAGTGTCAGGGTATAGGGACTTTCCTTGTCGTTGTGCATCGGACGCGCTTCTACCATGGAGTACGGCCACAGAGAGTACGAAACCCGCATGCCTTGTGGACATCGCCAATCGAAATTTCAGAATTGCCCTACAACCATCGGTAAAGATGCCGATCCTTGGATGAGCCTGAGATTTTTTGGTCGATTGCCAACTTTAGGCCGTATAAACTTGGCGCCATGCGTCGGCCAATAGATGTTTCGGCGCCATAGACAAGAGAGTGAGTAATGGGCGCACAGTGGAAGGTTAAACACAAAGAAGCGGCAGCCAACGCCAAGGGCAAGATCTTCGGCAAACTGGTGAAGGAAATCACCATTGCTGCGCGCAACGGTGCCGATACCGCCACCAACGCACACCTGCGTCTGGTGGTCGAACAGGCCAAGAAAGCTTCGATGCCAAAGGAAACCCTGGATCGCGCCATCAAGAAAGGCGCCGGTCTGCTGGGCGAAACCGTACAATACCATCGCGTGACCTATGAAGGCTTCGCGCCACACCAGGTGCCGCTGATCGTCGAGTGCGTAACGGACAACATCAACCGTACCGTCGCTGAAATCCGCGTTGCTTTTCGCAAGGGCCAACTGGGCGCTTCCGGTTCGGTGGCTTGGGACTTCAACCACGTGGGCATGATCGAGGCCTCGCCGGACACTCCGGACGCCGATCCGGAAATGGCTGCCATCGAAGCCGGTGCCCAGGATTTCGAACCGGGCGAAGACGGCGCGACGCTGTTCCTGACCGAACCTACGGACCTGGACGCGGTACAAAAAGCCCTGCCTGAGCAAGGTTTCACCGTGTTGTCGGCCAAGTTGGGCTACCAGCCGAAGAACCCGGTCAGCGGCCTGAGCGACGAGCAGATGGCTGAGGTCGAAGCGTTCCTTGAAGGGCTCGATAACCATGACGACGTGCAGGATATGTTTGTCGGCCTGGCGGGTTGATTTGCGCCCTCGCGGTGACTGAAAAAACAACCCCGTAGGAGCCAGGCTTGCCGGAGAAGGCCGACCTATGTTTTGTTGACTGCGTACATATCCATTCCTGCGGTAACGGCCGCTTATGGTTTCGCTCTTACAGCGAGTCACTTGGAAAAGCCCCAAGTAACCAAGGGCTCCTGCCCCTGACGTTCGGTGGCTCGCTAAGGCTCGCCATACCCTCGCTCCGGTCCTGCTCCGTGGGTCGCCGCGATGGGCCATCCATGGCCCAGCGCGGCTAAACCGGCATCCTTGCCGGTTTACCCACTGCGCAGAACCTCCACTCGGCCTCTCGAGGGGGCAAGAAAATCAAAAGCCAGATCAAGATCAAACGCGAAAGCGAGGCGGCCTGACAGCCGACCTGATTTCGCGGATGTACTCATCCTTCTGTAGGAGCGAGCCTGCTCGCGAAAAATGTCCAGACAACGCGTTCATCCAGACAGGGCGCGTTATCGTTGACGTCCATCGTCGGAACGCCGCCCGGAGCATGCTCGCTCCTACAGGGTCCCTTGAAATGAAGGGAACCCCGTACCTCATCGCGTTTTCAAATCTCTGTCGGCGCCACTTCCCGATCAGGCAAAGGCGCCATTGCAGAGGAAATCCCGATGAACCGTCGACTTCTGCTCCTGATCGCCAGCCTCGTTCCCGGCCTGGCCGCTGCCGAAGGCTGTGACGTGCTGACGCGATCGCAAAGCGCTGCCGTCCCCGTGGTCGAAACCCACAGCTGTTATGAATACGAAGGCATGCCGGTCAATGCCATCGATTGGTCCTGCAGCAATGAGAGCAAGGACATGCTGGCCAGCACCAAGAAAAAGGTCGAACAGTGCGCCGATCACTATCAAGCCTCCTGCGTCGCTACGCTGACTCAGGAATCCCTGGCCAACCCACATTCCACCAGCAAGGACAAGAACAGCACGTCGCTGAACATTCCCGACAGCGCCAAGGTCACCACCTATTACTACGATGCGCAGCACATTGACCAGGCCAGGATCGATTGCGAGTCCGGTGGCGGACACTGGAAAGCCAGGTAGCGGCGAAAATTAAATGAACCCCGCGATTGCACGGCCACCTAACTGACTGACTATCAGGAGGTGGCTCATGCAAATAGAAACGCTATGGATCGTATCGGCGGCAGTGCTGCTGGCGCTTGAACTGTGGGCGATCAACCGGGTGCGCAAAAGCGCAGGGAACGCCAGCAACAAGGGGGTATGGATGGTGCTGATCGTGTTTGTACCGTTGATTGGCCTGGTACTGTGGGCCCTGGCGGGGCCCAAGCACGTTGCCCAGGCGTAATGCGGCGATTGACGTCCTGGGGCCGGTTCGTCAGAAGTTCGCCGGGGTGTTCGCACTGATGATTTCCGCCTCATCCGCGCCGATGTTCCTGAACCGGTGCGGCAAGGTCGTGGGGAAATAGTACCCGTCACCGGCATTGAGCACGCTGATCTGCCCGTCCACCGTCAGCTCGACGGTGCCACGGGTGACCAGCCCGCACTCCTCGCCTTCTGAGTGCACGATCGGCTCTTCGCCGGAACTGGCACCCGGCGCGTATTGTTCGCGCAACAGACGCATCTGCCGACTCGGCACGGACGCACCGATCAGCAGCAGCCGCAGGCCGTGGCGGCCGAGGTCCGGCTGTTCGTTGGCGCGAAAGACGTATTGATGCTCGCGCGGTGGCTGATCGAAGGTGAAGAAGTCGGCCAGGGACATGGGAATGCCTTCAAGCAGCTTTTTCAGCGAGCTGACGGAAGGACTGACGCGATTCTGTTCGATCAGGGAAATGGTGGCATTGGTGACGCCGCTACGCCGGGCCAGCTCGCGCTGGGACAGTTTGTAGCTTTCGCGTACTAATTTGAGTCGTGAGCCCGTGTCCATGACAGCCTTATGTGCTTGGTACGCAAGGGTAATGGGGGTGGAGAGCAGGCGTAGATCGCGCCGTTTTCCGGTCCCGGAAACGTGAAAGGCGGCTATTAAATCACGTTTGTGGGTGTTGCTGTAGGAGCTGCCGCAGGCTGCGATCTTTTGATCTTTGATCGTCAAAAGCAAGATCAAACGATCGCAGCCTGCGGCTGCTCCTACAGGGGTACGTGGTGTTTCAGGTAAAAAAGCCGGCAGTACCTGATTGGGGTGCCTGCCGGTGAGGTAAAGTCTAGATGCCGAAACGGTCGCGCAGCGAGTAGTACACGGCGCCGAGGGCGGTCAACGGAGCCGAGAAGGTGCGCCCGCCGATCATCGGCATGTGCGGCAAGGATGCAAACGCGTCGAAACGCTCGGCGTCGCCACGAATCATTTCCGAGATGAGCTTGCCGGCCAGGTGCGAGCACGTAACGCCGTGACCACTGTAGCCCTGCATGTAGTAGGCGTTTTTCTCGATACGGCCGAATTGCGGCATGCGCGACATGGTCAGCAGGAAGTTGCCGGTCCAGCGGTAGTCGATCTTCACATCCTTCAACTGCGGGAAGGTCTTGAGGATCTTCGGGCGGATCAGTTGTTCGATGTCGTCCGGCTCACGGGCGCCGTAGACCACGCCACCGCCGTAGAGCAGGCGGTTGTCGCGGGTCAGGCGGTAATAGTCGAGCAGGTAGTTGCAGTCTTCGACGCAGTAGTTGTTGGTGATCAGGCTGCGGGCAACTTTTTCCGGCAGCGGTTCAGTCACAACGATCTGCGAACCGCACGGCATGCTCTTGCTGGTCACGCGATTGTCCAGGCCCTGCGGCAGGTAGGCGTTACCAGCGATCAGCAGGTACTTGGCCTTTACCACGCCTTTGGCGGTGCGCACGGTGATCGGCTCGCCGTAGGTGATTTCCACCGCCGCCGACTGCTCGTAGATCTTGCCGCCCAGGCCGATGATCGCCGAGGCTTCGCCGAGGGCCAGGTTCAGCGGGTGAATGTGGCCGCCCTGCATGTCCAGCAGGCCACCGACGTAGGCATTGGAACCCACTTCGCGCTTGATGTCGGCAGCGTCGAGCATTGTCAGGTTCTTGTTGCCGTAGCGTTCCCAGCTCTTCTTCTGCTCGGCCAGGCCCTTGAGTTGCTTTTTGTTCATCGCCGCGAAGATGCCACCGGGACGGTAGTCGCACTGGATGTCGTAGTGCTGTATGCGCTGACGAATGATGTCCGCACCTTCGAAGATCATGCTGCCGAGGATTTCGGCGGTCTTGTCGCCGTAGCGCTCTTCGATGACATCGACGTCGCGGCTGTAGGAATTGACCAGTTGCCCGCCGTTGCGACCGCTGGCGCCGAAGCCGACCTTGGCCGCTTCGAGCACGGTGACGCTGTAGCCCGCTTCGGCGAGGAACAGCGCCGAGGACAGGCCGGTGTAGCCGGCGCCGATCACGCAGATATCGCAGTCAACCGCCCCTTCCAGTACCGGGAAATCGCCGGTGAAGTTGCGGGTGGCGGCGTAGTAGCTATTAACATGTGCTTGTTTCATAGGTTTCTCCGATGGGCACCGGCAAGAGGCCAGTGACCGTCGCTTTTTTATAGGTCTTAGAGCTTGATCCAGGTCGCCTTGAGTTCGGTGTACTTGTCGAACGCGTGCAGCGATTTGTCCCGACCGTTACCCGACTGCTTGAACCCGCCGAACGGCGCGGTCATGTCGCCGCCGTCGTACTGGTTGACCCAGACGCTGCCGGCACGCAGGCCACGGGCGAAGGTGTGGGCCTTGCTCAGGTTGCTGGTCCACACGCCGGCGGCCAGGCCGAAGATGCTGTCGTTGGCGATCGCCAGGGCTTCTTCAGCGGTGTCGAAGGTGATGACCGACAGCACCGGGCCGAAAATTTCTTCCCGGGCGATGGTCATGGCGTTGGTCACGCCGTCGAAAACCGCCGGCTCCACGTACAGGCCACCGGTTTCTTCGAGGGTGCGCTGGCCGCCCGCGATCAACTCGGCACCCTGTTCCCTGCCGATATCGATGTAGCGCAATACGTTGTCCAGTTGACGCTGGTCGACGACCGCGCCGACGGTGGTCGAAGGATCAAGCGCATGCCCCGGCTTCCAGGCTTGCAGGGCTTCGACCAACAATGGCAAGAACTGCTCGCGGATCGAACGCTCCACCAGCAAGCGCGAACCGGCGGTGCAGACTTCGCCCTGGTTGAAGGCAATGCCGCTGGCTGCCGCTTGTGCCGCCGCGCGCAGGTCCGGTGCATCGGCGAACACCACGTTCGGGCTTTTGCCCCCCGCTTCTGCCCAGACGCGTTTCATGTTGCTTTGCCCGGCGTAGATCATCAGTTGCTTGGCAATCGCCGTGGAGCCGGTGAAGGCCAGCACGTCGACGTCCATGTGCAACGCCAGCGCCTTGCCGACGGTGTGACCGTAGCCCGGCAAGACGTTGAAAACACCTTTCGGGATGCCCGCTTCCAGTGCCAGCTGCGCGATGCGAATGGCCGTCAGCGGCGACTTTTCCGAAGGCTTGAGGATGAACGAGTTACCAGCCGCCAGGGCCGGGGCGAATTTCCAGCTGGCCATGATCAGCGGGAAGTTCCAGGGCACGATGGCCGCGACCACGCCGGCCGGTTCGCGCGTCACCAGGCCAAGCTGATCGCTGGGCGTGGCAGCGACTTCGTCGTAGATCTTGTCGATGGCTTCGGCGGTCCAGCGAATCGCGTTGGCGGTCGCCGGAATGTCGACGTTCATCGAGTCGCTGATCGGCTTGCCCATGTCGAGGGTCTCAAGCAGCGCGAGCTCTTCCTGGTTGGCCAGGATCAAGTCGGCGAAGCGGATCAGCACGCGTTTGCGCTCGGCCGGAGCCAGGTTGGCCCAGACGCCGGATTCGAAGGTGCGACGGGCAACGGCGACGGCGGCGTTGGCATCGGCTTCGTCGGTGCTGGCCACATTCGCCAGGAAACGACCGTCCACCGGGCTGATGCATTCGAACGTGGCGCCGCTGGCGGCCGCGCAGTACTGGCCGTCGATGAAGGCGCGGCTTTCGATGTTGAGGGACTGGAAGCGTTGCTCCCAGTCG
The DNA here is from genome assembly GCF_058795195.1 of Pseudomonas sp. GW823-FHT06B06. NCBI lineage: Bacteria > Pseudomonadati > Pseudomonadota > Gammaproteobacteria > Pseudomonadales > Pseudomonadaceae > Pseudomonas > Pseudomonas sp. GW823-FHT06B06. Next base: position 50,461 of record NZ_JBXAHO010000032.1, on the reverse strand, counting down.
CTGCGAGTGATTGTCATGGTTGTGACTCGACGCAGGGGAATATGTAGTCGAACTGACCGGTCATCCAAGGATTTGAAAGACGGTCCCCTGTGGGAGCGAGCCTGCTCGCGAAAGCGGTGTGTCAGACAACATCAATGCTGACTGAACCGCCGCCTTCGCGAGCAGGCTCGCTCCCACAGTTGATCGGCGTGATCCGTCTTAAACGGTATGCAGGTACCAGTTGTACTCAAGGTCGGAGATGGAGTTCTCGAACTCGGCCAGCTCGCTTTCCTTGCACGCCACGAACACGTCGATGTACATCGGGTCGATATAACGGGCCATGACTTCGCTGTCGTCCAGCTCGCGCAGGGCATCGCGCAGGTTGTTCGGCAGGCTCTGCTCGTTCTGTTCGTAGCTGTTGCCTTCCACCGGGGCGCCAGGCTCGATCTGGTTGGTCAGGCCGTGGTGCACGCCGGCCAAAACCGAAGCCATCAACAGGTACGGGTTGGCGTCGGCACCGGCCACGCGGTGCTCGATGCGCACGGCGTCCGGTGAACCGGTCGGCACGCGAACCGCTACGGTACGGTTGTCGACGCCCCAGCTCGGCGAGTTCGGCACGTAGAACTGCGCGCCGAAACGACGGTAAGAGTTGACGTTCGGGCAGAGGAACGCCATCTGCGCTGGCAGGGTCTCGAGCACACCGCCGATCGCGTGACGCAGCGCGGCGTTCTGCTCGGGATCCTCGCTGGCAAAGATGTTGTTGCCTTCCTTGTCGAGAATCGAAATGTGTACGTGCAGACCGTTACCCGCCTGGCCTGGATACGGCTTGGCCATGAACGTGGTGTCCATCTCGTGGTCGTAGGCGATGTTTTTCACCAGACGCTTGAGCAGCACCGCGTAATCGCAAGCCTTTATAGGATCGGCCACGTGGTGCAGGTTGACTTCGAACTGCGCCGGGGCGCTTTCCTTGACGATGGCGTCAGCCGGGATGCCCTGCTCTTTCGCGCCTTCGAGGATGTCCTGCAGGCAGTCGACGTATTCGTCGAGGTCGTCGATCAGGTACACCTGGGTCGACATCGGACGCTTGCCGGACACCGGCGAACGCGGCGACTGTGGACGACCGTTCACGTTGTCCTGGTCGATCAGGTAGAACTCCAGTTCGAACGCGGCGCAAATGGTCAGGCCCATGTCGTCGAACTTGCGCACCACATTAGCCAACACTTCCCGCGGGTCGGCGAAGAACGGCTGGCCTTCGAGCTCGTGCATGGTCATCAGCAGTTGCGCGGTTGGGCGCTTCTGCCATGGCTCGATGCTCAGGGTGCCAGGGATCGGATAGCAGATCCGGTCGGAGTCGCCGATGTCCAGGCCCAGGCCGGTGCTTTCCACCGTGGAGCCATTGATGTCCAGCGCAAACAGGGACGCTGGCAGGTTGATGCCTTTCTCGTAAACCTTATGAAGACTGGTGCGTTCGATGCGCTTGCCGCGCACCACACCGTTCATATCCGCAATCAGAAGGTCGACGTACAAAACCTCAGGATATTTCTTAAGGAATGCGTTTGCTTCGTTGAGTTGAACGGTACGCAGAGGGACCGACATGATGCACCTATTAGCTGTTAATTATTATGTTCACCGCCCTTTCACGTAGCCAGTCAATCCGAAAGGCAAAGTGAAGTCAATAGCGAACACTCAGCCTTTAAGCGTTTATTTTCGGGCCTCTCAGAGGCACGAGAGTGCCAGATCATCCTTGAAACACGCGTAAATCCTCGTCTTCAGACGTGCGGCGTTTAGAATTTTTTACATGAGAGTTGTTAATTAAAATCAACAAGGCTAAGCTCCAGAAAAGCTCGTTCAAGTGTGAAACTTCGAGGTGATAAAAATGGCATTCAAGCCATTGATCGGCGTTACTGCATGCGTCAAACAGATTGGCCTGCACCCCTACCACGTCAGCGGTGACAAGTACTTGCGTGCTGTCAGCGTTGCCGCGCTGGGACTGCCCGTGGTCATTCCTTCCCTGGGCGACCTGACCGAAATCGAAGACCTGCTACCGCAGCTCGACGGTCTGTTGCTGACCGGCTCGCCGTCGAATGTGGAGCCCTTCCACTATCAAGGCCCCGCCAGCGCTCCCGGCACCGAACACGATCCCCAGCGGGATCAAACCACCCTTCCCCTGATTCGCGCGGCGATTGCCGCTGGCGTTCCGGTGCTCGGCATCTGCCGCGGCTTTCAGGAGATGAACGTGGCGTTCGGTGGCAGCCTGCATCAGAAGGTCCATGAGCTGCCGGGATTGCTCGATCATCGTGAAGCCGACCATCCCGACCTCGCGGTGCAATACGCTCCGGCGCACGCCGTCGATGTGCAGCCCGGTGGCGTGTTCCAGGCGATGGACCTGCCCCCGCAGTTCCAGGTCAATTCGATTCACAGCCAGGGCATCGACCGGCTCGCGCCTGGCCTGCGCGCCGAAGCACTCGCGCCGGACGGCTTGATCGAAGCGGTCTCGGTGGAGCACAGCAAGGCCTTTGCCCTCGGCGTGCAATGGCACCCGGAATGGCAGGTTCTTGAAAACCCGCCCTACCTGAGAATTTTCCAGGCGTTTGGTGACGCGTGCCGACAACGGGCGGCGCTTCGTAACTCGCGCTGACGTCATAAAAGATCAATCAATTTACTGCCCCCGTGGGTCTGGCGGGTGCGCTTGCGCGCATCCGTGACTCACGACAACAACACACTGCAATAACAACAAGTACCGCAGCCAGGAAGGCGGCACCGGATAAACCCGGACGGGGCATCCAGCGCAATCCCCTGTAGGAGCTGGCGAAGCCTGCGATCTTTTGATCTTGATTTTGAAAAGCAAAGTCAAAAGATCGCAGGCTTCGCCAGCTCCTACAGGGATCGCGACCCACTGACCGCTCGGGTTTGCAATCAACTATTAAGCCAGGCCGCGTTGGCCCGGCGAACGAAACCTGTTGGGAGTTTCACATGGCAAACGCCTCCAGCATCTACAGGAAGGCTCTTGAAGGTCACCAGGCACCGAAAAAGGTGTTGGTGAAAGTCGACCGCGTCACCAAGAAGTTCGACGAGACCACCGCAGTGGACGATGTGTCCCTGGAAATCCATCAGGGTGAAATCTTTGCCCTGCTCGGTGGTTCCGGTTCCGGTAAATCGACGCTGCTGCGCATGCTCGCCGGCTTCGAGCGCCCGACTGAAGGGCGCATCCTGCTCGACGGCGTGGACATCACCGACATGCCGCCGTACGAGCGGCCGATCAACATGATGTTCCAGTCCTATGCCCTGTTCCCGCACATGACCGTGGCGCAGAACATCGCCTTCGGCCTCAAGCAGGACCGGTTGCCCGCCAGTGAAATCGATGCCCGCGTCGAAGAAATGCTGCGCCTGGTGCACATGACCCAGTACGCCAGGCGCAAGCCGCATCAGTTGTCCGGCGGCCAGCGTCAGCGCGTGGCATTGGCCCGCTCCCTGGCCAAACGTCCAAAGCTGTTGCTGCTCGACGAGCCGATGGGCGCGCTGGATAAAAAACTGCGTTCGCAAATGCAGCTGGAGTTGGTCGAGATCATCGAGCGCGTCGGCGTGACCTGCGTCATGGTGACCCACGACCAGGAAGAAGCCATGACCATGGCCCAGCGCATTGCGATCATGCACCTGGGCTGGATCGCCCAGATCGGCAGCCCGGTGGACATCTATGAAGCGCCAGTCAGCCGCATGGTCTGCGAATTCATCGGCAACGTGAACGCTTTCGAAGGCACCGTGGTGGAAGATCTGGAAGGTCACGCGATCATTCACAGCACGGATCTGGAGCAGAAGATCTACGTCGGTCACGGCGTCAGCACCTCGGTGCAGGACAAGTCGATCACCTACGCCATTCGCCCGGAAAAACTGCTGGTCAGCACCACCAAGCCCGACACCCGCTACAACTGGTCCAGCGGCACCGTGCATGACATCGCCTACCTCGGCGGCCACTCGGTGTTCTACGTCAAGCTGCCTGGCGGCAAGGTCGTGCAATCGTTCATGGCCAACGCCGAACGCCGTGGCGCACGTCCGACCTGGGACGATCAGGTCTACGTGTGGTGGGAAGACGACAGCGGCGTGGTACTGCGCGCATGAGAACCTTCAATCAGCAATTCCTGCGCCTGGTGCCCAGCGGACGAAAACTGGTCATCGGCATTCCGTTCCTGTGGCTGTGCCTGTTCTTCATGCTGCCGTTCTTTTTGGTGATGAAGATCAGCTTCTCGGAAGCAGCCCTGGCCATTCCGCCCTACTCGGAGATCTACACCTACGCAGAGCAGAAATTCAATCTGTTGCTCAACATCGGCAACTACACGTTGCTGGGCGAAGATGAGCTGTACCTCTCGGCTTACCTCGGTTCGTTGAAGGTTGCGCTGTTCAGTACGCTGATGTGCCTGGTGATCGGTTTTCCGATGGCCTATGCCATTACCAAGGCAAGCAAGGAAGCACAGAACGTGCTGATGCTGCTGATCATGATGCCGACCTGGACCGCGATCCTGATCCGCGTGTATGCGTGGATGGGCATCCTCAGCAACAACGGCCTGCTCAACGGCTTTTTGATGTGGATCGGGCTGACCGATCACCCGATCGAGATCCTCAACACCAACACCGCCGTCTACATCGGCGTGGTGTATGCGTATCTGCCGTTCATGATCCTGCCGCTGTACGCCAACCTGGTCAAACACGACCAGAGCCTGCTGGAAGCGGCTTCGGACCTGGGTTCGAGCACCTTCAACAGCTTCTGGAAAATCACCGTGCCGCTGGCCAAGAACGGCATCATCGCCGGGTGCATGCTGGTGTTCATTCCAGTGGTCGGTGAGTTCGTGATTCCGGAGCTGTTGGGCGGTCCCGAGACCCTGATGATCGGCCGAGTGCTGTGGCAGGAGTTTTTCAATAACCGCGACTGGCCGGTGGCGTCCGCCCTGGCGGTGGTGATGCTGTTGATTCTGATCGTGCCGATTCTGCTGTTCAACCGCAGCCAGGCCAAAGAGATGGAGGCACGGGGATGAAACGCTTCGGATTTTCAAAGTTCATGCTGGTTTTCGGCCTGTCGTTTATCTACCTGCCGATGCTGATCCTGGTGATCTACTCGTTCAACGCCTCCAAGCTGGTGACGGTGTGGGGTGGCTGGTCGTTCAAGTGGTACGCCGGCCTGCTCGACAACTCGCAACTGATGGGCTCGGTGGTGCGTTCGCTGGAAATCGCCTGCTACACCGCGATTGCCGCGGTGGCGCTGGGGACATTGGCTGCATTCGTGCTGACCCGCGTCACGCGCTTCAAGGGCCGCACGCTGTTCGGTGGCCTGGTGACCGCGCCGCTGGTGATGCCGGAAGTGATCACCGGTCTGTCGCTGTTGCTGCTGTTCGTGGCCATGGCGCAAATGATCGGCTGGCCGATGGAGCGTGGCATCGTGACGATCTGGATCGCCCACACCACGTTTTGTGCCGCCTACGTGGCAGTGGTAGTCTCCGCGCGCCTTCGCGAGCTGGACCTGTCCATCGAAGAAGCGGCCATGGACCTGGGTGCGAAACCGTTCAAGGTGTTCTTCCTGATCACCATCCCGATGATCGCGCCGTCACTGGCGGCCGGCGGCATGATGTCGTTTGCCCTGTCGCTGGATGACCTAGTACTGGCGAGCTTCGTCTCGGGCCCGGGTTCCACCACCCTGCCGATGGAAGTGTTCTCGGCGGTGCGCCTGGGCGTGAAGCCGGAGATCAACGCCGTGGCCAGCCTGATCCTGTTGGCTGTGTCGATCGTGACCTTCATGGTCTGGTACTTCAGCCGCCGCGCCGAAGCCAGCCGTAAACGGGCGATCCAGGAAGCGATGGACCAGACTGCCAGCGAATCCTGGCAACAACCGAAAAAGCAAATGGTCGGAGCAACGGCCTAGCACCACCCCCTGTAGGAGCGAGCATGCTCGCGATGGACGTCAACGATGGCTTGGGCAATCTGAATGAACGCGTTGTCCTTGAGTTTTTCGTCGGAACGCCGCCCGGAGCAGGCTCGCTCCTACAAGGATTTGAATAAGAAAAGAAATGGAGTTGTACATGAAAATGTTTGGCAGGACTCTGCTGACACTGTCCTTATTGGGCGTGATCGCCTCGGGCGCCCAGGCCAATGACAAGGTTCTGCGCGTCTATAACTGGTCGGATTACATTGCCCCGGACACCGTCAAGAAGTTCGAAGACGAGACCGGCATCCGCGTGACCTACGATGTCTTCGACAGTAACGAAACCCTTGAAGCTCGCTTGCTGGCGGGCAAGTCCGGCTACGACATCGTCGTGCCGTCCAACAGTTTCCTGGCCAAGCAGATCAAGGCCGGGGTCTATCAGGAGCTGGACAAGTCGAAGCTGCCCAACTGGCAGAACCTCAATCCGGTGCTGCTGAAAAACGCCTCCGCCAGCGACCCGGACAACGCCCACGCCTTCCCGTACATGTGGGGCTCGATCGGCATCGGCTTCAACCCGCAGAAGGTCAAGGAAGTGCTTGGCGCCAACGCCCCGACCAACTCCTGGGACCTGCTGTTCAAACCGGAAAATGCTGAAAAACTCAAAGCCTGCGGCATCAGTTTCCTCGACTCGCCCACCGAGATGATCCCGGCCGCCCTTCACTACCTGGGCTACCCGGTGAACGACAAGGACAAGGCGCACATCGCCGAAGCCGAAGCACTGTTCATGAAAATCCGCCCATCGGTGGCGTACTTCCATTCCTCGAAGTACATCTCGGACCTGGCCAACGGCAACATCTGCGTGGCCGTCGGTTACTCCGGCGATGTGCTGCAGGCCAAGGCTCGCGCCCAGGAAGCCGGGGACAAGGTGAAGATCGACTACAGCATCCCGAAAGAAGGCGCCGGCAGTTTCTACGACATGGTCGCCATCCCGCGCGATGCCGCCAACGTCGAGAACGCCTACCTGTTCATGAACTTCCTGATGCGCCCGGACATCATCGCCGAGATCACCAACAACATCGGCTACAGCAACGCCAATGCGGCCGCAACGCCGTTGGTGGATGAGGCGATTCGCAATGAGCCGGGTTCGTATCCGCCCGAAGCGGTGATGGCAACCTTGTATGCCATCCCTGACCAGCCGATTGCGGTACAGCGGATCATGACCCGGGGTTGGACCAAGGTGAAACTCGGCCAGTAATTCACTGCACATAAGTGTTGAACTTGATGCCGCTTTCGCGAGCAGGCTCGCTCCCACAATGGAATACGTCCCCCTGTGGGAGCGAGCCTGCTCGCGAAGAGGCCATAACATTCAACCTGGATTTCAGCTTTAGCTTTTCTATTCATGCAGCGCCTTACCACCGCTGCATCCCTCACCTGGCTCCTCGGTTAAGGTGAAGTTTGGCGCCCTCGGGCGCCTTTTTTTGTGATCGTTCCCACGCTCTGCGTGGGAATGCAGTCCGGGACGCTCCGCGTTCCAGCTTTAAGTCAAACACCCCCCAACGGCCATTCGGCCAGCGCCCGGTAACGGCCCTTGTGCGATTCGAACAACGCGAAGCGATCAGCACGCAGGACAAACTCGGGTGGCGTGGGAGACTCCGGCACCGGCGCCCGATAGTCTCGAGCCAAGGTCAAGTGCGGGCGAAATTCCCGTGGTGCATCCTCAAGGCCAAAGGGCAACAGGGCCTGCTCCAGGTCATACACCAGCCGCAACAACGCGGGCGATGCCTGCTCGGGTGCCAACACCAAGACCCCTGCCCTGCGCCAGACGTCGAGTCGATCGAGCTCCACGGTCAAGCGTTCGCCCGACGTTCGTACAGACGCGGCAGCCGTGCAGATATCGGCAATCTGCGCGATCGCGACCGCCCCCAGAAACTTCAAGGTCAGATGAAAGTTCTCGACCGGCACCGCACGTCCGCTGCGCAGTTGCAAGGCGCTGCGCCACTGGGCGATGGCCTTGCGTTGCGCCGGCGCGCAGCCGAGCGCGAAAAACAAGCGCTTGAACGGCTCATGGGTTTCGTCATTCATGCCAGATATCTCTGCCGGAAATAACCTGAGTCTACAACCTGCAAGGCCGCTTCTGGCGTCTGCCGGCATGCAAGTTATAGTTGATGCAGGCGAACCAACCGGAGGGAAGCATGCGACAGATCCTCAGTAAGGAACCCTGGTGGGCCACCCCCCCAGAACCCGGTCAGGATGAACTCAAGCTGGAATGGGGCTGGCTGGTGCATTACAGCGAAGGCGAGCCGCGCTTCGAGTTTGTCCGCGAGCGACCGTCCGATGACGAAATCCGCAACCGCAAGAGTTGCCGGATCACCCCGGCGGCGGAGTGATCCGGCGGTTCGGATCAAGCCTTCACGATCATTTCGAAACCGCCGAAGATCATCCTTTGACCATCGAATGGCATGGGATTGACGTCCGGTTGCACCCGCGGATCGCTCATCAGTTTCGCCATCCCGGCGTCACGCGTGGGCTTGTCCGGCCAGACGATCCAGGAAAACACCACGGTTTCGTTCTCTTTGAGTTTCACCGCCATGGGAAACGAGGTCACCTTGCCGTCAGGCACGTCGTCACCCCAACACTCGGCGAGGCTGAGCGCGCCGTTCTCGATGAAAATGGCAGCGGCCATCTCGGCGTGCTTGCGGAATTTTTCGCGGTTGGCGGTGGGTACGGCAATGACAAAGCCATCAACATAGGACATGAGGTTCTCCTTGGGTCATGGGTTGATCTGTTGATTAGTCGACTGGGTCGGGCTCCAATCGACAGACCCTGGGTCCGTACCGACCGACGGTTGGGCGCTTTGCGCCAGGCTCCCCTCTATCTGCGAGGCCATGTACAAGGTGCCCGCCATCACACCGGTGGTCGGGTTCTGCAGCAGCTTGGTCCAGGCCTTGTCGAACGTGTTGCCCAGGCTGCTGCGGATCAACGCTTCGCTGTCCGGTCGATCGTTGGCCTGGATGATCGCCCGAACGCCCGCGACGCCGACGGAAATCAACGCGCCGGCCAACTTGCCGGCTGCCGCCGCTACCGCACTGGCCGCCCCACGCGGGGCCATCTCGGCTTCGATGCGTTGACTGGCGCGCTTGGCCACCGGTGCCATGGCGGTGTCCGTCGAGCCCACACCCTTGTCGCCACCGGCCTTGTGGACCTTGTCGACCAGCGCGGCGTACGCCGGCAACGCGCTCAACTGCTCAGCATGCACCACCTGGTACAGCGAGGCGTCCCTGGCGGGCGGCGGCCCGAGGGCAATCGCGGGAACTTTGCGGATGCGACCATTGAGCTGCGCCATCGGCACGCCATGACGTTGGGAAATTTTCTGCAGTTCTTCCTTCATTATGTCCAGGTAGAACGCCGCTGCCAGGGTGAGAATCGCATCCGGATCCACCTCAAGCGCCGCCGGAGCCAGCACCTTTTCCTGGTACTTCTCCAGCAGATACGCTGCCAGGCGTTTCTCCGTGGCATCCTGCTCGCCCTTGGCACTGATGGTGTACCAACTGACCTTCATCGATAGCCATTCCTGGGTCCAGTAACTGCTGAACCAAGGAATGAAATTTTCTTCGGTCAGCTGATAGACCCGGGTGCGCCAGTAATCCATGGCGCCGTGGGCGTAGATTTTTGCCTGCTCGGTGGCCGACTGCGACGCATCGATAATTTCCCGGTCCACTTGCTGCCAGGTACTTGGAGAAATCATGATCTGCGGCACTTCTACCGGGGTAGGCGGAGCCGTGACGCATCCCGCCAACACTACCAGCACGGCGACGATCAGCGAACGCAGGTTCAAGATCGCGGTTCCTGAAGTGTAAGCCGAACGGGAGGTTCGGCGCTCTGAGGCCCCTGGTTTGAGTATAGGTGGCGGCGGGTAGCCGCTCAGGATTGATGGTGCTCTTGAGGCTGCCATCGTGGGCAAGCCCGCTCCCACAATGGTTACAGGTGTACACAACAATCGTGTTCCAACCCGACCCCCTGTAGGAGCGGGCTTGCCCGCGATGGGGCCATCAGAAACACCCACAACATCAGACCATCACTCCCATCGATATTCACCATCGCCACGATTGCCTTCCGCCCACGCACCGTCAGCGTAGGATCAGTTCCAACCCAACACAAAACCCTGTAGCGGAGGGTAGAACCATGCTGATCCATCTCCTGACCTGCCTGGCCCTGACGGCCTTCACGTTAAGCGTATTCGGCTGGTTCTTTCTCTCTGAGGAGCGCACGTCATGATCACCAACGTCACCTTGGCCGTGAGCTTTCCGGTGTTCGGCAACAACTACTACTCGCAGCAATTCGAGTCTCGTAAAGTATTGACCCTGATGTTCGACGAAAAATTCGAGGCACTCCTGATTCCGGCAGCCGGTCATCACTTCAGTAACGAAGTGATCGGGCTCAACGATCAGTTCCGCTTTCTCAATGACGTATTGGCCGAGCATTTGCTGGCAACCGAAGTCGCCTCTAGCGCCCGCCGGCATCAATACTTCTGAGAAGCTGACCCAGCCCCTCTGCAAAACAGGTCGGTTTTTCCAACGAAAAATGCCTCAGCAATCGACTGTTGTCGGCGAGAGAGTGCCTGATGTCACCGGATCGCGGCGCATCGTAGGCCAGCGAAAGCGGCCAACCCAGCAGTTCGCCCAGCATCGTCGCCAGATCGTTCAAGCTGGTGGAGCGGTTAAACCCGACATTGATCGGTTCATTACGCGGTTTTGATTCAGTGACCGCCTGTACCAGGATCTTGACCAGGTCATTGACATAGACGAAGTCCCTTGTTTGCTCCCCATCACCATAAACGGTGATGGGGAGTTTTTTTTGTGCCCGTTCGCTGAAAATACTGATGACGCCGGAATAAGGCGACGAAGGATCCTGGCGCGGTCCATAAATATTGAAGAAGCGCAGGATGACCGGTTCCAGTCCGTGCTGGCGGCGATAGAAATCAAGGAAGTGTTCGCTGGCCAGTTTGTCGGCGGCGTACGGCGTCAGGGGATTTTTTGGTGTGTCTTCACTGATCGCGGTGCCTTCGCCGTTGTTGCCGTAAATCGCTGCACTGGAGGCGTAGACCACCCGCCTTACACCTGCCTGGCGCATGGCTTCACAGATATTGAGCGTACCGATGAAGTTGCTCTGGTGCGTGGCGATCGGGTCATCGACCGAGGCCTGCACCGAGGCGACTGCGGCCAGATGGACCACCGCGGTGCAGTCTTTCATGGCGCGCGCTACCGTCGAGGCATCGGCGACATCCCCCACTACCAAGGTCAAATGACAACGATCAATCGGCAGGTTGGATAATTTCCCGGTGGAAAGATCATCCAGGACTCGAACGCTGTAGCCGTATTCGAGCAGGGCTTCGACAAGGTGCGAGCCGATGAAGCCGGCGCCACCGGTGACCAGGATTCGCTCAGCAGTCATCATCATTGAGCCTCCGATACGCGGGTGCTGGGGTTTTGTGGTCGATCCATTGCAATCAAGTCCCCTAATTGGTTGATGAACTCACGGCTGTCACTGAGCAATTGTGGCCAATCAGTGGGAAAACGAACATTCAACGGCAATTGATCAATGCGCCAACGAGGCGACAGCGGCTGATCAAACCGCGCGGCGACCTGCAAGCCCATTTCGCTGGCTGCGAACGGCCCGCGCAATACTGTTGGCGTGCGACCCGCGCTGTCGACTGCCTGGACCACATGAGCGCTCAACCACTCGCCGTCCGGCATGCGTACCCGCAGCGGTTGACCAATCGCGGCGTAGCTGATGTTCAACGGTTCCAGATAAATCCACAGCAGCGGGTCTTCCAGTCGCTCGATGCGCATCAGCAATGTGCCAGCACCAACGTTCTCGCCGGGATTGACCAGTACTTCCGCCACGCGTCCACTTTGCGCGGCGTTGATCGGTAGCGCGGCAAGGCGAGTCTTCAACCACTGTTGCTCGGCCTGCTGTTGGATAACATCGCGCTCAACGCTCAACGGCGCCTGGTTAGCCAATTGTTCACGGCGCTCGAATGCCAGCAGGTCCGCCCTGAAACCGTCGAGTTCTGATTTGGCCGTCAACACTTCACCGGGAGACACAGCACCTCGATAAACCAGGTCTTCGAGCACCTTCACCCGTTCCTGGGCGCGGCCTATGCGGGTCTGCAGCAATGCCCGTTCGCTGCCGCCCAATTTGATATTGCGCGCAGGCTTGGTATTGGTCGGCATGGCCGCCAGTTGCGATAACCTGGCGCGCCATTCCGGGTTGTCGAGATTGACCAGGGGCTGGTCAGCCCGGACCTGATCACCGGCCTTGACGAACAGTTGCTCGACCCGACCGGTATCACGCGCACGCACCTCAAGAATCGGCAGGCGCAACTGTGCCGGCGCGTCGATCATCAGCATGCCGTAGACCAGCTTGCCTCCCAGCCAGATCAACGGGCTGGCGACCAGCAGCAGGATCAGGTACCAGCGCACGCGAAAGGCCATGCGTTTGCCTGGCGCGTAGAGCACGGTCAAACCCTGTTCCTGAGTCGGACGCAGTTCTTTACGACTATCGAAACGAATCTTCATGACGGCTCACCGTTTTGGAAAGTCTCGCCAGGCTTGCCAGTCGATGCCGGCAATCCCCAGGGGTTGCAGTTGCTCACGCCAGACACTGCTCTGGTGTTGCAACTGTTCGGTCGACGCGCCGGCCCAGGATTCCGTGGCATCCAGTTGTGGCTCCGTGCTTTGGGCGAGGCGAAATTGCAGTTCGGGCCAGCGCCGGGCTATCTGCTCTGCCATCCGAGCGCTGTTTTTTGGGTTGCGGGTGTAAATCATCAGGCTGACCTGGCGCACACCGGCGGCGGGAAGCCCGCATGGCACGCAGGTTTGTCCGGGCTTGGTCTCGGCGAACCAGCGATGATGGCTGGAAATCTCGACCGGCCAAGGGCTCTCTCGGGATGCCGCGCGCAAGGTATCGAGCAAGTCCTTCAAACGCTGGTCAGGCACAGGCACGCCCAACTGCTCGACCTCCAGGTCAAGGTGCAGGCTGGTGAATGAAAGCCCTTTGAGTTTGTCCAGCAGCTCGGTGAGCTGGTGGCGCTCCTGCGGCTTCATCCATTCAGGATCGCCCAGCAACAGGCTCACTTGCAGCCCCTCGCCGGCTGCCTCCTGCAGCAATTGCTCAAGGCGCTGGCGCGTCGTGGCGAGGTCCTCCAACTGCGCGCCCTTGAGGCCAAGATAAATCTTGTCCATTCCGGCTCTGCGCAGGGCCGTCAATTCTGCCGCGCGATGATCGGGATCGAGCAATACCTCGCTGTCCCAGACATAACTGGCCTGGGACCATTTTTGTGCCTGTGCCGCTTCAAGCGTCATGGGTTGTACCGCCAGCAACACCGTGGGCATCCACAGCGACGCGGCCAGAATTATCGATCGCATGTCAAAACCTCGTGGCACGTTTAAGCACCCACCATGGCGCCATCGAGCTTTCTTCATGGCCGCGACGAAACATCTCGTTGAGCATGGCCACGACGCTCCAGCACCGCAGGAGCAGCATGAACATCGGGAACAGAGGCACCAGCAACCCCAGCACCATGTCCTGTCGAGGCCGGTCGGAGACCATCACCAGCATGGCTGCGAACATCAGCAGGGTGATCAACAGGTACAGCAGGTAGATCAGCGCAAACAGGAACAACAGCGTCTTGCCCGGCAGGATGAACAGCGCCAGCAAGGTATAAATGAAGATGACAAACGGCAGCACCAACTGGAAGAAAAAGCCCGTGATCAGGATCATCACAAAGGTGGGCCAGCCCAATAATGTGGGGCTGATATTGTGGTTGTGCTTTCTGATATAGAGAAAAAACAGGTCGCCATCCCAGCGCAAGCGCTGCATCAGAAACTGGCTCAGCGTCGCCGGTGCATCGGTATGTCCTACCGCTTCGGGCTCGAACGGAATCCTCAGGTCATGCCGCTTGAAGTAACTCTTGATGCGCAACGTCAGGTCCAGATCCTCCGCGGTGTGCGTGTTCCAGCCACCGATTTTCACCAGGAAACTGCGACGGAACGCGCCAAAGGCCCCGGAAACGTTATTGACCAGGTTCCATTCGGCCAGACCGATTTTCGACATATGGATCGACAGCAGGTACTCCAGCGCCTGCATCGCTGTCACCCAGGAACCCCAGACATTGCGCACACGCAGGCTACCGGCTACCGCAGGCACCTTAGGGTCCTCGAAATGCCGCACGATGGAAGCGACCATGTTGTTGTCGAAGGATGTATCGCCATCGAGCGCCATCACGATTTCGCCGCCGGCAAGCGACAGGCCGGCGTTGAGGGACGACACCCTGCCACCCCTCTGCCATTTGGCGATCGGCCGTAAATGGCGCTTGGGGTATAACTGCGGGTCTACATGGAAATTGCGAACGGCGCTGAGTGTGGCCTGGTTCACCGTGGCGCCATCCACCACCGGGATCATCTCGATGTGGCCGCCATAGGTTTGCTCACACAGGCTCAACAGCGTGGTCTGAACGTCCATGCCCTCGCTGTAGCAGGTAATGATGCAAGAGACCTTGGGTCGGTAAATACTGATCTTCGGAACACTGGTACGCCGACGGGTGAACCAACGCAATACGCCCAGCAACACGATGATGATCATGGGCAGTTCGAACAGGATGAACGCTGGAAAAAGCATGTAGAACAAGCGGCTCAATCCATCCGGCCCTGCGAGCGCGCTGAGTGCACTCAAGAGTTGCTCCAGGAATGGGCTCATGCCGTGTCACCCAGCTCACCGGCCATACGCGCCAGTAACAGCTCGCCATCTTCTTGATCGAGTAGATCCCGGGGTGCAGCGATACTGATGACACGCAAGGTAATGTCGCTGACCTCCGGCGCTGAAAACAATTCGGCGACCCGACCCAAGCGGCGCTTGACGACTTCCAGCCCCTTCTCGTCGGTATGGGGAAGCATGATCCAGAAGAATTCTTCGGTACTGCGCGAGCAACGGTCCGTTTCCCTGACAGATTCCTGCAATCGATCGGCCACACTATCTATAAAGGCATGGCCGCGTTGTTCGCCCAGGTGCGACAACGCACCGGCAAGGTTGACGAAGCGCAGGCCGATCAGTGAAAACTCAGGCACAGGGTGGCGACGCACGATCTGCATCTGCCAGGTCAGCAAATCATAGAAGTCCTTGCCACCTAACAGACTGAGCCGACCGAAATGCTCAACCGTCTTTTCACTGAACTCCTGGCGGCAGCGGAATCGCCCGGCCTCGGACAGGCGCAGATCCCTGACTTCCCGTATGCGCAACTTGTCGGGTGTGTGTGACAGGCCGCAATCCAGGCAGCGCGCCTGCACCTCGGCATCGACAAAAAACGCCTGACACGACCGGCAACGATAATTCTCCATCGGGCGGTCGTAATCGCTACCAATGTGGCGCAGCCGGTTCAAACAGTTGGGGCACAGCAACACCCCGTCCTTGAGAAATGACTCCTGTGCGCCAACATGACCACAGGTAAAACAATGCAATGAAGGTTGCCGTGCAATGTCCATGGCGTGACATTCGGTACACACATCAATGTAATTGAGGCGGCCCGAACCACAATCCGAACAGAGCCGGACGCGATCCACCAGAACCCCCTCTTCCAGCCAGTCCTGTTGCACCATCAGGCTGAGCCAGACGAACGCGTTGACCTGCTCGCTGTCTGCCAGGGCGTCCAGCAACGGATAACGATAGTGCTGAGGCACCTCCGGATCGCGTAAGGCAAGCAACTGAGCGCCTTCGCGCAACCACAGCCAGGAAAGCACCCGGCTTTCGAAACGTTCGGGGGCCGAGCCATGTTCGAACAGCCGGAAGCGTTCCTGCCACACGCTCCAGAGCCTTTTTATTTCGCTAGTCTCGACGGGACACGCGCCATCGCCCAAGGCTTCACACCAGCCATCCTGATCACGGCAGCAGAAAATCAGCGTGTAGCGGTAAGGGGCAAGCGTGCGCAATTTTCGTAGCACTTTGCCAGCATACGCGGCTGGCATGTCCAGTAACACCACATCAAATGCTTCGGCAGCCAGCAAGCTGCCCAGATCGGTAAAGTGCTCAAGCTCTGGAAGATTCAGGCTCGGAACTCTGTTACCGAATATCGCAACCCTGGGGTTTGAAGTCGGCATGACGCACGTCCTCTACAAACAGACAAGTGCGGTTAATTGGAGGAAGGAACACTAGCATCACATTTGCGAAGTGTCCGATTTTATTGTTCAAGTTATTTTTTGACTCGGCCAGCGCCAAAAATTCGTCGCCATTCGTCGATAAATTCTGACGCGGCATTCATGAGACAGACGGCGCCTTCAATACAAACAAATTATTACAAAAAAACGTTTTAAATCAAAAATTTAAACATTGTAATTAAGAAAAAGCCCTAACAATCAAAACTACCGGTGAGCATCGAACATTGATAGCTTCAAGCGCCCCAATTGCAACTGAGAGACTCTTCCAATTACTCAGAATAACTTCCCAACACACTATGATCCACGAATACCGCAAACAATCTTATAAGTTCAAAGTTTTTTATATCATCGAAGCCGAGACATATAACCAAACCAAAACATATCCGCAAACAGTTACAACAATGATACAGCCATTACTTTAATATCAAATCAGGTAAATACAAGTGAATCGGTAGTTAATCAAAAGTACAAACTTCCCGCAGACAGCCACGCAGCCATCGATGCACTGGATCGGCATTCAGTCGGGGATGCCAGATCATGGCCAGGGAAAATGGAGGCAGTGACAATGGCAGTGCAAAGCTGTGCATACCGCACCGCAGATTGGCAGTATGCCGCTCGGGCACACTGGCAATCAGATCGCTCGATCGGGCAAGTGCCAGTGCCGTCGAGAAGCCGGCGACCATGGTCGCGATGTGCCGTTGCAACCCGAGCAGTTCCAGGGCTTCGTCAATCGCCCCCTTGTCCAGTCCTCGCCGTGACACGCTGATGTGGTCGTGCGCGGCAAAACGCGCGGGCGTTATCTCGCCATCGCACAGCGGGTGCCCCGTGCGCACCACGCCGATGAAACGATCGCGGAACAATCCCTGGGTAAGCAGTTCCGGGCTCGCGGCCTGGCCCACCACACCCGTTTCCAGATCGACCGTACCGTCGCGCAGTGCAGCGCTGTCCTTGTCGGGCTTGTGCATGAAGCGCAGGCGTATGCCCGGCGCTTGTTCAGCGACGCGGGCGATCAGCGCGGCGCCGAAGTTTTCGACAAAGCCTTCGCTGGTGCGCAACGTGAATGTGCGCACCAAGTGCATGAGGTCAGGTTGCTCGGCCGGGCGCAGCATCGCTTCTGCCTCCTGCACAAGCTGACCGACCCGCTCGCGCAACTCCAGCGCACGCGGTGTAGGCACCAGGCCACGCCCGGCCCTGACCAGCAGCGGATCGCCAGTGGTTTCACGCAGTCGCGCCAGGGCCCTGCTCATCGCCGATGGACTCAGGCGCAGGCGCTTGGCGGCACGGGCGACGCTGCCTTCTGCCAGGAGCGCATCAAGGGTAGTCAGCAAGTTGAGATCGGGTGTGGACATACGTGGCCCCATGGTCGGCTGATGTGGCGCTGTATGCATGTATCAAGTGCGATTCGTGCGCCTTCCGCCATGTTAGGCCCGGGCGTAGATTTCTGTTAGCTCCAATCGGGAGTGACCAGAGAGGAGAACATCATGAATGACGGTTCTGCAGTCGCCGCAGTTACTCAACAGTCGTTGTCGGTGAAAGGCGCGCTGGCCAGCCTGTCGCTGGCGATGTTGTTGTCATCGCTGGGCACCAGCATCGCCAACGTCGGCCTGCCATCCCTGGCCCAGGCATTCAGCGCGTCCTTTCAACAAGTGCAGTGGGTCGTCATCGCCTACCTGCTGGTCATTACCACCTTGATCGTCAGCGTCGGTCGATTCGGTGACCTGATCGGTCGACGCCGCCTGTTGCTGTGCGGCATTGCCCTGTTCACATTGGCTTCGGCCTGCTGCGCACTGGCGCCCAATCTCGGTCTGCTGATCGCTGCCAGGGCGCTGCAAGGCCTGGGCGCGGCAATCATGATGGCGTTGACCCTGGCGTTTGTCGGCGAAACGGTGGCCAAGGGCAAGACTGGCGGCGCCATGGGCCTGCTGGGGACGATGTCGGCCATTGGCACCGCGCTGGGCCCGGCGCTCGGCGGTGTGCTGATCGGCGAATTCGGCTGGCGTTCGATGTTCCTCATCAGCGTGCCTCTGGGCATGGCGACATGGCTGCTCGCGCAACGCTACTTGCCCGATGATCGCCCGGCGCAATCCGGGCGTACGGGGTTCGATCCGGCAGGCACGCTGTTGCTGGCCCTGAGCCTCGCCGCCTATGCCCTGGCCATGACCCTTGGACGCGCGCACTTCGGCCTGCCGAATATCGTCCTGCTGCTGGCGGCCTGCCTGGGTCTCGGATTGTTCGTGCGGGTTGAATCGCGGGTCGCGGCACCCCTGGTGCGCCTGGCCTTGTTTCGTGACAGCCGCCTCAGCGGCAGCCTCGCCATGAGCCTGCTGGTGACCACCGTAATGATGGCCACGCTGCTGGTCGGGCCGTTCTACCTTTCACAGACCCTGCGGTTGTCGGCAATGGAGATCGGCCTGGTGTTGTCGGTCGGGCCACTGGTCGCCGCGCTGACCGGCGCGCCCGCCGGGCGCATCGTCGACCGTTGCGGAGCCCCTGGCATGACCCTCGCCGGGCTCTTGGGCATGGCGCTGGGCTGCTTGATGTTGTCGCTCGTGCCCGAGTCGTTCGGCGTGGGCGGCTACCTCGCCCCCATGGTCGTCCTCACCCTGGGCTATGCGGTGTTCCAGACCGCCAACAACACCGCCGTGATGCTCGACGTTGCGCCTGATCAACGCGGTGTAGTGTCTGGCCTGCTCAACCTTTCGCGCAACCTGGGGCTGGTCACCGGGGCCTCGGCCTTGAGCGCCGTGTTCGCCTTGGCCTCAAGGGCGGTCGACATCGGCACCGCGCATCCGCAGGCCATCGCCAGCGGCCTGCGCACGACGTTTCTGGTCGCGCTGGGGCTGATCGTCGTCGCCTGCCTGATCGCATGGCGCAGGCAGGCTAACGGGCGGTAAACGCGATTACTGCTCCAGTACCACCAGCGGTGTGTCCTTCTTGACGATGTAGGTCGCCAGTTCCGACGCCTTGCCCTGGCCGACATTCTTGGCCACATGGGCGGTGCCGGCGGGGATGTACAAGGAGTCACCGGCCTTGAGCGTAACGGCCGGTTGCCCTTCGAGTTGATACTCGAAGGTGCCGTCGATGACGTAGGCAACTTCCACCCCGGGGTGGGAGTGTTTCGGCGACACCACGCCCGGGTCGAAATCAACGCGCACCTGGATGACTTCGCGCCCGGCGACATCCAGGTCACGGCGCACCAGGTCCGTGCGCTTGAGGCCGGCCTGCCAGTTTTTCGCCGGCGGCTGGCCCGCCTCCTGGGCTTGGGCAAGGCCGGTGAAAGCGGTCAATGTTGCAGTGACGAGAGCAACGCCGAGCAGGCCTGCCGCGTAGCGGGTGGGGGTTCGGGACATGCTGATTCTCCGGTGTGCGTTAGGTAAAAGCCGTTAGGGGGCGGTTGCATTACGCACTCGCCGTGTAACGCCTTCGTGTCCTGTCACCCCGGTTTTTGTATGTGACTGTAGCTTTGTGAATGGCGGATACGTTGCGATACGTCTTGCGGATGATCGGGAACTTGGGGTGTAGATCCAGCGCTACGGTAACGGCCACTTAGGGTTCCGCTATTACAGCGGGTCACTTTGAAAAGCGGCACGCCGCCCGGGCTGGAGCGAGCATGTCGAATCGTCGCACCGTCGCGATGGAGGTCAACGATGACGCGGCCTGTCTGGATGAATGCGTTGTCTGGAAGTCCATCGCGAGCAGGCTCGCTCCCACAATGGAATCGCGGACAGATCTGCAATCAGGTCGGCTTTAAGGCCGCCTCGATGTTGCTGTTGCTTTGGCTTTTGATTTTCTTGCCCCCTCGAGAGGCCGAGTGGAGGTTCTGCGCAGTGGCTAAACCGGCATGGATGCCGGTTTAGCCACGCTGGGCCATGGATGGCCCATCGCGGCGGGCCCTGTAGGAGCGAGCATGCTCGCGAAAAACGCCAGAACAACACGGGCATTCAGATAGCCCTCGTCATCGTTGACGACCATCGTCGGAACGCCGCCCGGAGCATGCTCGCTCCTACAGGCTCTTCCAAGTGACTCGCCGTAAGGGCGAAACCCTAGGTGGCCGTTACCGCAGGAATGGATATGTACACAGTCAACAAAACATAGGCCGGCTGTCAGACCGCCATCGCCGGCAAGCCAGCTCCTACAGTTTGGATCGGGTACAAACGCGAGAGATCAGCGCTTGCGGCAAAGGGTAAGCCCATCCCCCAGCGGCAACAGCGACAGATCCACCCGCGCGTCATCCTTCAGGGCGCGATTCAGCGCCTGGATGGCGCGGGTATCGGCGCTCTCGGGGTTGTCCTCAAGCACCCGGCCACTCCACAGGGTGTTATCGAACACCGCCAGTCCACCGTTGCGCAACAGACGAAGCGCCTGCTCCAGGTACGCCGGATAGTTGGCCTTGTCGGCATCGATGAAAATCAAATCAAACTGGCCTGGCTGATCCAGCGCGCCCAGGGTTTCCAGCGCAGGCGCCAGCCGCAGATCGATTCGCCCGGACAGGCCGGCCTCCTGCCAATAGCGGTGCGCGATGGCGTTGTAATCCCCGGGAATGTCACAGCAAATCAGCGAACCGTCAGTCGGCAATGCCGCTGCCATGCACAGGGCGCTGTAACCGGTGAACGTGCCGACTTCCAGCACACGCCTCGCACCGGTGAGCTTCACCAGCAACGCAAGAAACTGCCCCTGTTCCGGCGCCACCTGCCAGCGCGCCATGGGCAGCGCCTGGGTTTCATCGCGCAAGCGCTTGAGCAGCGGGGTTTCGCGCAGGGAGACGTCGAGCAGGTACTGATAGAGCGAATCGTCGAGATTGAGCGTGCGGGCAGTCATGACAACACCCTCTGGCGGTTACGGGTTGCGCGCCAAATGCTCGGGTTGCAGGACGCGCTTGGCACTCAGGTAGGCTCTTTGCCAATAAGCCTTGGACAAGCTGTCGAGCTTGACCGTGCCACCGGTAGCCGGCGCATGCACGAAACGGCCCTCGCCAACGTAGATGCCGGCATGGCTGACCTGGGAACCACCGTTGGTGGCGAAGAAAATCAGGTCACCGGTTTGCAGGCCTTCCTTGCCGACATTGGCCGCTTGCATGGAGATCATTTCGCGGGTGGTACGGGGCAGGGAAATACCGGCCATGTCACGGTAGACGTAGCCAATCAGGCCACTGCAATCAAATCCGGAGTCCGGCGTGTTACCGCCCCAGCGATAAGGCGTGCCGACCAGCCCCAACGCGCGAAACAGCACGTCTTGCGCTTCAGGCGAAAAGTCCTGGGAGGAATTGAACACGATGGGCGCGCGAACCACCGGCGCAGGCGGCGGTGTACGGCTTGCACAGGCACTGAGCAGCGCTGCGAACAACATGATTGCAAGGCGGGCCGACATCGTCATAAGCAGAGCATCCTGATCAGGCTGCGGCTAATTTCTGCGGGAGCGCAGAAAAGAAAACCGCCTGCGGATCACGCAGGCGGTTTGCCATCATTCATGAATCAGAATTTTAGCGCTTATCAGGCAAACTTCAAGTAAGACTTTAAGTTCGCCTTACGAAATGTGCGCTTACTTGCGGGCAGTGACGATTGGCGCCGCTGCAGGAGCCATGGCGAGTGCTCGCTTGGCTTCGATGAAGGTCTTGCTCCAGTAGCTATCACCGAGGTTGTCGATGCGCACACCACCGCTTTTGCGGCTGCTGGAGTGAATGAACTGATTGTCACCCAGGTAGATCCCGGCATGACTGACGCGACCGCGACGACCGTTGGTGGCGAAGAACAGCAGGTCACCTGGCTCAAGTTTACTGCGCGATACCAGCGGCGCATCAACGTTGATCATTTCGCGAGTGGAGCGTGGCAGGTTCATGCCCGCTTCTTCACGGAACAGATAACCGATAAAACCGCTGCAATCGAAACCGGCTTCGGAGGTACCGCCGAAACGGTAACGGGTACCGATCAGGGACATGCCGCGTTCGAGGATGCTGTCGGCCAGAACCGGAAGCTGGTACGACTTACCATCGGCGAAGCTGGCCAGTTCTTTTTCAGTAGCCGCTTCTTCGAGTTCAAACGCTTGCTTATAGAGAGCGGAAGACTGGGCGGAACCGGAATGTTGAACCTGCTGTTGTTGCGCTTGCTCGGACACTGGCGTGTGGGCAGCGCAACCGAACAACAGGGTAACGAGTGCGAGGGGCACGAGGGGTGCAAAGCGATTTAGCATGGGCACGACCGTGGCTGAATGGTTTTCAAGAGCCGAGACTATGCCTTCTATCATCCTCATTTGCAAATTCAATCGAACTTTTTGTGACTTCTTGGTTTCCCGATTACATCTAAGCGCTAAAGCCCATTCCAGACACTTGCGCAGCCTGCCCCCATCAGGAAAGCGGATTTTCTGACGCCTTGAATCTGTCGAAATTCGCTGCAAGCCTTGAATTTACGGGACCTGGCTACCAGCCCAGGGTTTCTTTCAGGAACGGGATGGTCAGCTTGCGCTGCGCTTGAAGAGAGGCCTGGTCGAGTTGCTCAAGCAGTTCGAACAACGCACTCATGCTGCGGGTACCGCGGGTCAGGATGAAGTGCCCGACCTCGTCGGTGAGGTGCAGGCCGCGGCGAGATGCACGCAACTGCAGGGCGCGCAACTTGTCTTCGTCGGAGAGTGGGCGCATCTGGAATATCAGCGCCAGGGTCAGGCGCGACTTGAGGTCCGCCAGCTTTACCGGCAGCTCGCGTGGCGAAGTCGACGCGGCAATCAACAGGCGCCGACCACTGTCACGCAGGCGGTTGAACAGGTGGAACAACGCTTCTTCCCAGTCAGCCTTGCCCGCCACCGCCTGCAAGTCATCCAGGCAGACCAGCTCGTATTGCTCGAGGTTGTCGAGAATCTCGATGCCGCGATCCATCAGCTCGGCCAGCGGCAGGTACACCGCTGGTTCACCCATCTGTTCGAAGCGCAGGCACGCGGCCTGCAACAGATGCGTACGCCCTACCCCATGCTTGCCCCACAGGTAGATCAGGCTTTCGGTCCAGCCGGCGTCGGCTTCGCACAGCCGCTCGACATAGCCGAGTGCAGCGGCATTGGCGCCTGGGTAGTAGTTGATGAAGGTGGCGTCGTCACGCAGACGCACACCTAGGGGCAGCTGAATCGGTTTCATGCTGACTGAACAGTTCCAAAGGAACCGTTAGTGGCCTCTGTGTAAAGTTTGCGAAGTTTATACCCGTGAAGCCGACCGCACAATGCGACAGACCACAAGCAAAATCAAAGGTTTGCGTTAGCGCACCGGTTTTATGACAGATTCTCTGGCGCCATGGGCAGCCACCGGGCGTCAATCCGGGCTGCCCGCGACCCCTTCTACTGCTGTGGTTCGTCCACACCACTGTACATACCAGAATCCTTATACAAATCATGCACATGGCGCAACAGCACCATGATCACCGCCGCCACGGGCAGCGCCAGCAACACACCGGTGAAACCAAACAGTTCGCCCCCGGCCAGAATGGCGAAGATCACTGCCACCGGGTGCAGGCCGATGCGGTCCCCCACCAACAAGGGCGTGAGCACCATGCCCTCGAGCGCCTGACCGACCATGAACACCGCGACAATACCCATCATGGGGTACAGATCGCCGCCAAACTGGAACAGCCCGGCAATCAGCGCCGCACCAATGCCAATGATAAAGCCCATGTACGGCACAATCGCCGCCAGACCGGCAATCATCCCGATCAACAAGCCCAACTCCAGGCCCACCAGCATTAGACCCGCGGCGTAGATCACACCCAACGCGACCATCACCAGCAATTGCCCGCGGACGAAGGCACCAAGCACTTCATGGCACTCCGCGGCCAGCGCCACTGCGCGCTCTTCGCGATCGCGCGGCAGCAGGCTGCGGATCTTGGCCATCATCAGGTCCCAGTCCCGCAGCAAGTAGAAACTCACCACCGGAATCAACACCAGGTTCGCCAGCCAGCCGATCAACGCCAAACCAGATGCCGTCGCCTGGCTCAACACCACGCCAACGATGTCGGTCGTCTGCCCCATGTGCTCGCTGATCGCGGCCTTGAGTTTGTCGAACTTCCAGAAGCCCTCCGACAGGCCGAACTTCGATTGCGCCCAGGGCAATGCAGTGTGCTGCAGCCAATCGAGCATCTGCGGCGCCAGTTCATACAAGCGAAACAACTGCTTGGCGAGCATCGGCACCAACACCAGCAACAGCGTGGTGAAGATCAGGGTGAACAACGCAAATACCGCAATCACGCCCCAGGTCCGGGACAGTCCGGCGTTTTCCAGCCGATCCACCAGGGGGTCAAACAGATAGGCCAACAACAACGCCACCAGGAACGGCGTGAGGATCGGGTGCAACAGCCAGACAAACGCGCAGAGCAAGAGCACTCCACCCAACCAGAACCAACGCCGCGTATCGGCCATGAACCACTCCATTGCTTCTATATAAAGAAAGAAAATCCTACCAGCGGAAACGCAATTGCGGCGTCGGTGCCGGTGCGGGCGCTACCGCGGGAACCGAACCACCGGCGACAGGCTGGACCGGCGCCGCGGGCACCGGCGCCGGCTCCCCCGCAACCTCCTGCAACCTGGCCAGCGATAATTGCGCTCGCAGTTGATCGGTACTGCCATTGACCCGATAAAGAATCCGGTCGCCGTCGACACTTTGCGGACGACCGCCGAAAGGCTCCAACAGGCGCCCCAGGGTCGCATACCGCTCCAGATTCATGCCCTGGACCTCCAGCAACTGCGCGGCCGAGGCCCCAGGCTTTACGACAAATCGAGGCGCGAGCCGCTGGTTGACCGCTAGCATTACCGCGTCCGCCAATGCGGCTTGATCGGCGCCTTGGGCGATGCCGGCCTCTTTCTGGTCGCCCAGCCACAATTGCCACTTGGCTTGCCATTGGCCGCCCTCTTCACGGGCATGGACCGCCAGCAAGGCGTCGGCATTGTAACGCTGTGACGCGCTGCGCAGTGCCGACGGATCGGCACTTTCCAGATTCGGCCCGGTGCCGACGATTTGTTCGTTCAAGTCCGCCAGCGGCAGACGCAGGGGCAAACCACGGTGCTGCGCGGCGCGACGCAGGGGTGTCGCACCGGCCTGACCATCGCCCACCAGGCTCGAACCCTCGGTGTAATCGTTCAACCACCAGCCCAGTATCGACGGCCGATTGGCGCCCCACATCGCCAACCCGGCCCGACGCAGGGCCTGATCGGTGGTGCCCGGGTCGAAATCGACTTTCAACACTTCCGGCGGGCCTGCCTCAAAGCCGTATTGGCTGATGATTTGCTGCGGGTCTTTGCGAATCGCCGCCAACCCGGGATTCTGCGGCGCCTTGGGATCGCCGGTCAGGCGCAAGACCAGCGTATCGAGCGCTCGCTGCGTGGCTTGCTCACGCTCCTCTGGCGACTGGCCGTTGACCGGTTCGCGCACTTGATAGAGGCCTTTGACGGTTTCAGCATGGCCTACCAGGCTGGTCAGGCTAACCAGTGACAAACAGCCCACAAACAAGAATTTACAAAAACCCATGGAATATTCCTGAAGACAAAGGCGGCTGGAACAGACCGCATGAAGGCGATCGGGCAAGGCTGTGACCATTGCCGAACGCAAAACATTCACACGCCCTGGGTAAGTTTTCGCACTGTGCTAACGATAGACGGTTAATGACGACACCCCGTACAGGCGAGCAGGATGTCATCCACACCAACTAATGGCAGTTTTTTTCGGCCGATATGCCCCCTGCCGTCGGCGTGAGGATGGCCGCTGCCCTTCAAGCCTGATAAAATCGCGCGCCTTCGCAGACCGGCAACAGCCGGGCACCCTCGAATATCGCGTGAGGCAATCACCTTCGTCGATGTCGGCGGTCCCGCTGGACTCGGTCGTTACCCAGAAATCCCCCCTAAAGGCCTGGATCATGAGCAAGCAACCCTCCCTGAGCTACAAGGACGCCGGTGTAGACATCGACGCCGGTGAAGCATTGGTCGAACGCATCAAGAGCGTCGCCAAGCGCACTGCGCGCCCGGAAGTCATGGGCGGCCTGGGCGGTTTTGGCGCCCTCTGCGAAATCCCGGCCGGCTACAAGCAGCCCGTGCTGGTTTCCGGTACTGACGGCGTCGGCACCAAGCTGCGCCTGGCCTTGAACCTGAACAAGCACGACAGCATCGGCATCGACCTGGTTGCCATGTGCGTCAACGACCTGGTGGTGTGCGGCGCAGAGCCGCTGTTCTTCCTCGACTACTACGCCACCGGCAAGCTCAACGTCGAAACCGCGACCCAGGTCGTGACTGGCATCGGCGCTGGTTGCGAACTGTCCGGTTGCTCCCTGGTGGGCGGCGAAACCGCAGAAATGCCTGGCATGTACGAAGGCGAAGACTACGACCTGGCCGGCTTCTGCGTTGGCGTCGTGGAAAAAGCCGAGATCATCGACGGTTCCAAGGTCGCTGCTGGCGATGCCCTGCTCGCCCTGCCGTCTTCCGGCCCGCACTCCAACGGCTACTCGCTGATCCGCAAGATCATCGAAGTATCCGGTGCCGACATCGAGAACACCCAACTCGACGGCAAGCCGCTGACCGACCTGCTGATGGCCCCGACCCGTATCTACGTGAAGCCGCTGCTCAAGCTGATCAAGGAAACAGGCGCGGTCAAGGCCATGGCCCACATCACCGGTGGCGGCCTGCTGGACAACATCCCGCGCGTCCTGCCAAAAGGCGCACAAGCGGTGGTTGACGTGGCAAGCTGGACTCGCCCTGCGGTGTTCGACTGGCTGCAGGAAAAAGGCAACGTCGACGAAAACGAAATGCACCGCGTGCTGAACTGCGGCGTAGGCATGGTTATCTGCGTCGCTCAAGAGCACGTGGAAACCGCGCTGAACGTGCTGCGTGAAGCCGGCGAGCAGCCTTGGGTCATCGGTCAGATCGCCACCGCTGCCGAAGGCGCAGCCCAGGTTGAACTGAAGAACCTCAAGGCTCATTAATGTCAGCCACCTGTGATGTTGTGGTGCTGCTCTCCGGCACCGGCAGTAACTTGCAGGCCTTGATCGACAGCACGCAGACCGGCGACAGCCCGGTCCGCGTCGCTGCGGTGATCTCCAACCGCGCCGACGCCTATGGCCTGCAACGCGCCAGGGACGCGGGTATCGAAACCCGTACCCTGGATCACAAGGCTTTCGAAGGCCGCGAGGCCTTCGACGCCGCGCTGATCGAACTGATCGACGCCTTCAATCCCAAACTCGTGGTACTGGCCGGATTCATGCGCATTCTCAGCGCTGATTTCGTACGCCACTACGCGGGTCGCCTGCTCAATATCCATCCCTCGCTGCTACCCAAATACAAAGGGTTACACACTCATCAGCGCGCGCTGGAGGCCGGGGACGCCGAACACGGCTGCTCCGTGCACTTCGTCACCGAGGAACTCGATGGCGGACCACTGGTCGTACAAGCAGTAATACCGGTAGAGTTGCACGACTCGCCGCAGAGCCTGGCGCAGCGAGTCCATGTACAGGAACACCTGATCTACCCCATGGCCGTACGCTGGTTTGCCGAAGGCCGGCTATCGCTCAGTGAACAAGGTGCTTTACTGGATGGACAGCTGCTTGCGCCCAGCGGCCACTTGATTCGAACCTAGGAGATTTTATGCGTCGCGCCCTGCTCTTCGCTTGTGCTCTGCTCGCCTTGCCCTTCGCACAGGCCGCAGACCTTCAACCCTTCTCCGCCAGCTACACCGCCGACTGGAAACAGTTGCCCATGAGCGGCACGGCTGAACGCAGCCTGACCAAGCAAGCCAATGGCGTCTGGAAGCTCAACTTCAAGGCGTCGATGATGATCGCCAGCCTGTCCGAAGAAAGCACCCTGACCGTCGACAAGGACACCTTGCTGCCACAGTCCTACCATTTCGAACGCGGAGGCCTGGGCAAAGCCAAGAAGGCCGACCTGGACTTCGACTGGACCGCCAAGAAGGTTACCGGTACCGATCGTGGTGACGCGGTCAATATCCCGCTGAACCGCGGCATGCTCGACAAATCCACCTACCAGCTGGCGCTGCAGCATGACGTGGCCGCCGGCAAGAAAAGCATGAGCTATCAGGTGGTCGATGATGGCGAAGTCGATACCTATGACTTCCGCGTGCTGGGTGCGGAAAAAGTCGACACCAAGGCTGGCCAGATCGATGCGATCAAGGTCGAGCGCGTGCGCGACCCGACACAAAGCAAGCGCATCACCGTCCTGTGGTTCGCCAAGGATTGGGATTACCTGCTGGTCCGCCTGCAACAGGTCGAGACCGACGGCAAGGAGTACAACATCATGCTCCTGGACGGCACGGTCAACGGCAAGCCGGTTAAAGGTAGCTGAGCCCACCGACATGAAAAAGCCTCGCGATTGCGGGGCTTTTTCTTGGAACGCACCATCGGAGCAAGGCTCTATACCTTCAACGCCTTTTTTGATCGAATGACCTTTCCCGTCGCTTGCGAGGTTCCCATGACTGTCACCGTCAACACCGTCTCCGCCGAAGGTTTGCGCCATACCGTACAGATCGATGATCACGAACTCTTTGCCGATGCGCCCGTTACCGCAGGCGGCGAAGGCTCGGCCCCGGAGCCACACGATTACTTCGATGCCGCACTGGGCGCATGCAAGGCCCTGACCTTGAAGATGTATGCGAAGAAAAAGGACATTCCGCTGACGGGGGTTGGCGTCGAGGTCAAACGCGACAACAGTGAAGAGCAGAAAGGCAAATATGCCCTGCATGTGAAACTGACCCTCAAGGGTGTACTCACCGACGCCCAGCGCGAAGAGCTGCACCGCGTGGCCGACCGCTGCCCGGTACACAAGCTGATGACCAGCAGTGAAGTCAGCATCGAAACCCATCTGTCCGAAGGCGCGTTCAGCCAATAGCGGCAACGGCTGCGCAAGCGGGTTATGCTCGACCGCATCACCCGCTCAGCCTGGAACGCACCATGAACACTCCGCTCGTGATCCGCCCCCGCGCCGAAGATGTCGAAGGCCAACCGATTCTTCGCCCTTTGCCGTCAGCCAAATGCCGCAATGTCGGGCCCTTCGTGTTTTTCGACCACATGCTGCAAACCCGCTATGCCGCGGGAGAAGGCATGAACATCCGCCAGCATCCGCACATCGGCCTGTCCACCCTCACCTACCTCTTTGAAGGCCAGCTGCAGCACAAGGACAGCCTTGGCTCGGATCAGGTGGTGAGCGCCGGCGATGTCAGCTGGATGACCGCCGGCAGCGCGATCGCCCATGTCGAGCGCACACCCCAGGCACTGAAAGAAAGCGGCTTTACGATGCACGGCCTGCAGATCTGGCTGGCGTCGCCAAAAGACCGGGAGCAGGGCCCGGGACACTACAGTCATCACCCGGCGAGCACCTTGCCAGTCAGCGAGAACCTTGGGGTGAAGATCCGCATGATCGCAGGCTCGGGCTTTTGCCTGGAATCGCCAGTGCCGGTGCTTTCCCCTACGCTGTATGCCGAACTGCACCTGCAAACGGCGACGACCTTGCTGATTCCCACTGAGCATGAAGAGCGCGCGCTGTATGTGTTGAGCGGTGAAGTGCGATTGGATGGCGAATCGATAGAGCCGCATTCGCTGGTGGTGTTGCCGCCCGGGGAAGAGATGACATTGTTCGCCGAGAGCGACTGTCATGCTGTGGTGTTCGGTGGCGCGCCGCTGGACGGGCCACGGCGGATCAACTGGAATTTCGTGGCAAGCGACCCGGCGGCTATCGATGAAGCGCGGCGGCGCTGGGCGGCCGGGGATTGGCCAACGGTGCCGGGGGAAGTTGAGAGGATTGAACTGCCTTAAATTCTTTTTAGCAGTTACACCGCCTTCGCGAGCAAGCCCGCTCCCACAGTTGACCGCATTCTAATGTGGGAGCGGGCTTTTGCTCGCGAAGAGGCCGGCACTAACACCAACCAGGTGAAGCAAAACTACCGCAATCAGCCCTTGAACACTTCATCCAGCAAGTTGTGCATCGAAGTGAACGCGCGTGCGGCGACCTTCGCGTCGTACATCATCATGCCCGGCACGTTCGCATGCGGATCGGTGAACGAATGGAACGCACCGCCGTAACTCAGCAGTTGCCAATCCACGCCAGCCGCGTTCATTTCATCTTCAAACGCGGGCAGCTGTTCTTTAGGCACCAATGGATCGGAAGCGCCATGCAGTACCAGCACCTTGCCCTTGATGTTTTTCGCATCGGCCGGATTCGGTGTATCCAGCGTGCCGTGGAACGAGACAGCCGCTTTCACCGGCGCACCCGTACGGGCAAACTCCAGCGCGCAGCAGCCACCGAAACAGAAACCGAACGTGGCCAGTTTCGACGTATCGACAGCGGCCTCACCCTGGCTTTGCAACTGTTCGAACGCCACTTGCATGCGCTTGCGCAGCAACGGCCGGTCATTCTTGAGCGGCATCATTGCCGCGCCTGCCTCATCATTGTTCTGCGGGCGCACCGATTGGCCGTAGAGGTCCGCGATCAGCACCACATAGCCCTTGGCCGCCACCGATTTGGCGATTTCCTCGGCACCGGCACCCACGCCCATCCAGTTCGGCGCCATCAACAAACCCGGACGCGGGCCCTTGTGATCAGCGTCGAAGGCCAGGCGGCTTTCGTACGGCTGGCCGTCAATCTGATAAGCAACAGAACGTACAGTGATTTGGCTCATATCTGACTCCTGATTATTTAAACACCAGAATGAAAAAACCCGCCGAAGCGGGTTTTTCTACAACGCCGTTAAGCCGACAGCTCAACCAGCAGCTTGTTCAGACGGCGCACATAGGCCGCCGGGTCTTTCAAGCTGTCGCCGGCCGCCAGGGCCGCTTGATCGAAGAGGATGTGCGACAGATCGCCGAAGCGCTCGTCGCTCTGCTCGCTGTCGAGCTTCTCGATCAGTGGGTGAGCCGGGTTGAATTCGAAGATCGGCTTCGAATCCGGAACCTTCTGCCCGCTGGCTTCGAGGATCTGACGCATCTGCAGGCCCAGGTCCTGCTCGCCGATGGCCAGGATCGCCGGGGAATCGGTCAGGCGATGGGATACCCGTACTTCAGCAACGGATTCGCCCAGTGCAGTCTTCAGACGCTCAACCAGGCCTTCTTTGGACTTGGCGACTTCTTCAGCGGCTTTCTTGTCCTCTTCCGAGTCCAGGTTGCCGAGGTCCAGGTCACCGCGTGCCACGTCGACAAAGCCCTTGCCGTCGAAATCGCTGAGGTAGCTCATCAGCCACTCGTCGATACGGTCGGTCAGCAGCAGCACTTCGATGCCTTTCTTGCGGAAGACTTCCAGGTGCGGGCTGTTCTTGACTTGCGCGTAGGTTTCGCCGGTCAGGTAGTAGATCTTGTCCTGGCCTTCCTTGGCGCGTGCCAGGTACTCAGTCAGGCCGACAACCTGTTCGCCGTCATCACCATTGGTCGAGGCAAAACGCAGCAAGCCAGCGATTTTCTCTTTGTTGGCGAAGTCTTCTGCCGGGCCTTCTTTCATGACCTGGCCGAAGTTTTTCCAGAAGCCCTTGTATTGCTCTGGATCGTTCTTCGCCAGCTTTTCCAGCATGTCCAGCACGCGCTTGGTCAGTGCCGACTTCATGGAGTCGATGATCGGGTCTTTCTGCAGGATTTCCCGCGACACGTTCAGCGACAGGTCGTTGGAGTCCACCACGCCCTTGATGAAGCGCAGGTACAGCGGCAGGAAGGACTCGGCCTGATCCATGACGAACACGCGCTGCACGTACAGCTTCAGGCCTTTCGGCGCTTCACGCTGGTACAGGTCGAATGGAGCACGTGCCGGCACGTACAGCAGCGAGCTGTATTCCAGCTTGCCTTCGACCTTGTTGTGGCTCCAGCTCAGCGGGTTTTCGAAGTCGTGGGCGATGTGCTTGTAGAACTCCTGGTATTCCTCGTCCTTGATTTCGGTACGCGGACGGGTCCACAAGGCGCTGGCGCGGTTGACGGTTTCCCATTCAACGGCAGGCTTCTCTTCACCCTCGACAGCTGCCACTTCTTTGGGCAACTCGATCGGCAAGGCGATGTGGTCGGAATACTTCTTGATGATGTTACGCAGGCGCCAGCCATCGGCGAACTCGTCTTCACCGGATTTCAGGTGCAGGACGATACGGGTACCGCGCTCGGCCTTGTCGATGGTCGCGACTTCGAAATCGCCCTCACCTTTGGACGACCAGTGCACGCCTTCGCTGGCATCGCTGCCCGCACGACGGCTGTACACATCGACTTTGTCGGCGACGATGAAGGCCGAGTAGAAGCCAACACCGAACTGACCGATCAGGTGCGAGTCTTTCTTCTGGTCGCCCGTCAGGTGCTTCATGAAATCGGCGGTGCCGGATTTGGCGATGGTGCCCAAGTGGGTGATCGCGTCTTCGCGGCTCATGCCGATGCCGTTGTCTTCGAGGGTGACGGTCTTGGCGTCCTTGTCGAAGCTCACACGGATTTTCAGCTCAGCGCCGCCTTCGAGCAATTGCGGCTTGGCCAGCGCTTCGAAACGTAATTTGTCTACAGCGTCAGAGGCGTTCGAGATCAGTTCGCGAAGGAAAATTTCCTTGTTGGAATACAGCGAATGGATCATGAGGTGCAGCAGTTGCTTCACCTCGGTCTGGAAGCCCAGGGTTTCCTTTTGAGTTTCCACACTCATGGTCATCAAACTCCAATCAGATGGCATAAGCCGCGACCATGAGGGTCGGCGGCGGGTTGTCATCAGAGTTGGGGGCTCCATTCAGGATTTCAAGGGCTCATCGAGTTTGAAATGCGCCCGCGCCGTGGCGATGGGCTCGGCTTCAGTGCTTTGCCACGCGGTTACCGCCACATTGGCGACCCGGCGTCCCTGGCGACAGACCTGGCAGCGGGCCCAGGTATCGCGAAACTGCCCGGCGCGCAGGTAATCGAGGGAGAAGTCGATGATCTTTGGCACGCAAGGCGAACCGGTGGCCACCAACAGGTGCAGCGCGGCGGACAATTCCATGAACCCGGCGATTACGCCGCCATGGATGGCCGGCAATAAAGGGTTACCTATGTTGTCCTTGTTGGCCGGCAGGCGAAACAACAACTCATCCCCCACCCGCGAACATTCGACACCGATCAAACTGGCGTAGGGAATCAGGCTCAACAACGGGGCGTACTCTCCCCGCTCATGGGCCAGTTGCACTTGCTCCTTGAACGACTCACTCATGCCGCACCTCCGGCGATAGTGCCGCCAAAACCCTTGGTGCCTTTGATGCCCTTGCCCATGCGCATGAAAGTGCCCACGACATGGGCAATGGGCTGTTCGGGATCATCCTGATAGGCAAAGCCGCGGGCAAAGATCACATCAGTGGTCACCCGATAGCATTGCGCGAAACCGTAGACATCCTTGTTCGGTTCGGCTGCGTGCATGTAGTCGATGCGCAAATCGAGGGTGGGGCAAACTTCGAACTCCGGGAGCACGCAGAGGGTAGACATGCCGCAAGCGGTGTCCATCAATGTGGTCAGGACGCCGCCGTGAATCACGCCCGTCAGGGGATTGCCGACGATCTGCGGGCTATAAGGCAGCACCACGGTGAGCCCGTCGGCACTGGCGCTGTGAACTCGTAATCCGAGCACCTGGCAATGCCGCAGCGCCGACAAAAATCGTGTTGCACGCTCAAAAACGGGATTTTCAGCCATTTGATAAAGACTCTTGTTTACAGTGCTTCAGTGAAGTCGGGGCCCAGGTAAAAGTTCCGCGTTAGAACAAACTTATATATCTCTGGGATTTGAGGAACTTAACCCTGTTGGCTGTGCTCTTAAGGCCAGTAGATAATTTCCATAAGGAGAAACACCCCATGCGTAAGACTTTAGCTATTGCCTTGATGTTGACCGCTTCCCTCGGTCTCGCTGCCTGCGATAAAAAATCCGAGGACAAAGCTCAAGATGCCAACCAACATGCTGAGCAAGCCCAGGAAAAAATGAGCGAAGCTCAGGATAAAGTGAACGATGCGGCGAAAGAAAACGCCGAAGCTGCCAAAGCTCAGGCTGAATCGAACGCAGCAGCACAAGAAGAAGCTGCCAAGAAGCAATAAGCCGCTTCTCGCTGCGATAAAAGAAAACCCGCCAAGTGCGGGTTTTCTTTTATCGGCGATTGACTCGTTAGAGCAAAATCGTTCGAAAAGTCGGACTAATCATCAACAACAACGAGCAGATCAAACCCACCAGCCACACCAGACTTCGCTGCCAGGCCAGGTCCTTCCAATAGCACACCAGATAGATAACTCGCGCTACCACAAAGATAATTGCCAGCAAATCGATGAGCCATCCCGCTGTTTGCGTGGTGTGGGCCATCAACACACCCACCGCAAACAATATGAAAGCTTCGAAGCTGTTCTGATGGGCCGCCACCGCGCGCGCGCCCAGGCCTGTAAGTTGCGCCTGCTGTTGGCGCG
The DNA here is from genome assembly GCF_058795195.1 of Pseudomonas sp. GW823-FHT06B06. NCBI lineage: Bacteria > Pseudomonadati > Pseudomonadota > Gammaproteobacteria > Pseudomonadales > Pseudomonadaceae > Pseudomonas > Pseudomonas sp. GW823-FHT06B06. The sequence continues at coordinate 15,993 of NZ_JBXAHO010000032.1, read as the reverse complement.
GCAGGTGGTTGTTGTAACCCCCCTGCTGTTTCATCGCCGTGGTCACGGGCATGCGCGCCACGTAAATCAGCACGGCACTGATAAATACGCACCAGAATGGAATACTCATCAAGCGGCCTCTTTGTTCGCCTCGGGCAACGGTGCCTCTGTAGGGGTATAGACCATGACATCGAGAACGTCGGAGTGAAACTCACGGCGGTACAGCACGAACACGACGCCGGCACTCATCAACATGAACAACCAGGGGCTGACGAACCAGGCCAACATGGTCATGCCGAAATAGTAGGAACGCAGGCCGAAGTTGAACTGGTTGGCGGCCATGGAAATAACCCGGGCAGCACGGTTGGCAAAGGCTTTGCGCTCCAGCTCCGACACATGTCGCTCACCGACCATGGGCGCCGAGCCCACCAGGATGGCCGCGAAGTTGTACTGGCGCATGCACCAGCTGAAGGTAAAGAACGCGTAGACGAACACCAGTGCCAGGCACAACAACTTGATCTCGGACATCCCCTGGGAAGCCTGTTGCACCATCGGGATATCCGCCAGCAACGACACCGCCCTTTCGGACGCCCCAAGTACCGTGAGAATACCGGCCAGGATAATCAGGGTACTGGAGGCAAAGAACGACGCATTGCGTTCCAGGTTGCCGATCACGCTGGCATCGGCGATGCGGTTATCACGCAACAGCATGCGGCGCATCCAGTCTTCGCGATACAGATGCAGCACGCTGGCCAGGCAGGCGGTATCTCGGCCTTTCCAGGTCGCATAGCGGGTGTAGCCGCCCCAGCAGATGACGAACCAGATGGCAGCGAGGATGTGGATCAGGTTGGCTTGGATGAACGACATGCAGGTCCTTGTGATGTGGTGGCGGAACACCGTACCCCTTGTAGGAGCGAGTATGCTCGCGAAGGTCGCGAACTATGGCGCGTGTTTACTGAATACACGCGTTGCTCTCAGGTTTTTCGCGAGCATGCTCGCTCCTACAGGGGATTGCGCAGTCTTTCGACGTTAGCGCAGAAGAAAAGACACCGCATCACCCCATAAAAAAATGCCCCGTATCGATTGATACGGGGCATTTCTGTGTCGTTTACAGGCCCGCTTGTGGCGGGCCGGTAAAGCTTAAGCCAACGCTTCTTCGCGCTTGCCCAGCAGGCGATCGCAAACCACGGCAACCACCAGGGTCATCACCGAAGGCACCAGCCAGGCCAGGCCCTGCTCGCTGAGTGGCAAGTGCGCCAGTTGCGTCGGCATCCAGTCCGCCAGACCCGCGCCCTTAAGCGCGTCGATCAGGCCGAAGATGAACGACACCAGCATCACCGGGCCGACAATGCGCCCTTGTTCATGCCAGAAGTCCTTGCAGAAGCTCAGGGCCACCAAGGCGATGCACGGCGGGTAGATCGCGGTCAGGACAGGGATCGAGAACGCGATCAGCTTGGTCAGGCCCAGGTTGGACACCAGCAGCGAGAACGCCGCGAGGATAATCACCAGCGTCTTGTAGGACAGTGGCAGCACACGGCTGAAGTATTCGGCGCAGGCGCAGGTCAGGCCAACAGCGGTCACCAGGCACGCCAGGGAAATCAGCACCGCAAGGAATCCGCTGCCCAGCGAACCGAAGGTGTGTTGTACGTAGGCGTGCAAGACCGCCGCGCCGTTGGTAGCGCCAGCCGCCACTTCATGGCTGCCAGAGCCCAGGCGAAACAGGCTGATGTAGACAAGCGCCAGGCCCACGCCGGCGATCAAGCCGGCAATGATCGCGTAGCGGGTGATCAGCGCTGGCGACTCGACGCCGCGCGAGCGAATGGCATTGACGATCACGATGCCGAACACCAGCGCACCGAGGGTGTCCATGGTCAGGTAACCATTGATGAACCCCTGGGAAAACGGCGCCGCCACGTACTCAGGCGTAGCATGGCCGATATCACCGGCGGGCAAAGCGAACGCAGCGATGCCGAGCGCGGCCAAAGCGATGATCTTCAGCGGTGCGAGGAAACGCCCGACGGTATCCAGCAGGCGGCCCGGATAGAGCGAAATGAAGAACACCACCAGGAAGTACACCGAGCTGTAGAGGAACAACGCCAGTGGGCTTTCGCCGGTCAGGGGTGCCAGGCCGACTTCAAAGGACACGGTAGCGGTACGCGGCGTGGCGAACAGCGGGCCGACAGCGAGGTAGCACGCTGCTGCCAGCAAGCCACCGGCGATCTTGCCGATCGGGCTGCTCAGCGCATCCATGGCGCCACCGACCTTGGCCAGGGCAACGACAGTGACCACGGGCAGCCCCACTGCGGTGATCAGGAAGCCCAGTGCCGCCATCCAGACATGAGGCCCGGACTGCAAACCGACGATAGGCGGGAAGATGATGTTGCCAGCCCCGACGAACAGGGCAAACGTCATAAAACCAAGTGCCAGGATGTCCTGGCCTTTCAACACTTTCATTAAGGAAATACCACACTACTGAATCGGAATTTAGAGAGGGATTTCCCTATGGGTGAGGGAAATGCTGTCGGTCCGTATGGGGCCAACCCTTTAAGCGCGTTGCAGCCTTGTGGGCGCGGACGCAAAAATGGCGCGTAGCCTAACGAATTTGGGCGACAAACGCACTGTTTGAGGGCGAACTATCCGATACACGACGTTTCCATGTCGCGTTTACATACTTAATTTTCCCGCCCCGACCCAGATCGTGGGAACGATCAGCCACAAACGACAAAGGCCACCCGAAGGTGGCCTTTGTTTGGTGAAGCGTCAGCTAAGCGCGAGGCTTACTTGACAGCCCAACCGGTCAGCTCGGCCAGGGCCTTGCCGATGTCTGCCAGCGAACGCACGGTTTTAACGCCTGCGTCTTGCAGAGCAGCGAATTTCTCGTCTGCAGTGCCTTTGCCGCCAGAGATGATTGCGCCAGCATGGCCCATGCGCTTGCCCGGAGGAGCAGTCACACCAGCGATGTAGGAAACAACCGGCTTGGTCACGTGTGCCTTGATGTAGGCAGCCGCTTCTTCTTCAGCCGAACCGCCGATCTCGCCGATCATCACGATCGCTTCGGTCTTCGGGTCTTCCTGGAACAGCTTCAGGATGTCGATGAAGTTCGAACCCGGGATCGGGTCACCACCGATGCCGACGCAAGTCGACTGACCGAAACCGGCGTCAGTAGTCTGCTTCACAGCTTCGTAGGTCAGGGTGCCGGAACGGGAAACGATACCGACCTTGCCTGGCAAGTGAATGTGACCTGGCATGATGCCGATCTTGCATTCGCCTGGGGTGATCACGCCTGGGCAGTTAGGGCCGATCAGGACTACGCCCAGCTCGTCGCACTTAACTTTAGCGTCCAGCATGTCCAGGGTAGGAATGCCTTCGGTGATGCACACGATCAGCTTGATGCCGCCGAAGGCAGCTTCCAGGATCGAGTCCTTGCAGAAAGGAGCCGGAACGTAGATCACGCTGGCGGTGGCGCCAGTGGCAGCTACAGCGTCTTTCACGGTGTTGAACACTGGCAGGCCCAGGTGCTCGGTACCGCCTTTGCCTGGAGTTACACCACCCACCATCTTGGTGCCGTACTCGATGGCTTGCTGGGTGTGGAAACTACCTTGCGAACCGGTAATACCCTGGCAGATAACTTTGGTGTCTTTATTGATCAGGACGCTCATTATTTGCCCTCCGCAGCTTTGACAACTTGTTGAGCAGCGTCGGTCAGGCTGGTAGCAGCGATGATGTTCAAACCGCTTTCTGCCAGTACTTTAGCGCCCAGCTCAGCGTTGTTGCCTTCAAGGCGAACAACAACCGGGATTTTCACGCCGACTTCTTTCACGGCGCCAATGATGCCTTCGGCAATCATGTCGCAACGAACGATGCCGCCGAAGATGTTAACCAGTACTGCAGCGACGTTGGTGTCGGACAGAATGATCTTGAACGCTTCGGTAACGCGTTCCTTGGTAGCACCGCCGCCCACGTCGAGGAAGTTGGCTGGCTTGCCGCCATGCAGGTTGACGATGTCCATGGTACCCATGGCCAGGCCAGCACCGTTGACCATGCAACCGATGTTGCCTTCCAGCGCTACGTAGTTCAGTTCGAACTTGGCAGCGTGCGCTTCGCGCGGATCGTCTTGCGACGGATCGTGGAAAGTCTTCAGCTTAGGCTGACGGTACATGGCGTTGGCGTCGATGTTGATCTTGGCGTCCAGGCAGTGCAGATCGCCGTCAGCCTTGATCACCAGCGGGTTCACTTCCAGCAGGGCCAGGTCGTGATCCTTGAACAGCTTGGCCAGACCTACGAAGATCTTGGCGAACTGAGCAACCTGCTTGCCTTCCAGACCCAGCTGGAATGCCAGCTCGCGACCCTGGAATGGCTGAGCGCCAACCAGTGGATCGATAGTGGCTTTCAGAATTTTTTCTGGAGTGTCGTGAGCGATTTTCTCGATGTCCACGCCACCTTCGGTGGAAGCCATGAACACGATGCGACGGCTCGAACGGTCAACGACAGCGCCCAGGTACAGCTCTTTAGCGATATCAGTGCACGATTCAACCAGGATCTTGGTGACTGGCTGGCCATTGGCGTCAGTCTGGTAAGTCACCAGACGCTTGCCCAGCCACTGCTGTGCGAAGGCCTTGGCGTCTTCTTTGCTGCGAACCAGCTTTACGCCGCCCGCTTTACCGCGACCACCGGCGTGGACCTGGGCTTTGACAACCCACTCGCTGCCGCCGATCTTGTCGCAAGCTTCTGCTGCTGCTTCCGGGGTGTCTACCGCGTAACCGGTGGAAACTGGCAGGCCGTACTCAGCGAACAGCTGCTTACCCTGATACTCGTGAAGATTCATGCTTATTACCGTCTTCGTTAGGTACTGCGCATTCGGTGCTGCACTCATTCAAGTGCCGCACCACCTGTGACTGCTGCTTGCATGGCCTTTCCGGACAACCGGTGCAGCCATGCAAGGCTGCGTCCAGCGGATATTCCGCGGTGAGTCTTGCATGCAAGGCTCACGACGGGCCATTCCGCCGTGGTTTCTTATTGTCTTAACGCTTCTTGCGGTTGGCGATGTGGATGGCGCCGCCATTCACTGCCAAAGCAGCTTCGTGCAAGGCTTCAGACAGGGTCGGATGGGAGAAAACCATCATGCCCAGGTCTTCAGCGCTGGTGCCGAATTCCATACCGATCGCACCCTGCTGAACCAGTTCGGCAGCGCTTGGGCCAATCACGTGGACGCCCAATACGCGGTCTGTCTTGGCATCTGCGATGACCTTGACGAAACCACCGGTGTCGTTGGCAGCCATGGCACGGCCGGAGGCTGCGAACGGGAAGGTGCCGACGTTAACTTCAACGCCTTCAGCTTTCAAGGCCTGCTCGGTTTTACCAACCCACGCGATTTCCGGGTGAGTATAAATAACCGAAGGGATCAAATCATAGTTCATCTGGGCCTTGTGGCCCTTGATGCGCTCGACAACCATGATGCCTTCTTCCGACGCCTTGTGCGCCAGCATCATGCCGCGAACCACGTCACCGATGGCGTAGACGCCCGGTACGGTGGTGGCGCAGTGATCGTCGACGTGCACGAAACCGCGCTCGTCCAGGGTCACGCCGCAGTCGGCAGCCAGCAGATCAGTGGTCACTGGACGGCGACCAACGGCTACGATCAGCTTGTCGAAAGTGATGTTCTGTTCGCCGTTGGCATCGGTGTAGTTCACCACGACTTCGTCGCCGTTCACTTTGGAGCCGGTCACGCGAGCGCCCAGCTTGATGTCCAGGCCCTGCTTGGTCAGGGTTTTCAGCGCTTCCTTGGAAACGGCTGCGTCAGCGGCCATCAGGAAAGTGTCCAGGGCTTCCAGGACAGTCACTTCTGCACCCAGACGCGACCAGACCGAACCCAGCTCCAGACCGATCACGCCAGCGCCGATTACGCCCAGGCGTTTTGGTACGGATTGGAATTCCAGGGCGCCGGTGGAATCGACGATCACATTCTGGTCGACCGGAGCCGGTGGAATGTCGATCGGACGCGAACCTGGAGCCAGGATCACGTTCTCGGCTTCGATGACTTCTACCGAACCGTCAGGCTTGGTGACTTCAACTTTCTTGCCGGCCAGCAGCTTGCCGTGACCCTGGATGGAGGTCACACCGTTGGCTTTGAACAGGGTTGCAACACCGGAGGTCAGGCCTTTGACGATGGTGGCTTTACGGCCGACCATTGCTGGCACGTCCATGGTCACGCCAGCGTGGTTGATACCGTGGATCGCGAAGCCTTCTTTGGCTTCCTTGTACTTCCAGGAGCTGTCCAGCAGCGCCTTGGACGGAATGCAGCCGACGTTCAGGCAAGTACCGCCCAGAGCCAGTTTGTCATCCTTGTCGGTGTACTTCTCGATGCAGGCAGTGCTGAGGCCCAACTGAGCGGCCTTGATGGCAGCTACGTAGCCGCCAGGGCCCGCGCCGATCACTACTACGTCAAATTTCTGCGACATTCAAAAAATCCTCTTTAGCGAAAAGCTTGAAGCCGCAAGCGACAAGCCAGGCTGCGGGTTTTCCGACAGCCTGGGCTTGCAGCTCGCGACTGCTTCTATCAGATATCCAGCAACAGACGAGCCGGATCTTCCAGCAGGTTCTTGATGGTCACCAGGAAAGTCACAGCTTCTTTGCCATCGATCAGACGGTGATCGTAGGACAGGGCCAGGTACATCATCGGACGGATAACGACCTGGCCGTTGATGGCCATAGGACGCTGGATGATGTTGTGCATGCCCAGGATGGCTGCTTGTGGCGGGTTGACGATCGGGGTCGACATCATCGAACCGAAGGTACCGCCGTTGGTGATGGTGAAGGTACCACCGGTCATTTCGTCCATCGACAGTTTGCCGTCGCGGGCTTTCTTGCCGAAGGTGGCGATGCCGCCTTCGATTTCAGCCAGGCTCATCAGTTCGGCGTTACGCAGAACCGGAACAACCAGGCCGCGATCGCTGGAAACCGCAACGCCGACGTCAGCGTAGCCGTGGTAAACGATGTCAGCGCCGTCGATCGAGGCGTTGACAGCCGGGAAGCGTTTCAGCGCTTCGGTGGCCGCTTTCACGAAGAAGGACATGAAGCCCAGGCGCACGCCGTTGTGGGACTTCTCGAACAGATCCTTGTACTTCGAACGCAGCGCCATGACTTCGGTCATGTCGACTTCGTTGAACGTGGTCAGCATCGCCATGTTCGACTGGGCTTCGACCAGGCGCTTGGCAACGGTGGCCCGCACGCGGGTCATCGGTACACGCTTCTCGATGCGATCGCCGGCAGCGAACACCGGAGCAGCAGCGGCAGGTGCGGCAGCCTTGGCAGGCGCGGCAGCCGGAGCGGCTTTCTTGGCAGCAACGGCTGCAACCACGTCTTCCTTGGTCACGCGACCGCCTTTGCCAGTGCCGGCAACGGAAGCGATGTTGATGCCGTTTTCTTCAGCCAGCTTGCGCGCAGCCGGTGCAGCAACAGGATCGTCTTCGCCTTCGGCGGCAGGGGCAGCAGCCTGGGCAGCGGCGGCAGGAGCCGCAGCAGCTGGAGCGGCAGCAGCGCCGCCCGCTTCGATGGAGCCCAGGACTTCGTCGGACAGAACGGTGTCGCCTTCGTTCTTGACGATAGCGCCCAGCACGCCATCAGCGGTAGCCAACACTTCGAGTACGACTTTATCGGTTTCGATGTCGACGATCAGTTCGTCGCGCTTGACCGCGTCGCCCGGTTTTTTGTGCCAGGTGGCAACGGTGCCATCGGCAACCGATTCCGGGAAAGTGGGGGCTTTGATCTCGATAGCCATTATCTGTGGTTCCTTAAATTCGGTTTCAGGTGCGCGAAGGCGTTAAACAGTAAAGGCGTCTTGCAGCAGTTGTTCCTGCTGTTCGGCGTGCATCGATGCGTAACCGCATGCCGGTGCAGCAGAAGCCTCGCGGCCCGCGTACTCGAGTACGAGAGACTTGTTGAGGTTGCTGATGCTGCGACGCATGTGGTGTTGGCTGCAGTACCACGCGCCCTGGTTCATCGGCTCTTCCTGGCACCAAACGGCATGCTTGGCGTTGGTGTAGGGAGCCAGGACTTCTTTCAAGTCGTCCTCAGGGAATGGGTACAGCTGCTCGATACGCACGATGGCGATATCGTCACGGCCTTCGGCACGGCGTTTTTCCAGCAGGTCGTAGTAGACCTTGCCGCTACACAGGACAACGCGCTCGACCTTTTTCGGGTCTTGGGCGTCGATTTCCGGGATAACGGTCTGGAAGGAACCTTCGGCCAGATCTTCCAGGGTCGAGATGGCCAGCTTGTGGCGCAGCAGCGACTTCGGAGTCAGGACTACCAGTGGCTTGCGCAGCGGGCGAATCACCTGACGGCGCAGCAAGTGGTAGATCTGTGCCGGCGTCGTTGGCATGCACACCTGGATGTTGTGCTCGGCGCACAGCTGCAGGTAACGCTCCAGACGAGCCGAGGAGTGCTCCGGCCCCTGACCTTCATAACCGTGCGGCAGCAGCATGGTCAGACCGCACAGACGGCCCCACTTGTGCTCGCCACTGGTGATGAACTGGTCGATTACAACCTGGGCGCCGTTGGCGAAGTCGCCGAACTGGGCTTCCCAGATAACCAGCGCGTTCGGCGTGGTGGTCGAGTAACCGTACTCGAACGCCAGTACCGCTTCTTCGGACAGGAACGAGTCGTACAGGTCGAAGCGTGGCTGACCGTCGTACAGGTTCTGCAACGGGATGTAGGTGCCCGCGTCCTTCTGGTTGTGCAACACGGCATGACGGTGCGAGAACGTACCGCGGCCGATGTCCTGGCCGGTCATGCGGATCGGGTGACCTTCGAACGCCAGGGTCGCGTACGCCATGGTTTCGGCGTAACCCCAGTTGATCGGCAGGCCGCCGGCTTGCATCTTCTGACGGTCTTCGTAGATCTTGGCAACCTGGCGCTGAACCACGAAGCCTTCCGGAATTTCCAGCAGCTTGGCGGACAGTTCCTGCAAGGTCTTCAGGTCGAAGCGCGTGTCGTGACGCGCGGTCCAGGCGTGGCCCAGATACGGACGCCAGTCCACGAACAGCTCTTTGTTCGGTTCCTTGACCAGCGATTTCACGACGTGCAGACCGTTGTCCAGCGCGTTGCGGTACTCGTCGACCTTGGCCTGGACACGCTCAGCGTCCAGTACACCGGCCTGGGTCAGGCGATCAGCGTACAGCTCACGGGTAGTGCGCTGCTTGGTGATCTGCTGATACATGATCGGCTGGGTGCCGCTTGGCTCGTCGGCCTCGTTGTGGCCGCGACGACGGTAGCAGACCAGGTCGATCACCACGTCACGCTTGAACTGCATGCGGTAGTCGATGGCCAACTGGGTCACGAACAACACGGCTTCCGGATCATCGCCATTCACATGGAGGATCGGCGCCTGGATCATCTTCGCAACGTCGGTGGCGTACTCGGTGGAACGCGAGTCCAGCGGGTTGCTGATGGTGAAACCGACCTGGTTGTTGATCACGATGTGCACGGTACCGCCGGTCTTGAAACCGCGGGTCTGCGACATCTGGAAGGTTTCCATCACCACGCCTTGACCGGCGAATGCCGCGTCACCGTGGATGGAGATCGGTAGGACTTTCTCACCGGTCAGGTCGTTACGACGATCCTGACGGGCGCGCACCGAACCCTCGACCACCGGGGAAACGATTTCCAGGTGGGACGGGTTGAACGCCATGGCCAGGTGAACTTCACCGCCGGTGGTCATCACGTTGGACGAGAAGCCCTGGTGGTATTTAACGTCACCGGAACCCAGCTCGACCTTCTTCTTGCCTTCGAACTCGTCGAACAGCTCGCGCGGGTTCTTGCCGAAGGTGTTGACCAGTACGTTCAGACGGCCACGGTGGGCCATGCCGATGACGATTTCCTTGGTGCCGTAGGAACCGGAACGCTGGATCAGCTCGTCGAGCATCGGAATCAGGCTTTCGCCGCCTTCCAGGCCGAAACGCTTGGTACCCGGGTATTTGGTGCCCAGGTATTTTTCCAGGCCTTCACCGGCGGTCACGCGCTCGAGCAGGTGGCTCTTGATGTCGGCGGAGTACGTCGGACGGCCACGCACGCTTTCCAGACGCTGCTGGAACCACTGGCGCTGCTCGGAATCGGTGATGTGCGTAAACTCAGCGCCGATGGTGCGGCAATATGTCTGCTGCAACGCTTCGTGAATTTCGCGTAGGCTCGCTTCCTCTTTGCCGATGAACAGGTCGCCGGCACGGAAGGTCGTATCAAGATCGGCATTGGTCAAGCCGTAATGATTGATCGACAGGTCTGCAGGTGCAGGACGCTGCCACAGCCCCAGCGGGTCAAGCTGGGCTGCCTGGTGGCCACGCATACGGTAGGCCTGGATCAATCGCAGCACTTCAACTTGCTTCTTCTCGTGCTCACTGCTCACGCTGCCGGCGGAAACCGGTTGGGCGCGGCGCTGGTTCTTTGCCAGCAAGACGAAATGATCGCGAATTGTGGAGTGCGAAACATCGGTGGCAGGGTTGCCGTCAGCAGGCAACTTCTGGAAGTAGGTGCGCCACTCTTCTGGCACAGCGTTAGGGTCGTGCAGGTAGAGCTCGTAGAGCTCTTCCACATAGGCAGCGTTACTACCGGATAGGTAGGCGCTGTTCCACATGCGCTGCATCACGCTTTCTTGCATGCTTGGTCACCCTCGGTTAGGGGAACACCACCGGTGTCGACACCGAGCAAACTTGCAGAAGTCCAAATGCAGCGACCAAAACAAGCCACTAGGATCACACTGATAGTCCGGGTACCAGCCCGGATGCCCCTGCTTGTCTCATTTCTTCAAAATAAGAGCCGCAGCCTTTTAAGCTGCTGCTCTGGTTATAGCTACGACGCGGGTTGAAGCCCGCGCCTTAGCCTCTACATTTACAGCGGTACTGCATTTACAACAGCTGGGTTACAACAGCTGTTTCACACACCGCTCGAGAGCAGCATGTGACGGATGTGACCGATGGCCTTAGTCGGGTTCAGGCCTTTCGGACATACGTTGACGCAGTTCATGATCCCGCGGCAGCGGAATACGCTGAACGGGTCATCCAGCGCAGCCAGACGTTCGGACGTCTTGGTGTCACGGCTGTCTGCCAGGAAGCGGTACGCTTGCAGCAGGGCAGCTGGACCCAGGAACTTGTCCGGGTTCCACCAGAAGGACGGGCAAGAGGTCGAGCAGCAGGCGCACAGGATGCACTCGTACAGACCGTCGAGCTTTTCACGCTCTTCAGGGGACTGCAGACGCTCGATGGCCGGAGCCGGCGTGTCGTTCTGCAGGAATGGCTTAACCTTCTCGTATTGCTTGTAGAAGATGCTCATATCGACGACCAGGTCACGGATAACCGGCAAGCCTGGCAGAGGACGAACGATCAACTTGTTACCTTTTACGACGGCGGACAGCGGCGTGACACACGCCAGGCCGTTTTTGCCGTTGATGTTCATGCCGTCGGAGCCGCAAACACCTTCACGGCAGGAGCGACGATAGGAGAAACCTTCGTCCTGCTCTTTAATCAGGGCCAGTACGTCCAGCACCATCAGGTCTTTACCACCGGTATCGACCTGGAATTCCTGCATGAACGGCGCAGCGTCCTGATCAGGGTTGTAACGATAAACACTGACTTGCAACATGGCGGCCACCCTTAATAAGTCCGAATCTTAGGTTCAAAAGTCGGAACCGTCTTCGGCGAGAAGTTCACGGCACGCTTGGCAACGCGCTTCTCACCCGGGAAGTACAGGGTGTGGCACAGCCAGTTTTCGTCGTCACGATCTTCGAAGTCTTCACGGGCGTGAGCGCCGCGGGACTCTTTACGCACTTCGGCAGCGATGGCGGTGGCTTCGGCCACTTCCAGCAGGTTCTGCAGTTCCAGAGCTTCGATACGCGCGGTGTTGAACGCCTGCGACTTGTCGTTGATCTTGACGTTGGCGATGCGCTTGCGCAGATCGGCCAGCTGGGCAATACCCTTCTGCATGTATTCGCCGGTACGGAATACACCGAAGTAGTTCTGCATGCAGTTTTGCAGCTCGCGACGCAGGGTTGCCACGTCTTCGCCATCGGTACGCTCGTTCAGGGCGGACAGACGCGACAGGGCCGCCGTGATGTCGGCTTCGGTGGCTTCGTCGTATTCGATACCGTCGGTCAGCGCCTTTTCCAGGTGCAGGCCGGCAGCACGGCCGAAGACCACCAGGTCGAGCAGCGAGTTGCCGCCCAGACGGTTGGCGCCGTGAACCGATACGCAAGCCACTTCGCCTACAGCGAACAGGCCCGGGATGATGGTGTCCACGCCTTCGGCGTCCTGGGTGATCGCCTGGCCGTGGATGTTGGTGGCAACGCCGCCCATCATATAGTGGCAGGTAGGAACAACCGGAACCGGAGCAACAACCGGGTCAACGTGTGCGAAAGTCTTCGACAGTTCGCAGATGCCTGGCAGACGGCTGTGCAGCACTTCCTCGCCCAGGTGGTCGAGCTTGAGCATCACGTGGTCGCCATTCGGACCACAGCCGTTGCCGGCGATGATCTCTTTAACCATCGAACGGGCCACGACGTCACGACCGGCAAGGTCCTTGGCGTTCGGAGCATAACGCTCCATGAAACGCTCACCGTGCTTGTTGATCAGGTAACCACCTTCACCACGGCAACCTTCGGTCACCAGTACACCGGCGCCGGCGATGCCGGTCGGGTGGAACTGCCACATCTCGATGTCTTGTACCGGCACGCCAGCACGCAGGGCCATGCCGACGCCGTCACCGGTGTTGATCAGGGCGTTGGTGGTGGACGCATAGATACGACCTGCACCGCCGGTGGCCAGAACGGTAGCCTTGGCACGGATGTAGGTGGTTTCGCCGGTTTCGATGCAAATGGCGATAACGCCGACGAATTCGCCAGCCTGGTTTTTCACCAGGTCAACGGCGTAGTACTCGTTCAGGAACGTGGTACCGGCTTTCAGGTTGCCCTGATAAAGGGTGTGCAGCAGCGCGTGACCGGTACGGTCGGAAGCGGCGCAGGTACGGGCAGCCTGGCCACCTTTACCGTAGTCCTTGGACTGACCGCCGAACGGACGCTGGTAGATACGGCCGGTTTCGGTACGCGAGAACGGAAGACCCATGTGGTCCAGCTCGAAAACGGCGGCCGGGCCTTCCTGACACATGTATTCGATAGCGTCCTGGTCACCGATGTAGTCGGAGCCCTTGACGGTATCGTACATGTGCCAGCGCCAGTCATCGTTCGGGTCGGCGGACGCGATGGCACAGGTGATGCCGCCCTGGGCGGATACGGTGTGCGAACGGGTCGGGAAAACCTTGGTGATTACCGCGGTCTTGTGACCGCCTTGCGCCAGTTGCAGCGCTGCGCGCATGCCGGCACCGCCACCACCAATAATGATGGCGTCGAAAGAAATCGTTGGAATGTTAGCCATGAATCAGATACCCCAGAGAATCTGCACACCCCAGACGAAGTAAGCGAACATCGCAACGCCGCATACTGCCTGGAAAAGGAAACGTACTGCAGTTGCGGACTTGCCCAGCGCCATCGGCGTCAGGTAGTCGGTCGCGATGGTCCACATGCCAACCCAGGCGTGAGCGCCGAGGGCAACAAGGGCCAGCAGACTGAAGATACGCATCCCGTTGTGAGCGAACAGGCCATGCCATTGGTCAAAGCCAATGCCCGGATTCGCTGCGAGGTATCCGATCAGGAAGATGAAATAAGCCGCGAGAACAACCGCAGACACACGTTGTGCCATCCAGTCATAGAGGCCCGAACGCGACAGGTTCGTTACGCTGGTTACCATATCCAAACTCCCGCCAGAATGATCAGCACCGCAGATACGGCGATAATGATTTTCGAGCCCAGCGTGCCGCCTTCCAGCGTCTCACCGATGCCCATGTCCATAATCATGTGGCGCACACCGGCTACCAGGTGATACAGGAGAGCGGATAGGAGGCCCCATGCTACGAACTTGGCCAGAGGGCTGGTCAAGGTTGCCTTCACGTCGGCAAAGCCTTCCTCCGAACCCAGGGATTTGCCCAATGCATAAAGCATGAAGCCCAGGCCCAGGAAGAGGATGATGCCGGAAACACGGTGAAGAAACGACGTAACGCCGGTGATGGGGAGCTTGATGGTCCTTAGGTCTAGGTTTACAGGTCGTTGGCTTTTCACGGCTTTTTTTTCACACTGAAGAGCCCCTAACAATCAGGGCAAAGTTGTTGGGGAGTGCACTGGTCAGGTAATCACCACCCAGGGAGGCGACCCCCAATAACGCAAGCCCAAAAGCCCTTGGCGGTCGGTGGCCGAGTATAGACAGTTAGGCTACTAATGACAACGGACATACCTTCCCAAAACGGCGCATTGCGCAACACGTATAAAAGGCGTAAATGGCGGTCAATTTCGATAAAAAAGTAGGGTTAAAGCCTTCTGGAGCAAGACTTTAGGCAAATTGACATTCAAATTTATCTCACTATAGTGGTGCGGGCCCTGCGTGGGGGGTCTGTCTGATGATTTCAAGCATAAATAGGAGGCCACATGGCTGACAAAAAAGCGCAGTTGATCATCGAGGGCGCAGCCCCCGTCGAGCTGCCCATTTTAACCGGCACCGTTGGTCCCGATGTTATCGATGTTCGGGGCCTGACGGCCACGGGCCGCTTCACTTTCGACCCTGGTTTCATGTCGACCGCTTCCTGCGAGTCGAAGATCACCTATATCGACGGCGACAACGGCATCCTGCTGCACCGCGGCTACCCGATCGAACAACTGGCTGAAAAGTCGGACTACCTGGAAACCTGCTACCTGCTGCTCAACGGCGAACTGCCGACCGCAGAGCAGAAGGCCCAGTTCGTCGGCACCGTGAAGAACCACACCATGGTTCACGAGCAGCTGAAGACCTTCTTCAACGGCTTCCGCCGTGACGCCCACCCGATGGCCGTCATGTGTGGTGTAGTCGGCGCCCTCTCGGCCTTCTACCACGACTCCCTGGACATCAATAACCCGCAGCATCGCGAAATCTCCGCGATCCGCCTGGTTGCCAAGATGCCAACCCTGGCCGCGATGGTTTACAAGTACTCCATGGGCCAACCCATGATGTACCCGCGCAACGACCTGTCGTACGCGGAAAACTTCCTGCACATGATGTTCAACACCCCGTGCGAGATCAAACCGATCAGCCCGGTACTCGCCAAGGCCATGGACCGGATCTTCATCCTCCATGCCGACCACGAGCAGAACGCGTCGACTTCCACCGTGCGCCTGGCGGGCTCCTCGGGTGCCAACCCGTTCGCCTGTATCGCTGCCGGCATCGCCGCACTGTGGGGCCCTGCCCACGGCGGTGCGAACGAAGCCGTATTGACCATGCTCGATGAAATCGGCGATGTCTCGAACATCGACAAGTTCATCGCCAAGGCCAAGGACAAGAACGATCCGTTCAAGCTGATGGGCTTCGGTCACCGCGTTTACAAAAACCGCGACCCTCGCGCCACTGTGATGAAGCAGACCTGCGACGAAGTACTGAAGGAACTGGGCATCCAGAACGATCCGCAGCTCGAACTGGCCATGCGCCTGGAAGAGATCGCCCTGACCGACCCGTACTTCATCGAACGCTCGCTGTACCCGAACGTCGACTTCTACTCGGGGATCATCCTCAAGGCGATCGGCATTCCAACCAGCATGTTCACCGTGATCTTCGCCTTGGCGCGGACCGTGGGCTGGATCTCCCACTGGAAAGAAATGCTCTCCAGCCCGTACAAGATCGGCCGTCCGCGCCAGCTGTACACCGGCTACGAGTCGCGTGACATCACCAAGCTGGAAGACCGCAAGTAAGATTTGTCTTGCTGTAGCGTGTTGAGTTGTACCGGGAACGGCCTCTATATATAGGGGCCGTTTTTGTTTGGGCGATGGTGGCTGTTTGGGATTGGGATTGGGTACATATCCATTCCTGCGGTCACGGCCACTTAGGGTTTCGCCCTTACGGCGAGTCACTTGGAAAAGCCCCAAGTAACCAAGGGCTCTTGCCCCTGGCGTTCGGT
>NZ_JBXAHO010000031.1:0-76223 GCF_058795195.1 Pseudomonas sp. GW823-FHT06B06 | reverse complement strand
AAATCCGATTATGACTGACGGCCGCCAACAGCAAGGGGGAGCAAGCTCCCCCTTCGGTTTTTACCGGACACTAGTGATGCTCTGCGTGGGAACGATCAGTGTCCGGGGAAACTCAGCGCTGATGCACCAGGTTCCCCGCCGCATACGTCTGCAACACCGTCCGGTCATCCCCCAGGGTCATTAACACAAACAACGTCTCGGCAATATTATTGGCCTGCTGCAGGCGATAGCCCAGCAACGGCGTGGCGTTGTAGTCCAGCACCAGGAAGTCGGCGTCGGTGCCCGGCTGCAGATTGCCGATCTTGTCTTCAAGACGCAGCGCACGGGCGCCGCCGAGGGTGGCCAGGTACAGCGACTTGAACGGGCTCAGGCGCGCGCCTTGCAGCTGCATGACCTTGTAGGCCTCGTTCAGCGTTTGCAGCAGCGAGAAACTGGTGCCGCCGCCTACATCGGTGCCGATGCCGACGTTGAGTTTGTGCTTCTCGGCCATCGGCAGGTTGAACAGGCCGCTGCCGAGGAAGAAGTTCGAAGTCGGGCAGAAGGAGATGGCCGAACCGGTTTCTGCCAGTCGCGCGCATTCGTCATCGCACAGGTGCACACCGTGGGCGAAGACCGAGCGCTCGCCGAGCAACTGGTAGTGGTCGTAGACATCCAGGTAGCCTTTGCGCTCCGGGAACAGTTCCTTGACCCACTCGATTTCCTTGAGGTTTTCGCTGATGTGGGTCTGCATGTACAGATCCGGGTATTCGGTCAGCAACTGGCCGGCCAGGGTCAACTGTTCCGGGGTGCTGGTCGGGGCAAAGCGCGGGGTGACGGCATAGTGCAGGCGACCCTTGCCGTGCCAGCGCTCGATCAGCGCCTTGCTGTCCAAATAGCTGGATTCGGCGGTGTCGGTCAGGTAGTCCGGGGCGTTGCGGTCCATCATCACCTTGCCGGCGATCATGCGCAGGTCCAGTTGCTCGGCAGCTTCGAAGAACGAGTTCACCGATTGCGGATGCACGCTGCCGAACACCAGCGCGGTGGTGGTGCCGTTGCGCAGCAGTTCCTTGATGAAAATGTCCGCCACTTCGTCAGCGTGAGCCTTGTCGGCGAACTGGCTTTCACAGGGGAAGGTGTAGGTGTTGAGCCAGTCCAGCAGTTGCTCGCCGTAGGCGCCGACCATGCCGGTTTGTGGCAGATGGATGTGGGTGTCGATGAAGCCGGGGGTGATCAGTGCATCCTGGTAATGGGTGATCTCGATATCGGCCGGCAGCGTTGGCAGCAGTTCACTGGCGTGGCCAAGGGCACTGATCTTGCCGTTTTCGATCACCAGCAAACCGTCCTCGAAATACTCATAGGAGGCTTCGATCCCGACTTCGGCGGGGTCGGCGATGCTGTGCAGAATGGCGGCGCGGTAGGCTTTGCGAGTCAGGGGCATGTCAGTTCTCAATTTGAGGCTTTCAAGTTGGTGGCCTGGCTGCGGCGTGAAACGGGCAGCAACTTGGCAATCGGTTCGGCGCGGGACGTTTGTTGGCCGAAACTGGCGTTATAAGTGGCGATGATCTCGCCGGCGATGGAGATGGCGATTTCCACAGGCAGCTTGCCTTTGACTTCGCCGATGCCCATCGGGCAGCGCATGCGTTGCACGACACTGCTGTCGAAGCCGCGGTCGCGCAGGCGGTGTTCGAACTTCACCCGTTTGGTTTTCGAGCCGATCAGGCCGAAGTAGGCGAAGTCGTTGCGCTTGAGAATGGCGGCGGTGAGTTCGAGGTCGAGCTGGTGGTTGTGGGTCATGACGATGCAGTAGCTGCCGGCGGGCAGGTCGTCGATTTCATCCACCGGTTCTTCGCTGACGATCTTGCGTACGCCGTGGGGAATCTGTTCCGGGAATTCGTCTTCCCGCGAGTCGATCCAGCGCACCCGGCAGGGCAGGCTGGCCAGCAGCGGTACCAGCGCGCGACCGACGTGGCCGGCGCCAAACACGGCGATCTGCGCCTGGACCTGGCCCATCGGTTCGAACAGCAACACGGTCGCGCCGCCGCAGCACTGGCCCAGGCTGGCACCGAGGCTGAAGCGCTCGAGATGGGTGTCCTGCTTGCCGCTGGCGAGCATTTCGCGGGCGATCTGCATGGCCTTGTATTCCAGGTGTCCGCCACCGATGGTGTCGAAGGCCTGGTGGGCGCTGACAACCATCTTCGAGCCAGCATTGCGCGGCGTCGAGCCGAGCTCTTCGATGATGGTCACCAACACGCAGGGTTCACCCTGGTTTTGCAGGTCGGCGAGGGCGTCGATCCAGTTGTACATGTTTCACCTCAACATCTCTGTTGTCTGTTCGGGCCTCTTCGCGAGCAGGCTCGCTCCCACATTTGGAATGCTTTCCCCTGTGGGAGCGAGCCTGCTCGCGAAGGCCGCGCCTCGGTCTTAGAGCGAAGCCAACTCGGCATCGGCCTCGACAGCCTTCGCCGCCTTCAACTGGCGCATCTGCTCACAGCCCCACAACACCCGCTCCGGCGTCGCCGGCGCGTCGATCTTCGGTTGATGCCGGTAGTCGCCCAGGCTCGCCACGGCGTCCTTGATCGCGCACCAGGCGGCGATGCCGAGCATGAACGGCGGTTCGCCCACGGCCTTGGAATGGAACACCGTGTCTTCCGGGTTCTTGCGGTTTTCCACCAGCTTCACCCGCAGGTCCAGCGGCATGTCCGCCACGGCCGGGATCTTGTAGCTGGCCGGGCCGTTGGTCATCAGCTTGCCCTTGTTGTTCCACACCAGCTCTTCCATGGTCAGCCAGCCCATGCCCTGGATGAAACCGCCTTCGACCTGGCCGATGTCGATGGCCGGGTTCAGCGAGGCACCGACGTCGTGGAGGATGTCGGTGCGCAGCATTTTGTACTCGCCCGTCAGGGTGTCGATGATCACCTCGCAGCAGGCTGCACCGAAGGCGTAGTAATAGAACGGACGCCCCCGGGCTTGGCTGCGGTCGTAGTAGATTTTCGGGGTCTTGTAGAACCCGGTACTCGACAGCGACACCTGGGCGAAGTACGCCTGCTGGATCAGTGCTTCGAAAGTCAGGATGTGATCGCGAACCCGCACGTGGCCGTTGTGGAACTCCACGTCTTCTTCACTGACCTTGTATTGCCGCGCGGCAAATTCCACCAGGCGTTTCTTGATGGTTTCAGCGGCATTCTGCGCAGCCTTGCCGTTCAGGTCGGCGCCGCTGGAGGCCGCGGTCGGCGAAGTGTTCGGTACTTTGTCAGTGTTGGTCGCGGTGATCTGCACGCGGTCCATTTCCACCTGGAACACCTCGGCCACTACTTGCGCGACTTTGGTGTTCAGGCCCTGGCCCATCTCGGTGCCGCCATGGTTCAGGTGGATGCTGCCGTCGGTGTAGACGTGTACCAGGGCGCCGGCCTGGTTGAGGAAGCTGGCGGTGAAGGAGATGCCGAATTTCACCGGGGTCAGCGCCAGGCCCTTTTTCAGGATCGGGCTGTTGGCGTTGTAGCGACGGATCGCTTCGCGGCGCTCGGCGTACTGGCTGCTTGCTTCCAGTTCGGCGGTCATTTCCTCGAGCATGTTGTGCTCGACGGTCTGGTAGTAATGGGTGACGTTGCGCTCGGTCTTGCCATAGTAGTTGGCCTTGCGCACCGCCAGCGGATCCAGCCCCAAGTGACGGGCGATGGCGTCCATCACTTCTTCGATGGCGACCATGCCTTGCGGGCCGCCGAACCCACGGTAGGCGGTGTTCGAGGCGGTGTTGGTCTTGCAGCGATGACCGTTAACGGTCGCGTCGCCCAGGTAATACGAGTTGTCCGAGTGGAACATCGCGCGGTCGACGATCGACGCCGACAGGTCTGGCGAACAGCCGCAGTTGCCGGCCAGTTCCAGGTTGATGCCGTGCAGGCGTCCGGTGCTGTCGAAGCCCACGTCGTATTCGACATAGAACGGGTGCCGCTTGCCGGTCATCAGCATGTCTTCGACACGGGGCAGGCGCATCTTGGTCGGCTGGCCGGTGAGGTGCGCGATCACTGCGCACAGGCAGGCCGGGCTGGCCGCCTGGGTTTCCTTGCCGCCAAAACCGCCACCCATGCGACGCATGTCGACCACGATCTTGTTCATCGAAACGTCCAGCACTTCGGCCACCAGTTTCTGCACTTCGGTGGGGTTCTGGGTCGAGCAGTAGACGATCATGCCGCCGTCTTCGGTGGGCATCACCGAGGAAATCTGGGTTTCCAGGTAGAAGTGTTCCTGCCCGCCGATGTGCAGCGTGCCCTGGATGCGATGTTCGGCAGTGGCCAGCGCCGTCGCCGAATCGCCGCGCTGGTGCGTGTGGCTGTCGAGCACGAAGTGGCGCTTGCGCAGGGCTTCGACCACGTCCAGTACCGGTTCCAGGTCTTCGTATTCGATGATCGCGGCCATCGCCGCCTTGCGTGCGGTTTCCAGGTCTTTGGCGGCAACGGCCACCACGGGTTGACCGACGAATTGCACGGTGTCGATCGCCAGCAGCGGATCGCCCGGCAGCAACGGGCCAATGTCCTTCAAGCCTGGTACGTCTTCGTGGGTAATGGCGATGCGCACACCCTCGAAGGCATAGCACGGCGAGGTGTCGATGCTGATGATCCGGGCGTGGGCACGGTCCGACATGCGGGCGTACACGTGCAACTGGTTCGGAAACTCCAGGCGATCATCGATGTACTGCGCTTCACCGGACACATGCTTGGCGGCGCTGTCGTGCTTGACGCTGCGGCCGACACCGGTGGTCAGGTCCTTGGCGAACAGTTCAGCCAGTTCGGCCTGGGTCTTCTCTACGGCGTGATGGTTAGACATAAGCGGTCACCCGAGTCTCGATGTGCGGCGTTTGCAGTTCGATGAAGTATTTGCGCAGCAGGTTTTGTGCGCTGAGCAGGCGGTATTCCTTGCTGGCGCGGAAGTCCGACAGCGGTGTGAAATCTTCGGCCAGGGCAGCGCAGGCGCGTTCAACGGTGGCGCTGTTGAAGGGCGAACCGATCAGCGCGGTTTCGCAACTGTTGGCGCGTTTCGGAATGGCCGCCATGCCACCGAAGGCCACGCGGGCATCGGCGACCACACCGTTTTCCAGGCGCAGGTTGAATGCCGCGCACACGGCCGAAATGTCATCGTCCAGGCGCTTGGACACCTTGTAGGCGCGGAACAGCTGTTCGACGCTGGCGCGAGGCACGATGATCTTCTCGATGAACTCGCTTTCCTGGCGCGCCGTGACGCGGTAATCGATGAAGTAATCCTCCAGGGCCAGGGTGCGGCGGGTTTCGCCCTTGCACAGGACAATTTGCGCGCCCAAGGCAATCAGCAGGGGCGGCGAGTCGCCGATGGGCGAGGCGTTGCCGATGTTGCCGCCCAAAGTGCCCTGGTTGCGGATCTGCAGGGAGGCGAAGCGTTGCAGCAGTTCGCCGAAGTCCGGGTACTCGGCCTTCAGGGCCTCGTAGCAGTCGGAGAGGGCGGTGGCGGCGCCGATTTCCAGGCGGTCGTCGAAGCGTTCGATGCGCTTCATTTCGGCGACGTTGCCGACGTAGATCATCACCGGCAACGTGCGATGGAACTGGGTCACTTCCAGCGCCAGGTCAGTGCCGCCGGCCAGCAGCCGGGCCTGTGGATAAGCGTCGTAGAGGTCGGCCAGGTCGGCCACGGTCAAAGGCACCAGGCAACGCTTGTCGCCGCTGTTGAGTTCGCCGATATCGGTCGGCGCGATGGCTTTGAGCCGGGCAATGGTCTGGGCTTCGTTGGCATCGAACTGATCCGGCTTTTTAGCGCAGCAGGACTGCTCGGCGGCTTCCAGGATCGGCCGATAGCCGGTGCAGCGGCAGAGGTTGCCGGCCAGGGCTTCGTGGGCCTTGTGCTGATCCGGTGCGTCGCTGTTCTTTTGCAGGGCAAACAACGACATCACGAAACCAGGGGTGCAGAACCCGCATTGCGAGCCGTGGCACTCGACCATGGCCTTCTGCACGCTGTGCAGTTCGCCCTTGTGCTTGAGGTCTTCGACGCTGATCAGTTGCTTGCCGTGCAAGGACGAAACGAACGTCAGGCACGAGTTGAGGCTGCGGTAGCGAATGTGTTCGCGGCCCGCATCATCGGTCTGCAATTCGCCGACCACCACGGTGCACGCGCCACAGTCTCCGCTGGCGCAGCCTTCTTTGGTGCCGGGTTTGCCCACATGGTCGCGCAGATAATTGAGCACGGTCAGGTTCGGGTCCAGGGCGTGCTCGCTACGGAGTTCCTGGTTGAGTAAAAACTGGATCACGGAAGGCCTCGCAGACTCATTATTGTTGTTAACCGCCATGAACCGAATTTAGCAGGTCTGACTTTTCGGTCAATGATTTTCTGACTTAAAGGTCAGGAAAGTGCATTTTGTCGATTAACGTCGCTTTTCTTCATTATTGACCCTCGATCAACAGCCTGCTTTTTGCTTGAATCGTGCCAAAAACCACTGGGTGGGCCCTGCGCCATGACGTATCAATTGCGCTACACTGCGCCGCTTGTACAAATCGAAGAGTTTGAAGGACAACCATGACGTTCAAGGCGCCGGACAGCCTCGCCGAGCAAATCGCGCATCATCTCGCCGAACGCATCATTCGCGGCGAAATGAAGCCCGGGGAGCGCATCCAGGAACAGAAGGTCACGCAGGCACTCGACGTCAGTCGTGGCTCGGTCCGCGAGGCTTTGCTGATTCTCGAGCGCCGGCACCTGATCGCCATCCTGCCGCGACGTGGCGCCCACGTCACCGAACTCACCGCGCACAAGGTCAAGAGCCTTTGCACGCTGATGAGCGAGATGTACATCCTGCTCGCCAACGCCGTGGCCACTGGCTGGAAAGTCCAGGCCGACCTGGCGCCGTTCGTGCAGATCCAGCAGCGCCTGACGGCCAGCTACGAGCGCCAGGACATCCATGCCTTCGTCGACGACAGTTTCAACGTGATGCGTGCCACGTACTCGTTTGCCAACAATCCTTACCTGCAGGAAACCGTCGAGAATCTGCAGCCGGCCATGAGCCGTGCGTATTTTCTCGCCCTGGAGCAACGCAAGGCCTCGATGAGTGAGTATCTGGAGCTGTTCGAACGTCTGCTTGCTGCAGTGATCGCCCGTGATTTTCCACTGATCCGCGAAGTGCTGACCGCTTATGGCCAGCGCAGTTGCGATCTGGTGATCTCTGCCCTGACGGACGCATAAGCGTGCGGCTAAAGTGCATCAAGTTGGCGGGGTTCAAGTCCTTCGTCGACCCGACCACAGTGAACTTCCCCAGCAACATGGCGGCGGTGGTTGGGCCCAATGGTTGCGGCAAGTCGAACATCATCGACGCCGTGCGCTGGGTGATGGGCGAAAGTTCGGCGAAGAACCTGCGCGGCGAGTCGATGACCGACGTCATCTTCAACGGCTCCACCAGCCGCAAGCCGGTGAGCCAGGCGAGCATCGAACTGGTATTCGATAACGCCGATGGCACATTGCTCGGTGAATACGCCGCCTATGCGGAAATTTCCATTCGCCGCAAAGTCACCCGCGACAGCCAGACCACCTATTACCTCAACGGCACCAAATGCCGGCGCCGCGACATCACCGATATCTTCCTCGGCACCGGCCTGGGCCCGCGCAGCTACTCGATCATCGAACAGGGGATGATCTCCAAGCTGATCGAGTCCAAGCCTGAAGACCTGCGCAACTTCATTGAAGAGGCGGCGGGGATCTCCAAGTACAAGGAGCGTCGGCGCGAAACCGAAAACCGCATCCGCCGCACCCACGAAAACCTGGAGCGCCTGACCGACCTGCGCGAAGAGCTCGAACGTCAGCTCGAACGCTTGCACCGCCAGGCCGAAGCGGCCAAGAAGTACCAGGAATTCAAAGGCGAGGAGCGCCAGCTCAAGGCGCAACTGTCGGCCCTGCGCTGGCAGGACCTGAACGATCAGGTCGGCCAGCGCGAAGCGATCATTGGCACCCAGGAAGTCAGTTTCGAAGCCCTGGTGGCCGAACAGCGCAACGCCGACGCCAGTATCGAACGCTTGCGGGACGGCCATCACGACCTCTCCGAGCGCTTCAATCTGGTGCAGGGGCGCTTCTATTCGGTCGGCGGCGACATCGCCCGGGTCGAGCAGAGCATCCAGCATGGGCAACAGCGCCTGCGCCAATTGCAGGACGACTTGAAGGAAGCCGAGCGCGCGCGCCTGGAGACCGAGTCGCACTTGGGCCACGACCGCACACTGTTGCTGACCCTCGGCGAAGAACTGGACATGCTCACGCCGGAGCAGGAAGTCACCAGCGCCGCCGCCGAAGAGGCCGCCGCTGCGCTGGAGGAATCCGAAACCACCATGCACGGCTGGCAGGAGCAGTGGGACACGTTCAACCTCAGTGCCGCCGAGCCACGGCGCCAGTCGGAAGTCCAGCAATCACGCATTCAGCAGCTGGAAACCAGCCTGGAGCGCCTGGCCGAACGGCACCGGCGCCTGGGTGAAGAGCGCGCCTTGTTGTCGGCGGACCCGGAAGACGCGGCGATCATGGCGCTCAACGAGCAGCTCGCTGAATCCGAGGCGACCCTCGAAGATTTGCAGACCAGTGAAGAAGCTCAGGTTGAAAAGCTCGAGCAACTGCGCCAGCAATTGCAGCAGGCACTGTCGGCGCAGCAACAGGCCCAGGGCGATCTGCAGCGCCTCAACGGTCGCCTGGCTTCGCTTGAAGCCTTGCAGCAAGCCGCACTCGACCCGGGCACCGGCACCGCGCAATGGCTGAGCGAGCAGAATTTGGCGGACCGCCCGCGCCTGGCCGAAGGCCTGAAGGTTGAAGCCGGTTGGGAGCTGGCGGTGGAAACCGTACTGGGGGCCGACCTGCAAGCGGTGCTGGTGGATGACTTCAACGATTTCGATTTGTCCGGGTTTACCCAAGGCGATCTGCGCTTGCTCAGCCCCGCGACCGACGGCGCGCGCGTGCCCGGCAGCCTGCTCGATAAAGTCGAGGCGCAGATCGATCTGTCGCCGTGGCTGGGGCAGGTCAAACCCGTCGAAAGCCTCGAACAAGCGCTGGGGTTGCGTGGGCAGCTGGCAGCGGGCCAGAGCCTGATCAGCCGCGACGGATATTGGGTCGGTCGGCACTTTTTGCGCGTGCGCCGCGCCAGTGAAGCGGAAAGCGGGATGCTCGCCCGGGGTCAGGAAATCCAGAAACTGGGCCTTGAACGCGAAGAACGTGAAGCGGCCGTCGAAGCCTTGGAAACCGAATTGCAAAACCTGCGGGCGCAACAGCGCCAGCAGGAAAACGGCCGCGAACATTTGCGCCGCCTGCTGCAGGACGAAGCGCGCCAGCAAGGTGAACTCAAGGCTCAGCTGTCGGCCGGCAAGGCCAAGGCCGAGCAGTTGAACCTGCGGCGCACGCGCCTCGATGAAGAGCTCCAGGAGTTGGCGGAACAGCGAGCCCTGGAACATGAACAGATCGGTGAAGCGCGCGTGCACTTGCAGGAGGCCCTCGACGCCATGGCCCTGGATACCGAGCAGCGCGAGCTGCTGCTGGCCCAGCGTGACAGCTTGCGCGAACGGCTTGACCGGGTGCGCCAGGAAGCCCGCCAGCACAAGGATCACGCCCATCAACTGGCGGTGCGCCTGGGTTCGCTGCGGGCCCAGCATGACTCGACGCGCCAGGCCCTGGAGCGCCTGGAAATGCAGGCCGAGCGCCTGACGGAAAAACGCGAGCAACTGAGCCTCAACCTCGAAGAGGGCGAGGCGCCGCTGGAAGAGCTGCGCCTCAAGCTCGAAGAACTGCTCGACAAGCGCATGACCGTCGACGAAGAGCTCAAGACCGCGCAGATCGCCCTGGAAGACGCCGACCGTGAACTGCGTGACGCTGAAAAGCGCCGCAACCAGGCCGAACAACAGTCCCAGCTGATTCGCGGCCAGCTTGAAAACCAGCGCATGGAATGGCAAGCCCTGACCGTGCGGCGCAAGGCATTGCAGGACCAGTTGCTTGAAGACGGCTACGACCTGCACGGCGTGCTGGCCACGCTGACCGCCGAGGCCAGCGAGAAAGCCGCCGAGGAAGAACTCGAGCGCATTGCCGCGCGAATCCAGCGCCTGGGCGCGATCAACCTCGCGGCCATTGATGAGTATCAGCAACAATCGGAGCGTAAACGTTATCTGGACGCCCAGAACGACGATCTGGTCGAGGCGCTCGATACGCTCGAGAACGTGATTCGCAAGATCGACAAGGAAACCCGAAACCGTTTCAAAGATACCTTTGATCAGATCAATGGCGGTTTACAGGCACTTTTCCCAAAAGTTTTCGGTGGAGGGCGCGCGTATTTGGAACTGACGGGCGAAGATCTACTCGATACAGGGGTGACGATCATGGCGCAGCCGCCCGGAAAGAAGAACAGCACCATCCATTTGCTATCAGGTGGCGAAAAGGCCCTGACGGCATTGGCCCTGGTTTTTGCGATCTTCAAGCTGAACCCGGCGCCGTTCTGCATGCTCGATGAAGTGGACGCGCCATTGGATGACGCTAACGTTGGACGCTACGCACGACTGGTCAAGGAGATGTCGCAGACGGTGCAGTTCATCTATATCACCCACAACAAAATCGCCATGGAAATGGCTGAACAACTGATGGGGGTGACGATGCACGAACCGGGTTGCTCGCGTCTGGTGGCGGTGGATGTCGAGGAGGCCATGGCGATGGTGGACGCCTGAAACATGGCTTTCAGGTCGGATTTTTTAGCGGTGGGACCTGATTAGCCATGCCGACTTGCTGGCCAATCGACATAATCGCGGGGCCAACGTGCCAGACGGTGTAAAGTTGCCTTTGGTCGTGCTAGTTTAATGTCAATTTTTCGTATACGTGGGCAAAACGCCTGTCAGAACATAGAGTTGGCGCCACGTTTTAAAGCGGTTTACAGAATGTAAGCCCCTTATTTTTCAGCATTTTTTATAGAGGCACGGGATTACATGGAAATCGGTCTGCGCGAGTGGCTGATCGTCATCGGCATTATTGTCATTGCCGGTATTCTTTTCGATGGCTGGCGCCGTATGCGCGGCGGCAAGGGAAAGCTGAAATTCCGTCTTGACCGGAGCCTGTCCAACCTGCCTGACGAGGACACCAGCCCTGAGGTGTTGGGCCCGTCTCGCGTCCTGGATACGCACAAGGAACCGCAACTGGACGAGCACGACCTGCCGTCAGTGAGCATGCCTGCCCGCGATTCGGGCTCCAAGCGCGGCAAGCGTGGCCATGGAGAGCCTTCCCAGGGTGACATGAACCTCAGCCTGGACCTGGACGGCGGCCCTAGCTTCAGTAGCCGTGACGACGATTTCCCGGATGACACCAAGGCATCGCCTGCGGTCAGCCAAAAAGAGCAGCCGCAAGCAGAAGAAGTGCTGGTCATCAGCGTAATTTGCCGCGACCCGGCCGGCTTCAAAGGCCCGGCGCTGCTGCAGAACATTCTCGAAAGTGGCCTGCGTTTCGGCGAAATGGACATCTTCCACCGTCACGAAAGCATGGCGGGCAATGGCGAAGTGCTGTTCTCCATGGCCAACGCGGTCAAGCCTGGCGTCTTCGACCTGGACGACATCGACCACTTCAGCACCCCGGCGGTGAGCTTCTTCCTCGGCTTGCCAGGCCCGCGTCATCCGAAGCAGGCCTTCGACGTGATGGTGGCTGCAGCACGTAAACTGTCACAAGAGTTGAACGGCGAGCTGAAGGACGACCAACGCAGTGTACTGACCGCCCAGACGATCGAGCACTACCGTCAACGCATCGTTGAATTCGAGCGTCGCGCACTGACCCAGAAGCGCTGATATTTGTAACGTGTGGAAACCTCCGTACCCCTGTAGGAGCCGGCTTGCTGGCGATGGCGATGTCGAATACGCCTTCGCCGGCAAGTCGGATCGCCGCACCGCAGGCTCCTACAATGAATCAACGCCGCATCGAAATTGAGCAGCCTCGGCTGCTCTTTTGCTTTATGAGAGACCACCCATGACTGCCGCCCAAGACCGCATTCTAGAGCTACGTGCCGAGCTGGATCAGCACAACTATCGTTATCACGTGCTGGACGAGCCGAGCATCCCGGACGCCGAGTACGACCGGTTGTTCAACGAGCTCAAGGCCCTCGAAGCGACCCATCCCGAACTGGTCACCAGCGACTCGCCAACCCAGCGGGTCGGTAGCGCGGCGCTGTCGGCGTTCACCCAGGTACGCCACGAAGTGCCGATGCTCAGCCTGGGCAACGCCTTCGAAGAAACCGACATGCGCGAGTTCGACCGTCGGGTGACCGAGGGCCTGGACCTGCCGACCGGTGATCTGTTCGGCGCTGGCGCGGCGGTTGAATACAGCTGCGAACCCAAGCTCGATGGCCTGGCAGTCAGCCTGCTCTATCAGGACGGCATGCTGGTGCGCGGGGCCACCCGCGGCGACGGTACCACCGGCGAAGACATCAGCGTCAACGTGCGCACCGTGCGCAACATCCCGCTCAAGCTGCACGGCACTGGCTGGCCGGCGACCCTGGAAGTGCGCGGCGAAGTGTTCATGTCCAAGGCCGGTTTCGAGCGGCTCAATGCCACGCAACTGGAAGTCGGCGGCAAGACTTTCGCCAACCCACGCAACGCCGCGGCAGGCAGCTTGCGCCAGCTGGATTCGAAGATCACCGCCAACCGTCCGCTGGAGTTTTGCTGCTACGGCATCGGCCAGGTGTCTGCGGACATCGCCGACACGCACATCGGCAACCTGCAGCAACTCAAGGCCTGGGGCATGCCGATCAGCCATGAGCTGAAGCTGGCGAACGGCATCGATGAGTGCCTGGATTACTACCGCGACATCGGCGAGCGCCGCAATGCGTTGCCCTATGAAATCGACGGTGTGGTGTTCAAGGTCAACAGCATCGCGTCCCAGCGCGAACTGGGCTTCCGTGCCCGAGAACCGCGCTGGGCCATCGCCCATAAATTCCCGGCCATGGAAGAACTCACCGAGCTGCTCGACGTGGAATTCCAGGTCGGCCGCACCGGCGCGGTGACGCCGGTGGCGCGCCTCAGGCCGGTCAAGGTTGCCGGTGTCACCGTGGCCAACGCGACGCTGCACAACATGGACGAAGTGGCGCGCCTGGGCCTGATGATCGGTGACACGGTGATCATTCGCCGTGCTGGCGACGTGATCCCGCAAGTGGTGCAAGTGGTCACCGAGCGTCGCCCGGAAGACGCCCGGCCGGTGCAGATCCCGCAGCAGTGCCCGGTGTGCGGCTCCCATGTCGAGCGCACGCAACTGGTCAAGCGCAGCAAGGGTCGCGAGACGGTCAGCGAAGGCGCGGTGTACCGCTGCGTCGGGCGCCTGGCCTGTGGTGCACAACTCAAGCAGGCGATCATTCACTTCGTCTCCCGCCGCGCCATGGACATCGAAGGCTTGGGCGACAAGAGCGTCGAACAGCTGGTCGATGAAGGGCTGGTGAGTTCGCCGGCCGACCTGTACGCCCTGAAGTTCGAAGACATCGTCGACCTGGAAGGCTTTGCCGAGCTGTCGAGTAACAAGCTGCTCAGTGCTATTGCCGACAGCAAGAAACCGGGTCTGGCACGCTTCATCTACGCCCTGGGAATTCCCGATGTCGGCGAAGAGACGGCCAAGGTGCTGGCACGTTCCCTGGGTTCGCTGGAGCGGGTGCAAAAAGCCTTGCCACAAGTGCTGACCTACCTGCCGGACGTCGGCCTGGAAGTGGCCCACGAAATTCACAGCTTCTTCGAAGATGCGCACAACCAGCAGGTCATTACCGAACTGCTCAACCACGGTTTGCAGATTCAGGACCAGGGCGAGCTGGGCGCCGAGTTTGCCGCCAGCACCACGTTGGGCGGTTTCCTCGACAAGCTGCACATCCCTTCGGTGGGGCCGGGCGGGGCGCAGAAACTGGCTGACAAGTTCGGTTCGCTGCAAGCGGTGATCAGCGCCGACTGGTTGGACATGCGCCAGGCATTGCCCGAGAAGCAGGCCACTTCGGTTCGCGAATTTTTCGCCATCGAGGCCAATCGCCAACTGGCCGAAGCCGCCGAGAAGCAACTGGCGGATTTCGGCATGCACTGGCACAGCGAGAAGAAAGTCGTCGAAGGCCTGCCCCTGGCCGGCCAGACCTGGGTGCTCACAGGCTCGCTGGAACTGATGAGCCGCGATGTGGCCAAGGACAAACTCGAAAGCCTCGGTGCCAAAGTCGCAGGCTCCGTATCAGCCAAGACCCATTGCGTGGTCGCGGGGCCGGGAGCGGGATCGAAGTTGACCAAGGCCAATGAGCTGGGGTTGAAGGTGCTGGATGAAGAGGCGTTCGTCGAGTTCCTGAAAAAACACGGTATTGCGGTCTAAGTGATCGTTCCCACGCTCTGCGTGGGAATGCAGCCCGGGACGCTCCGCGTCCCATTCGAGAGCTGGAACGCGGAGCGTCCCTTGAGGCATTCCCACGCAGAGCATGGGAACGATCTTCACCCAGGAATGATCTAGTCTTGGCAAGCCCCAGGGAGAGATCGCTCATGCACCGCTTCTTCGAACAGCTCACGTCGCGTATCGCGGCCCCCTTCATCGGCGAAAGCTCGCGCAACAGCAAGATCTGGCCCTGTCGATGCGGGCAGTCGCTGTTCTTTCGCAACAGCCAGTGCCTGGCCTGTTCTGCAGCCTTGGGTTATCAGCCAGAGCAAAGCCGCCTGTCTTCGCTGCAACCAGGCGAACAGCACGACACCTGGCTGCTCGATGCCGATCCCTCTGCCGGCCTGTTTCGTCGCTGCGCCAATCTCGATTCGCCCGCCGCCTGCAACTGGTTGCTCCCCGCCAATGACCACGACTCACTGTGCATCGCCTGTAGCCTGAACCGTACCATCCCCGACTTATCCATTGCCGAAAACCACGAGCGCTGGCGCAAGATGGAAATCGCCAAGCGCCGACTGGTTGCGCAATTGGTCAGCCTCGGGTTGCAGGTGGTCCCGAAAACCCTGGATGAGGAAGTCGGCCTGGCCTTCGACTTCATCGGCGTCGACCTCGAAGGCAATGCACCCACCACCGGCCACGCCAATGGCCTGATCACCCTCGATATCAAGGAAGCCGACGACGCCCACCGCGAACAGGTGCGGGTGCAAATGCACGAACCCTATCGCACCTTGCTCGGGCATTTTCGTCATGAAGTCGGGCATTACTATTGGGACCGCTTGATTGCTGATAGTGACTGGCTGGATCCCTTTCGCGACCTGTTCGGCGACGAACGCGCCAGCTACGCCGAGGCCCTGGAGCGGCATTATCAGCAAGGCGCGCCGCTCGACTGGCAGCAGCAGTACGTCAGCGCCTACGCCACCATGCACCCCTGGGAAGACTGGGCCGAAACCTGGGCTCACTACCTGCACATGATGGACGCCGTCGACACCGCGCTCGGGTTTGGCATGAGCGCACGGGAAATGGACCTCGACTATCAGCCCTTTCCCCCCAGCACCCTCTACGATCCGCAGCACCCCGGCGGTACCGCGTTCCTCTCATTCGTCAATGCGTGGATCGAACTGGCCGGCATGCTCAATGAATTGTCGCGCAGCATGGGCCAGCCGGATTTCTACCCCTTCGTGCTGCCGCCCGCGGTGATCGCCAAGCTGCACTTCATCCACCTGGTGATCCAGCGCGCGGGCGGCAGGGCGGATGAAGTACTGGCACAATAGTTGTGCATGATGGCAATTCAGTTTCAGTTAAGTTCGTTTCGCTAAGGTGAGCCCCGTAGGCAACACATAAAAGATACGGAGACACCCCATGAAATCCTTCACTGCCCTGTTCGTCACATCCCTCATCGCCATGTCCGCCAGCCTCGCCCATGCACGTGACCTCGGGCCCGACGAAGCCCTGAGACTGCGAGACGCTGGTACCATTGTGTCTTTCGAGAAGCTCAACGCCACCGCGCTGGCCAAGCACCCAGGCTCCACGGTCACGGAAACCGAACTGGAAGAAGAGTACGGCAAGTACATCTACCAGATTGAACTGCGCGATCCGCAGGGCCTCGAGTGGGACCTGGAGCTGGACGCGGTCAGCGGGCAGATTCTCAAGGATCATCAGGACACGTAATGACGCTGCAATCCTTTTCACTTCGACGCGCCAGCGCCCGCCTGGCGCTGGCGCTGCTGGTTTTTTGCTCGGTGGTGGCGGCCCGCGACCTCGACCAGGACGAGGCCCTGCGCCTGCGCCAACAAGGTGTGATCCTGCCGCTCGAGCAACTTTTACAGCAGGCACTGGATCGTTATCCGGGCGCCAAGCTGCTGGAAGCCGAGCTCGAAGAAAAGCATGACGTCTACATTTATGAAGTCGAATTGCTGACCAGCGAAGGCGTGGTCCGCGAACTGGACATCGACGCCACCACCGGCCGTTTACTCAAAGACAAGGAAGATTGACCGATGCGTTTGCTCCTGGTGGAAGACCACGTGCCGCTGGCCGACGAACTGCTGGCCGGTCTCAATCGCCAAGGGTATGCCGTGGACTGGCTGGCCGACGGTCGCGACGCGGTGCACCAGGGCAGCACCGAACCCTACGACCTGATCATCCTCGACCTCGGCCTGCCGGGGCTGCCCGGGCTTGAGGTGTTGACGCGGTGGCGTGCCGGTGGCTTGGCGACGCCGGTGCTGATCCTCACCGCCCGCGGTTCCTGGGCCGAGCGCATCGAAGGCCTCAAGGCCGGCGCCGACGACTACCTGACCAAGCCTTTCCACCCCGAAGAACTGCACTTGCGCATTCAGGCGCTGTTGCGCCGCTCCCATGGCCAGGTCAATCAACCGACCCTGAAGGCGGGCGGGCTGCACCTGGACGAGGGGCGCCAGTGCGTGACCCGCGATGGCGCCGACATCCAGCTCACGGCCGCCGAGTTTCGCCTGTTGCGCTACTTCATGTTGCACCCGGAACAGATCCTCTCCAAAAGCCACCTGGCCGAACACCTCTACGACGGTGAAACCGAGCGCGACTCGAACGTGCTGGAAGTCCACGTCAATCACCTGCGCCGCAAACTCGGGCGCAGCGTGATCGAAACCCGTCGTGGCCAAGGTTACCTGCTGGGTGGACAAGCCCGGTGAGGTCGATCCAGCGCCGCTTGAGCCTGGGCCTGATCAGCGTGATGGTGATCGTCGGCCTGGTGTTGGCGCAAACCAGCCTGTGGCTGTTCGAAGTGGGATTGCAGCGCTACCTCGAAGCCGGGTTGCGCAACGACAGCGAAAACCTGTTGATAGCGCTGGTGCGCGGCCCCCAGGGCTTGCAACTGGATGAGCGACTATTGTCGCCGGCTTATCAGCGGCCGTTTTCTGGCCATTATTTCCGCATCGATTTCGCCGACAGCCATTGGCGTTCTCGTTCATTGTGGGACCAGGAACTGCCACGCCTCGAGCACCCGGGCCTGGAGAGCAACCTGCAACTGGGCCCGGAAGGCCAGCAGTTGCTGGTGCTGCGTTCCGACTATCGGCGCCTGGGCCAGTCGATTTCCATCAGCGTGGCCCAGGACTACACCCCGGTGCGCGAAAGCTTCCAGCGCATGCAGCAGATCGGCCTCGGCCTGGGACTGGCGGGCCTGCTGCTGATCCTGCTGCTCCAGCGGATCACCGTGCGACGCGCCTTGCGCCCGTTGGAAAAAGCCCGGGAACAGATCGCGCAACTGCAACAGGGCCAACGCTCGCAACTCGACGATCAGGTGCCGATCGAACTGGAACCGCTGGTGACCCAGATCAACCATTTGCTGGCCCACACCGAAGATAGCCTCAAGCGCTCGCGCAATGCCCTGGGCAACCTCGGCCACGCCCTGAAAACCCCGTTGGCGGTGTTGTTGAGCCTGGCTTCCAGCGAGCAACTCGACGCGCACCCGCAACTGCGCCAGGTCCTCAAGGATCAGCTGGAACAGGTCCGCCTGCGACTCAATCGCGAACTCAACCGCGCCCGCTTGAGCGGCGACGCCTTGCCGGGGGCCTTGTTCGATTGCGATGCCGAACTGCCGGGATTGCTCGCCACCTTGAACATGATCCACGGCGAACACCTGCACCTCAGCTATGTCGCGCCCACCGGCCTGCAACTGCCCTGGGACCGCGAAGACCTGCTGGAACTGCTCGGCAACCTGCTGGACAACGCCTGCAAATGGGCAGACGCCGAAGTGCGCCTGAGCGTGATCGAAACCGCGCAAGCCTACGAGTTAAATGTGGAAGACGACGGCCCGGGGATCCCCCAGGACCAGCGCGACCAGGTGTTCAGCCGCGGCACGCGCCTGGATGAACAGACCGACGGGCATGGCCTGGGCCTGGGTATTGTGCGCGACATCGTCGACACCTGGGGCGGGGAGTTGCTGCTGCACGAAAGCGAGTGGGGCGGCTTGAAAGTGACCATCGAGCTGCCCAAGCGCTGAAACAGCGGGGCGCTCAACGCCCCTCGAGCAACCCGGCCGCCTGATCCAGCAAGGCCAAAGGCTCCTTCGCCTTGTGGATATCCACCGACAGCAACTGGCGAAACTTGCGCGCCCCCGGAAACCCGGTGCCCAGCCCCAGTACATGCCGGGTGATATGGTGCATCGCCCCGCCGGTTTCCAGGTGCGCGGCGATATAAGGCCGCAACTGCGCCAACGCCTCGGCGCGCGTGATCACCGGCGCCGTGCTGCCAAACAACTGCTGATCCACCTCGGCCATCACGTAAGGGTTGTGATAAGCCTCACGCCCGAGCATCACCCCATCGAACGTCTGCAAATGCTCGTGACAGGCTTCCAGGCTCTTGATCCCGCCGTTGAGAATAATCTCCAGCTCCGGAAAATCCGCCTTCAACCGCGCAGCCACGTCATAACGCAACGGCGGAATATCGCGGTTCTCCTTCGGCGACAACCCCTCCAGAATCGCAATCCGCGCATGCACGGTAAAACTGGTGCAACCGGCATCACGCACCGTACCAACGAAATCGCACAGCTCTTCATAACTGTCACGGCCATTGATCCCGATCCGATGCTTCACCGTCACCGGAATCGACACCGCATCGCGCATCGCCTTCACACAATCGGCCACCAACTGCGGGTGCCCCATCAGGCACGCCCCGATCATATTGTTCTGCACCCGGTCACTGGGGCAGCCCACATTCAGATTCACCTCATCGTACCCATGCTCCTGCGCCATCCGCGCACACGCCGCCAAGTCAAGTGGCACACTGCCACCTAACTGCAACGCCAACGGATGCTCGGCTTCGTTGTGGCGCAGGAACCGCTCGTGATCGCCGTTGAGCAAGGCACCGGTGGTGACCATTTCGGTGTAGAGCAGGGCGTTCTTCGACAGCAGGCGCAGGAAGAAACGGCAGTGCCGGTCGGTCCAATCCATCATCGGGGCGACGGAGAAGCGGCGGGAGAGTGGGGCGGGTGTGGCGTTGGATACGGACATGGGGGATCTGGAATCGGTGAGGCTGGGAGGTGGGGGAGTTTATCAGGATTGGGGTTGTGGGGGTTTGGTGAGTCTTGCACTCGCTTTGGCCCCCCCTAGCGCACTTTGCCATCACCCAAAGGTGTCACTCAGCAAGGTTTCATTATGGACAGGCGGGTAAACGGAGCCGGAAAAATATATATGCCCATTCGGTTTGTATTTATTTGGCCGGATTTTACGATTTGATGATGGCCGTAATTTCGATAGGGTCTAAAAACTGGCATTTCTTACAGTGCCCAAGAGTCGAATGTGCAGTGAAAATACGAACGTATCATTAATTTTCAGATGAGGGCGAACAGATGATCAAGAGTATTGAATGTTCTCTTTGTGTTCCTTGGGATAAGGGGCTCGACCGAATGATTGAGGGGCGTTAACACGAGTGGGAGTTTCAGGTTGTGATTAATTACTAGCAGAATTGCTAGTATTCTTAATTGTATTTTTGTGATTAGATAAGTTTGTACTGATTTCATGCGGGCTGTTTTGTTAATGCGCTCTTGAATAACAAGTGCTGAAGAGCACCTATTTATAATTTTGGAGAATGTGTATGAACGCTGAAGCTAATTTGCCTCCTTTGGAGTATCAAATCAATTATATAACCTGGACTACTTTTCAGGTGGAAGCGACGACGCCTGCGCTTGAATATATGCTTACTGAAAATACCCCTGCTGGTCCAGTTGAGCGGTATAGAGGGAGGAGTGGAAGAGTTACCTTAGATAACTTGACGAAAAATACGAACTACAGTTTTACGTTCGTTGGGTTCTTTCCGCCGCATGGAATAACGGACCCAGCCTTGATCGAGATTACAACCCCCGACAGAATGCAACCCAAGCCTCCAAGCTTCTTCGAGCCCTTCAATCAGACTCTCGATCAGGTTTCCTTTTTTTGGAGTCCCGGTGAAGTTGAAGGTGGTGAGCCTCGTTATGAGATACGCCGAGATACGAGTTTACTCGATACCCCAAAAACACCTCCCTACACCGATACCACTCCAGAACAGGGGCGGGACCACTCCTACTGCATTCGTACCTTTGATGATGGATTAAATTTCTCAAAGCCTGTTTGTGTCAGTGTCTACTTCGAGGATCTTACCGCGCCCACCAAGCCTACAGGGTTAAGAACTTCAAATTTGGGCTTGCAGTTGAGCTGGGAGGAGTCATTTGACAGTTCTGGGGATATTACTTATATCGTCGATAAAGGTGTCGGTAATGTATTGGGGCACACGAAACAACTGGAATTTGCCATTACCAGGCTGGAACCGGGGGTGCGATACGAGTTTGGTGTGACAGCGATCGATAATTCCGACAACAAGTCAGATCGAGAAGTCATTCATTATCCCGCAATCGGTGTTTCTCTTAAGGATAAGCGGGGGGTGTAATGAATCCTGTGTAAACGGGGGTGGCTGGTAATCCTGCAAAAGCCTGTCTTCGAACTGGATACTGAACCTGTTCAAGGCTCCCGCCCAGTCCCTGATTGGCATTGTCCACTTCTTACTGATGTTGTTCAGCGCCAGATAAAGAGCTTCATTACCGCATCGTCAGTCGGGAATGAGGCTCTGCTTTTGGTGACCTTGCGCAGGCTCATGTTGATCGACTCGATGACGCAGGCGGTGATGGCTCCTTTCTAAATAGCATCGGAGTTCCATCCATGTTCAAGGTCACATCCAATCCGTCGGACACTGATCCGGCATCCCCCTACGAAGCGCTCGATTCAAAAAAACCACGAAGTCGCCGAACGCGCCCTCGACGATCACCTGAAGCCGGACATCCCCATCATGGACACTCCGCGCACACCCGACACCATAATCATCGTCAACCCAGAGCTCGATACCGAAACCCTGCTGGCCCATGCTTGTGAGTCGCTGGCGTCGGCCAATGTCATGACCCTGGATCTGGCGGATCGCGCGCAGGGGACGAGTCGCAAATCCTTGCTGGGCATTGCGCAGGTCATCATGTCAGGTGAGCTGGCTGTGAACGGGCGTTGGATCGACTCGACTCAACTGAGTAGCCACGTTTTTTGGGCGAGGGGGGGCTTTCGCGCCCTTCGGCTGCGAAGTCGTTGTAAAGCACCACTGGGGTAGAAGACTATTCTTACGCCAATGGTGTTCTACAAAAAACTTTTCCCCTTTTCCCCTGCCGTTTTTTCGTTCAGTGATCCGCTTCTCCCTTGATGGCCAAAACGCTGCAGGGCACCTGATACAGAACATGCTCCGTGGTACTGCCAATCAGCTTGTCCACCCCTTTGTGATGGGTATTTCCCATTACGAAGACATCCGCTCGAGTATGAGTGGCAAAGTCGGCCATCGCTTTCGTTGGCGGCCCAGCAATGAAATGTTGTCGCTCAGGTGGCACGCCGTGGCGTCCGGCCAAGGCAACGAAGCACTTTTCAAGTGACCGGCGCACGTCGTTGGCGAAGCCTGGCATCGTCACGGCGCCAGCACCTGCATCAGAGAAATGTGTGTGGGTTAGTTCATAGGCATACAACATGTGCAATTCAGCTTCGCATTGCGCGGCCATTTCGCTCGCCGCCTGAATGATACTGTCGTTGATTGCGCTGATCTGACCCTCAGGATGCGATGGATCAACCGCCGCCACTATTACTCGAGGAAGCGGACACCTGACTTCGCTGACCAGATGTACAGCGCTCGGACATTCGCGTAACAACTGCCAATCCAAAGGCGTGATGAATACACGTTTGAGCGCTGATTCATGGTGTACGTCCTTGATAATCAGGTCAGGCTGCATTTCAGCCACATGCCCAAGGATTTCTTGCAGCGGGTCACGGGTCAATGCAACTTCGGTGGTCACAGTGATGCCCTTCCTGCGCATGAGTTCGGCCTCATCCGTCAGCCACTGCAGGTTCTCCTGCCGGCAACTCTCACGAAGCTGTTCACTGTTGCTCATTAACCGCATAAGGTCGAAGTCTTCGATGAACACCGCAATATGCAGCGCTGCGCCTGTAGCGTCGGCCAATGCGATTGCCCGCTCCATCGCCGGCGAGTGACGCATGGTGGGACCTGCGATCAGAAAGAGTCGTTGATACTGCCTCATATGACACCTCCAACGTTCCGGGTTATCCGCTAGCGCCCCCAGCACTCTCGCTTGTCCCACCATTGGCGATCTTTTATCGCCTCAACTACCTGGATCGACACTATCAATATACGCCAGCATCACCGGCTTACCAGTTGCCAAGACTGTCGAAGGGTGTAGCAGACCTTTCCATCACGATCGAGCAAGAGACGAGACTGCTGGAAGCGCGCGCCACGCCACCCGCCTTGACCACGGAGCATAACCAATGCGGTTGCTGGTAGTTGAGCACCTGAATCAATACTTCGTAAAAAACGAACTATTCGCAACGAATAAACGATTTTTGTTGTGGTAACAGGCTCGCTAGCATGACCCCTCCAGCCTATTGCTGCTTCATGCGGAGACAGTAGATGACGGCCATCAGCGTCGGCCAACCCTGGATGTGGGCCGCCTTCATCGTGTTCGTCCTTGCCATGCTGGCGCTCGATCTGTTCGTCTTCGGCGGGCGCAAGGCGCATCGTGTTTCGGTCCGCGAAGCGCTGGCCTGGGTCATCGCCTGGGTCAGCCTGGCACTGGTCTTCGCCGCTCTGCTCTGGTGGTATCTGCACAGCCATGTCGGTGCCGAAGTGGCCCAGCGTACAACGCTCGAATTTCTCACCGGCTACCTGATTGAACAGTCGCTGTCGATCGACAACATGTTCGTTTTCGTCATGATCTTCGGCTACTTCGCCGTGCCGCCAGAGTTGCAGCGCCGTGTCTTGCTCTATGGCGTGCTCGGGGCCATCGTCATGCGCGCCGGTATGATTTTCGCCGGCGTCTGGCTGGTGCAGGAGTTTGCCTGGCTACTCTATGTCTTTGGTGCTTTCCTCGTCATCACCGGCATCAAGATGCTGATCTTCGCCAACCAGCAGCCAGACCTCGAAAAGAACCCTTTGCTGCGCTGGCTGCGTAGCCATCTTCGCATCACCGACGGCTTTCACGGCGAGCACTTCTTCGTGCGCCAGAACGGCCTGCGCTGGGCGACGCCGATGTTCCTGGTGCTGGTACTGATCGAGGCCAGCGACCTGGTGTTCGCGGTGGATAGCATCCCGGCTATCTTCGCCGTCACCACGGACCCGTTCATCGTGTTCACCTCCAACATCTTCGCCATCATGGGCCTGCGCGCACTGTATTTTCTGCTTGCCGACATGGCCGACCGCTTTCACTTGCTCAAATATGGCCTGGCCATCGTACTGGTGTTCATCGGCGGCAAGATGCTGGTCGCGCCGTGGTGGCACGTGCCGATCCAATGGTCGCTGACCACAGTCGGCGGCATCATCTTGGTTTCCGTCCTGTTGAGCCTGACTTTAACGAAGAGCAAAACACGGGTTACGGGAGAACAACGATGATCAGGGACCGAAAAGGGGACCGATTTATTTTTCCTAGCCCTTCACGTGATCTAGACGCACAGGCGCCACCTGAATTTATGCAGTCACTTTTTTCATGTGTGCTGTTAAATTATGGCGGTTGTGTGCGGGGCACTTTCGGGTGCGCCGGGTTCCTGGATTCCCGGTCTTCCACACCTGCGCGCACGTCGACCCGCCCAGCAGTGTATGAAGGCACGGGCGGCAACCGGAAGTGAGTGGTAATAAACAGACGGACGTCCCTGAGTGACGTCCTTTTTAGTTGAGACCCCAGCAATACTGAAAGGGCAGTGCGCTTGTCAGCAGTTTCAGCGAATACAGTTCAGGTTTGCTGCATGACGACTGATTCGTCCCGAATCTCAGAACGGCCTTCTTGATCCCACGATCAAGCCTCAACGCTGGGCAAACGTATCCCCCCGACTCCCCGACACCTTCCGGCAATGCACCAACGCATCCCTAATCATGAAGTTCACCAACGTCGGTGACACCCCCAACTCCTTGGCAATGTCCTTCTGCGGCACGCCATGCAAGCGGTACATCTCAAAGGCATAACGCGTGCGGCTTGGCAGTTCGGTCAGGGCGTCGGCGATGTTTTCCAGGGTGGAGAAGTTGATGTGCGAGGTTTCCGGGGAGGCGCCCTGGATGACCACGTTGAGGCCTTCTTCTTCAGGGCCGGAGTATTTCTGTTCCAGGGCCTGCTTGCGGTAGTGGTCGATGGCCAGGTTGCGCACGATCTGGAACAGGTAGCTGAGCTGCGCCTTGAAGGAGGAGGTGATGTTCGGCGCCGATTGCAGGCGGAAGAAAGCATCTTGCACCACATCTTCGGCGCGCGAGCGGCAGCCGGTGATGCGGGCTGCAATCTTGACCAGTATCAGTCGATTGTCGACGAAGGCTTGAAGTAGCGGCGAATCGCACCTGCTTGTGGACGCTTGTTCCGTCATTGGAAATCACCTTGCTGCCAATAGGTTAGTGGGACGACAAGAAGGCCGGGGCCGCCCTACACATCGAGCGACAAATTATGCTGAATGATAATGATTGTCAATTGAGAAAGAGAAGTAATGCGCATTGAAGGTGCAGAGTGAGAACTGCGACACGCTGTCGCGCCACGGCCCGGTTGGCGCTCATGCCTGGCGACTAATTATTTCCAGGCGTCATCCGTTCTCAAGGAAGAAATTGCACAGCGCAACCCTCATCACCCCGTAGGAACGAGCTCGCTCGCGATGGTCGTCAATGATGACGATGGGCGCCTGACACCCCGCGGCGTTCTCCGGATTTTCGCGAGCAGGCTCGCTCCTACCAAGCCGAATTCAGGCAGGAAACCTCATGACCGACGCGTTCGAAATCCCCAGCACACTGGTCCAAGCCCTCCAGCGCCGCGCGGCCCTGACGCCGGATCGGGTGGCCTTGCGTTTTCTCGCCGAAACCCGGGACCAGGCTGTGGTGCTCAGTTATCGCGAGCTGGATCAGCGGGCGCGGACGATTGCCGGCGCGTTGCAGGCCAAGGCCGGCTTTGGCGAGCGCGCGGTGTTGTTGTTTCCCAGCGGGCCGGATTACGTCACGGCATTCTTCGGTTGCCTGTACGCCGGGGTGATCGCGGTGCCGGCCTATCCGCCGGAGTCGGCGCGTCGGCATCACCAGGAGCGGCTGCGGTCGATCATCGGCGATGCCGAACCGCGCCTGTTGCTGACCAGTGCCGGCCTGCGCGATTCGCTGCTGCAAATCGAAGGGGCGCCGCCGCTGTTGTGTGTCGATACCCTCGACAGCGCCCACGCCGAACGCTGGGTCGCGCCAGCCCTGGTAGACGCTGACATCGCCTTCCTGCAATACACCTCTGGTTCCACCGCATTGCCCAAGGGCGTGCAGGTCAGCCACGGCAACCTGGTGGCCAACGAATTGCTGATCCGCCACGGTTTCGGTATCGACCTGAACCCCGACGACGTGATCGTCAGCTGGTTGCCGCTGTATCACGACATGGGCCTGATCGGCGGCCTGTTGCAGCCGATTTTCAGTGGCGTGCCGTGCGTGTTGATGTCGCCGGCGTACTTCCTCGGCCGGCCGCTGCGCTGGCTGGAAGCGATCAGTGAATACGGCGGCACCATTAGTGGCGGGCCGGATTTTGCCTATCGCCTGTGCAGTGAACGAGTCAGTGAGTCGGCCCTGGAACGCCTCGACTTGAGCGGCTGGCGCGTGGCCTATTCCGGGTCGGAACCGATTCGCCTCGACACCCTGGAACGTTTCGCCGAGAAGTTCGCCAGCTGCGGTTTCAGCGAAGACAGTTTCATGGCCTCCTACGGTCTGGCGGAAGCCACGCTGTTCGTCGCCGGTACTCCGCGCGGCCAAGGCATCGGCAATTTGCGAGTGGACGACCGGGCCCTGGCGCAAAACCGTGCCGAAGCCGGCGAGGGCAGCGCGATCATGAGCTGCGGCGTCAGCCAGCCGGATCACACGGTGTTGATCATGGACCCGGCATCGCTCAACGAACTGGCTGACAACGCGGTCGGCGAAGTCTGGGCCAGCGGCCCGAGCATCGCCCACGGTTACTGGCGCAACCCCGAAGCCTCGGCCAAGACCTTCGTCCAGCACGCAGGTAAAAAATGGCTGCGCACCGGTGACCTGGGTTTCACGCGCGACGGTGAGCTGTTCATCACCGGGCGCCTGAAAGACATGCTGATCGTGCGCGGGCACAACCTTTATCCACAAGACATCGAACAGACCGTCGAGCGTGAAGTGGAAGTGGTGCGCAAGGGGCGCGTCGCCGCCTTTGCGGTCAATATCGATGGCCAGGAAGGCATCGGCATCGCTGCGGAGATCAGCCGCAGTGTGCAAAAAATCCTCCCGCCCGAGGCCTTGATCAAGGCTATCCGCCAGGCCGTGGCCGAGGCGTACCAGGAAGCGCCGAGCGTGGTGGTGCTGCTCAATCCGGGCGCCTTGCCCAAGACTTCCAGCGGCAAACTGCAACGCTCGGCGTGCCGCAATCGCCTGGCCGAAGGCAGCCTCGACAGTTATGCGCTGTTCCCTTCGGCGGTCACAGAAAGCACAGGCAACGTTGAGTCCGCCTGTGAGTTGCAAAGCCTGATCGGCCAGATCTGGTGCGAGCAATTGCAGGTCCAGCAGGTCGCTGCCGACGATCACTTCTTCCTGCTG
This sequence comes from Pseudomonas sp. GW823-FHT06B06, assembly GCF_058795195.1. Classification (NCBI taxonomy): domain Bacteria; kingdom Pseudomonadati; phylum Pseudomonadota; class Gammaproteobacteria; order Pseudomonadales; family Pseudomonadaceae; genus Pseudomonas; species Pseudomonas sp. GW823-FHT06B06. The sequence goes on along the minus strand of NZ_JBXAHO010000031.1, from coordinate 49,277 downwards.
GGCGGCAACTCCATCGCGGCCACGCAAGTGGTGGCGCGTCTGCGGGAACAACTTGGCCTGGAGCTGAACCTGCGCCTGCTGTTCGAAGCGCCGACCCTTGGTGCCTTCGCCGACGCGGTGGCGCGGCAACAGCAGGACGGTGGCCTCGCCCAAGGCGCGATCAGCGCGCTGTCGCGTAGCGAGGCCATGCCGCAATCCCTGGCGCAGAATCGCCTGTGGATCACCTGGCAGCTCGACCCGCAGAGCAGCGCCTACAACATTCCCGGTGCCTTGCGCCTGCGCGGCGAACTGGACGAAGACGCCCTGCGCGGCAGTTTCCAGCAGTTGATCGAGCGCCACGAATCCCTGCGCACACGTTTCTTCGAGCGTGACGGGGTGGCGCTGCAGCAGGTCGTTACGGCCGCTGAATTCAATCTGCAACGCATCGATATCAGCGATCTGCCGCTGGCCGAGCGTGAAGCCAAGGCTCGGCAAATCCGCGAGGACGAAGCGCGCACTCAGTTCGACCTGGAGAAGGGGCCGTTGCTCTGGGTAACGCTGGTGCGCCTCGACGACGAAGATCACCAACTGCTGGTGACGCTGCATCACATCATCGCTGACGGCTGGTCGATGAATGTGTTGATCGACGAATTTTCCCGGCTGTACGCGGCGGCTGCCCAAGGACAACAAGCCACGCTCGCGCCACTGCCGACCCAGTACGCCGACTACGGCAGTTGGCAGCGCCAATGGCTGGCGCAAGGGGAGGGCGAGCGCCAACTGGCTTATTGGAAGGCGCAGTTGGGCGATGAGCATCCAACCCTGAACCTGGCCACCGACCACCCGCGCTCGGCGCAACAGCTGCACAGCGCCGCCCGCCATACCGTGCGCCTGGGGGCGGACTTGAGCGATGATATTCGCCATACTGCCCAGGCTTATCAAGCCACGCCGTACATGCTCTTGCTGGCCGCGTTTCAGAGCCTGTTGCATCGCTACAGCGGGCAGCGCGACATCCGCATCGGCGTGCCGAATGCCAACCGCCCACGCCTGGAAACCCAAGGCCTGATCGGCTTCTTCATCAATACCCAGGTGCTGCGCGCCGAGGTGGATTCGCGCCTGCCATTCGTTGAGTTGTTGGCACAAACCCGACAGGCTGCCTTGGGGGCGCAGGCGCATCAGGATCTGCCGTTCGAGCAACTGCTCGAGGCCTTCCCCCAGGCGCGCGAACAGGGCCTGTTCCAGGTCATGTTCAACCACCAGCAACGGGATCTCAGCGCCTTGAAACGCCTACCCGGGCTGCTTGCCGAGGAACTGCCGTGGCACAGTCGCGAGGCCAAGTTCGACCTGCAGTTGCACAGCGAAGAAGATCGCAACGGGCGCCTGAGCCTGTCCTTCGACTACGCCAGCGAGCTGTTCGATGCCGCGACCATCGAACGCCTGGTCGAGCACTACAGCCGCCTGTTGCGCGTCATTAGTGAACAACCTGAAACCGCCATCGGTGATCTGCCACTGCTGACCGGAACTGAAATAAATCAGCAAGCCGAATGGGCCGTGGCTCCGTGCCCACCCGCCAGCCAGTGGCTGCCGGAACTGCTCAACCAACAAGCCCGTCAGACACCGGAACGCACCGCGCTGCTGTGGGACGGTGGCAGCCTCGATTTCGCCGAACTGCACACCCAGGCCAATCGTCTGGCCCACTACCTGCGCGACAAAGGCGTCGGTCCGGATGTGTGCGTGGCCATTGCCGGCGAGCGCTCGCCGCAACTGTTGATCGGACTGCTGGCGATCATCAAGGCCGGTGGCGCCTACGTGCCACTCGATCCGGATTACCCCGCCGAACGGCTGGCCTACATGCTCAGCGACAGCGGCGTCGAGTTGCTGCTGACGCACACTCAATTGCTCGAGCGCTTGCCAGCGACCGACGGCGTCAGCGTGATCGCGATGGACGCCCTGCACCTGGAAAACTGGCCAAGCCACACGCCGGGCCTGCACCTGCACGGCGACAACCTGGCCTACGTGATCTACACCTCCGGCTCGACCGGGCAACCGAAAGGCGTCGGCAACACCCACGCGGCCCTCGCCGAACGTTTGCAATGGATGCAGGACACCTATCGCCTGAATGAAACCGATGTGCTGATGCAGAAAGCGCCGATCAGTTTCGACGTGTCGGTGTGGGAGTGCTTCTGGCCGCTGATCACTGGGGCCCGGCTGCTGCTGGCCGGGCCGGGTGAACACCGCGATCCGCAGCGCATCGCGCAGCTGGTTCAAGCCTACGGCGTGACCACGCTGCACTTCGTGCCGCCGCTGCTGGCGTTGTTCATCGACGAACCGCTCAGCGCCGAATGCACCAGCCTGCGTCGGTTGTTCTCCGGTGGCGAAGCGCTGCCCGCCGACCTGCGCAATCGGGTGCTGGAGCGACTGCCGGCCGTGCAATTGCACAACCGCTACGGCCCGACCGAAACCGCGATCAACGTGACCCATTGGCATTGCTCCAGCGCCGATGGCGATCGCTCGCCGATTGGCCGGCCGCTGGGCAACGTGATCTGCCGCGTACTCGACCCTGATCTGAATCCCCTGCCGGCCGGCGTGCCGGGTGAACTGTGCATCAGCGGCATCGGCCTGGCCCGCGGTTATCTGGGCCGTCCGGGCCTGACCGCCGAGCGTTTTGTCGTCGATCCACTGGGCGAGCAGGGCGCGCGTCTGTACCGCACCGGTGACCGTGCGCGCTGGACTACCGATGGGGTGATCGAATACCTCGGACGTCTCGATCAGCAGGTCAAGCTGCGCGGCTTCCGTGTCGAGCCGGAAGAAATCGAAGCGCGGTTGTTGGCGCAAGAAGGTGTCGCCCAGGCGGTGGTGCTGGTGCGCGAAACGTCCGCCGGCGGCCAGTTGATCGGTTACTACACCGCCGACTCTACTGAATCCGAAGAAGCCCAAAGCACCCGCCTGAAAAACGTGCTGGCGGCGGAACTGCCGGAATACATGGTCCCGTCACAGCTGATGCGCCTGGACGAGATGCCCCTCAGCCCGAGCGGTAAACTCGACCGTCGTGCCTTGCCGGAACCGCAGTGGCAGGTGCGCGAACACGTCGAACCGGTGACCGAACTGCAACGGCAAATCGCCGACATCTGGCGTGCAGTACTGGGCCTGGGGCAAGTCGGCCTGGGCGATGACTTCTTCGCCCTTGGCGGCCATTCGCTGCTGGCCACGCAAATCATCTCCCGCACGCGTCAGGCCTGCGACGTCGAGTTGCCTTTGCGCGCCCTGTTCGAAAACAGCGGGCTGGGCGCCTTTGCCGAACAGGTGCGCCTGATCCAGGCCAGCGGTCGTACCAACGAACAGCCGCCAATCGCCCAGGTCGACCGAAGCCAAGCGGTGCCGTTGTCCTATTCCCAACAGCGCATGTGGTTCCTCTGGCAGATGGAACCGGACAGCCCGGCCTACAACGTCGGTGGCATGGCGCGCCTGCGCGGGGTGCTCGATGTCGAGCGTTTCGAGGCCGCGTTGCAGGCGCTGATCATGCGTCACGAAACCCTGCGCACCACTTTCCCCAGTGTCGATGGCGTCGCGCGCCAACAGGTGCATGCCTCAACCTCAGTGCGCATCGACTGCAAGGACTTCACCGCGCTGGATGCCGATGGCCGTGAGTGGCAAGTCCAGCAACTGGCCGACGATGAGGCGCACAAACCCTTCGATCTGGAAACCGGCCCGCTGCTGCGCGCCTGCCTGGTCAAGACAGCCGAACAGGAGCACTACCTGGTGCTGACCCTGCACCACATCGTCACCGAAGGCTGGGCGATGGACATCTTTGCCCGGGAACTCAGTGTGCTCTACGAAGCCTTCGTCGAGGAACGCGAATCACCGCTGGCGCCGTTGCCGGTGCAGTACCTGGATTACAGCGTCTGGCAGCGGCAATGGCTGGAGTCCGGTGAACGCCAGCGCCAGCTCGACTACTGGACGGCGCAACTGGGCCGCGAGCATCCGCTGCTGGAATTGCCGGCCGACCGTCCGCGTCCTCCGGTACAAAGCCACCAGGGCGAGTTGTACCGTTTCGACCTGAGCGACGATCTGGCGGCACGGGTGCGTGCCTTCAATGCGCAAAACGGCTTGACCCTGTTCATGACCATGACCGCCGCCCTGGCCACGCTGCTGTATCGCTATAGCGGCCAGACCGACCTGCGCATCGGCGCGCCGGTGGCCAACCGCATTCGCCCGGAAAGCGAAGGGCTGATCGGCGCGTTCCTCAACACCCAGGTGCTGCGTTGCCAGCTCGATGGGCAGATGTCCGTCGGCGAGTTGTTCGAGCAGGTTCGCCACACCGTGATCGAGGGCCAGTCCCATCAGGACCTGCCATTCGATCATCTGGTGGAAGCCTTGCAGCCACCGCGCAGCGCCGCCTACAACCCGCTGTTCCAGGTAATGTGCAACGTGCAGCGCTGGGAATTCCAGCAGAGCCGCAGCCTGGCTGGCATGACCGTACAATACCTGGCCAACGATGCCCGCGCGACCAAGTTCGACCTCAACCTGGAAGTCACCGACCTCGACCATCGCCTCGGTTGCTGCCTGACCTACAGCACCGACCTGTTCGACGAGCCGCGCATTGCGCGCATGGCCGCCCATTGGCGCAACCTGCTGGAGGCGCTGATTGCCGATCCGCAGCAGCGCCTCAGTGAGTTGCCGTTGCTCGAAGCCGGCGAGCAACAACAGTTGCTCGACAGCCTGGGCGTCGAGCCGGGCGCGCATCGACTCGACCAGTGCATCCATCAGCTGTTCAGCGAACAGGCCCGGGCGCGTCCCGATGCGCCGGCCCTGACGTTTGCCGGGCACACCCTGAGCTACGCCGAACTCGACAGCCGCGCCAATCGCCTGGCCTGGATGCTGCGCGAGCGCGGCGTGGGCCCGCAGGTGCGGGTGGGCCTGGCGCTGGAGCGTTCGCTGGAGATGGTCATCGGCCTGCTGGCGATCCTCAAGGCCGGCGGCGCCTACGTGCCGCTGGACCCGGAATACCCGCTGGATCGCTTGCTCTACATGATCGAAGACAGCGGCGTCGGTTTGCTGCTCAGTGACGCGGCGATGTTCCAGGCCCTTGGCGATTTGCCCGCGGGCGTCGGCCGCTGGTGCCTGGAGGAAGACTCTGCGGCGCTTGCCAATTATCCCGTCTGCGAACTGCCTGACAGCAGCCTGCCGCAACATCAGGCTTACTTGATCTACACCTCGGGTTCCACCGGTAAACCCAAAGGCGTGGTGGTGTCCCACGGCGAAATCGCCATGCATTGCCGCGCGGTGATCGAGCGTTTCGGCATGCGCCCGGACGACTGCGAGTTGCACTTCTATTCGATCAACTTCGACGCCGCCTCCGAGCGCTTGTTGGCGCCGCTGCTGAGCGGTGCACAGGTTGTGCTGCGTGCCCAGGGCCAGTGGGACGCGCAAGAGATCTGCGAACTGATCCGTCGCCACCATATCAATATCCTCGGTTTCACCCCGAGCTACGGCAGCCAGTTGGCGCAGTGGCTGGCAACGCAGAACGCAACCTTGCCGGTGCGCATGATTATCACCGGTGGCGAAGCGCTGACCGGCGAACACCTGGCGCGGATTCGTGCGGCGTTCAAGCCGAGCCTGTTCTTCAATGCCTACGGCCCGACGGAAACCGTGGTCATGCCGCTGGCCAGCCTGGCCCCCGAAGCATTGGAAGAAGGCGCCGGCAGCGTACCGATCGGCAGCGTGATCGGCGACCGCGTGGCGTACATTCTCGATGCCGACCTGGCGTTGCTGCCACAGGGTGCGACCGGCGAGTTGTACGTCGGTGGTGCCGGCCTGGCCCAGGGTTATCACCAACGTCCAGGCATGACCGCGGAGCGCTTCGTTGCCGATCCGTTTGCCGGCGACGGCGGGCGTATCTACCGTACCGGTGACCTGGTGCGCCAGCGCGCCGATGGCCTGGTGGAATACCTCGGGCGAATCGACCATCAAGTGAAAATTCGCGGTTTCCGCATTGAACTGGGCGAGATCGAAAGCCGTTTGCTGGAACATCCATCGGTACGTGAAGCGGTGGTGTTGGCGCTCGATGCACCGAGCGGCAAACAACTGGTTGGCTATCTGGTATCCGACGTCGCCGAACAGGACGAGTCGCATCAAGCCGCACTGCGTGAATCACTCAAGTCGCACCTCAAGTCCCAGCTGCCGGATTACATGGTGCCCACGCACCTGATCCTGATGGCGAGCATGCCGCTGACCGCCAACGGCAAACTCGACCGTCGCGCACTGCCTGCACCAGACACGGAGCTTAATCGCCAGCACTATGTGGCACCCAGCAACGCGCTGGAGCTGACGTTGGCGCAGATCTGGTGCGAAGTGCTGAACATCAAACAGGTCGGGCGCAACGATAACTTCTTTGAGCTTGGTGGCGACTCGATCCTGTCGATCCAGGTGGTCAGCCGCGCGCGCCAGCAGGGCATTTACTTCAGCCCCCGCGACCTGTTCCAGCACCAGACCGTGCAGACCCTTGCCGCCGTGGCGACCCGCACCGGGCAGGTCACCGCCGAGCAAGGCTTGCTCAGCGGCGAGTCGCGCCTGACGCCGATCCAGCACTGGTTCTTCGACACCGCCATTGCCCAGCGCCAACACTGGAACCAGGCGTTGCTGCTGCAACCGAGCGAGGCCCTGGAACCCCATCGCCTGGAGCAAGCTTTGCTGGCGGTGATTGAACAGCACGATGCGTTGCGCTTGCGCTTCCGCCAGGTGGGCGGTCAGTGGCAAGCCCGGCACCAGGCGATGTCCGATGTGCCGGTGCTGTGGCAAGTGCGCGTCGCGTCCATGGACCAATGCGCCGCCCTGTTCGCCGACGCCCAGCGCAGCCTCGATCTCGAAGAGGGGCCGTTGCTGCGGGTGTTGCTGGTCGACGGTCCCGAAGGTCAGCAGCGCTTGTTCATCGCGATTCACCACCTGGTAACCGACGGCGTTTCATGGCGCGTGCTGCTGGAAGATCTGCAGAGCGTCTATCGCCAACTTGACGCACAACAGCCGGTGCAAATGCCGGCCAAGACCAGTGCCTTCAAGGACTGGGCCGCCCGCTTGCAGGCCTATGCCGGCAGCGAATCCCTGCGTGAAGAACTGGGCTGGTGGCAGGCGCAATTGGCCGGGCCGAGCGCCGAGTTGCCCTGCGATCGACCGCAGGGTGGTCGCCAGCATCGCCATGCGCAAACCGTCAGCGTGCGCCTCGACAGCGAGCGCACCCGGCAATTACTGCAACAGGCGCCGAGTGCATATCGCACCCAGGTCAACGACCTGCTGCTGACTGCATTGGCCCGTGTGTTGTGCCGATGGAGCGGTCACGCGTCGGCGCTGATTCAACTTGAAGGCCATGGTCGCGAGGCGCTGTTCGACGACATCGACCTGACCCGCACCGTCGGCTGGTTCACCAGCGCCTACCCGCTGCGCCTGACACCCGCGAACATCGAGGAGGTGGCCGGGCAGGGCGCCTCGATCAAGGCGATCAAGGAGCAATTGCGCGCCGTACCGCACAAAGGGCTGGGCTATGGCGTGCTGCGTTATCTGGCCGATGAGCCTACCCGCCAGCGCATGGCCGAGCTGCCGGCGGCGCCGATTACCTTCAACTACCTGGGTCAGTTCGACCAGAGCTTTGCGGCCGATGCACTGTTCCATCCGCTGGATGAAGCGGTTGGCGCGGCCTTTGATGCGCAGGCGCCGCTGCCGAATGAATTGAGCGTCGACAGTCAGGTCTACGGCGGCGAACTGGTGCTGCGCTGGACCTTCAGCGCCGAACGCTATGCGCCCCAGACCATCAGCGAATTGGCCAATGCTTACTTGTGTGAGTTGAGCAGCCTGATCGAGCACTGCCTGCGCGATGACGCGGGCGGCCTGACGCCGTCAGACTTCCCGCTGGCGAAACTAAACCAGGCGCAACTGGATGCACTGCCGATTTCTGCAGCGCTGATCGAAGACGTCTACCCGCTGACGCCCATGCAGGAAGGCATGCTGCTGCACACCCTGTTGGAACCGGGCACGGGCCTGTACTACATGCAGGATCGCTACCGCATCGACAGCGAGCTCGATGCGCGGCGTTTCGTCCAGGCCTGGCAGGCGGTTATCGCCCGCCACGAAGCCTTGCGCGCCTCGTTCTGCTGGAACGTCGGCGAAGGCATGCTGCAGGTTATCCACAAACCGGGCAGCACGCCGATCGAATATCTGGACTGGAGCAAGATCGCCGCCGCCGAGCAGGAGCCGAAGCTGCAAGCCCTGCTCAAGTCCGAGCGCGAGGCCGGGTTCGACCTGCTCAACCAGGCACCGTTCCACTTGCGCCTGATCCGGGTGGGTGCGGCACGTTACTGGTTCATGATGAGCAACCACCACATCCTGATCGATGCCTGGTGCCGCTCCCTGCTGATGAACGACTTCTTCGAGATCTACACCGCCCTCGGCGAAGGCCGGGAAGCGCAGTTGGCCGTAGCGCCGCGTTACCGCGACTACATCGCCTGGCTGCAACACCAGAGCCTGGCCCAAGCGCGGCAATGGTGGAAAACCAACCTGCAAGGGTTCGAGCGGACCACGCCGATCCCGAGCGACCGGCCGTTCCTGCGCGAACATGCCGGCGACAGCGGCGGCATGATCGTCGGCGACCGCTACACCCGCCTTGATGCCCGTGACGGTGCACGGCTGCGTGAACTGGCCCAGGCGCATCAGCTGACCATCAATACCTTTGCCCAGGCGGCGTGGGCCCTGGTATTGCGCAGGCTGAGTGGAGATCGCGACGTGCTGTTCGGGGTCACGGTGGCTGGACGTCCGGTCGAGATGCCAGAGATGCAACGCACCGTCGGCCTGTTCATCAACAGCATCGCACTGCGGGTGAAAATCCCTGACGACCATCAGCGTTGCAGTGTGCGCCAATGGCTGAGCGCTTTACTCGACAGCAACATGCAACTGCGTGAGTACGAGTACCTGCCGCTGGTGAGCATTCAGGAAAACAGCGAACTGCCCAAGGGCCAGCCGCTGTTCGACAGCCTGTTCGTATTCGAAAACGCCCCGGTGGAAGTCTCGGTGCTCGACCGTGCGCAAAGCCTGAATGCGACGTCGGATTCGGGCCGCACCCACACAAATTTCCCGCTGACGGCAGTGTGCTATCCGGGTGATGACCTGGGTTTGCACCTGTCCTATGACCAGCGTTATTTCGATGAATCCACGGTCGAGCGCATGCTTGGCGAGTTCAAGCGCCTGTTGCTGGCGTTGGTCGAAGGTTTCCATGGTGACATGGCGGACCTGCCGTTGCTGGGCACTGAGGAACATGAATTCCTGATCCACGGCTGCAACCAGAGCGAACATGCATACCCCTTGGAGCAGAGCTACGTTGCCTTGTTTGAAGCGCAAGTGGCTGCCCACCCGCTGCGTATTGCCGCCAGTTGTCTGGATCAGCACTACAACTATCTGGAACTGAACCAGCGCAGTAACCGCCTCGGCCATGCACTGGTTGCCGCTGGCGTCGGGCTGGATCAACCGGTGGCGCTGTTGGCCGAACGCAGCCTCGATTTGCTCGGCATGATCATTGGCAGTTTCAAGGCGGGGGCGGGTTATCTGCCGCTGGATCCGGGGCTACCGGGCCAGCGCTTGAGTCGCATCATCGACCTGAGTCGCACGCCGTTGCTAGTGTGCACTCGAGCCTGTCACGCGCAAGCACTGGCGTTGCTGGATGAATTCGGTTGCGCCAGTCGGCCTCGGTTGCTGGTCTGGGAAGAGGTACAGGCGAGCCATGTATCGGTGGCCAATCCGGGCATCCACAGCGGGCCGGATAACCTGGCCTACGTGATCTACACCTCCGGCTCCACCGGTTTGCCCAAGGGCGTGATGGTCGAGCAGCGCGGCATGCTCAACAACCAGTTGAGCAAGGTACCGTACCTGAGCCTCGGCGAGGCTGACGTGATTGCCCAGACCGCTTCGCAAAGCTTCGATATTTCCGTGTGGCAGTTCCTCGCCGCGCCGTTGTTCGGCGCGCGGGTGGACATCGTGCCGAACAGCATTGCCCACGATCCGCAGGGTTTGCTGGCGCATGTTTCGGCGCAAGGCATCACGGTGCTGGAGAGCGTGCCGTCGCTGATCCAGGGCATGCTCGCCCAGGAACGCATGCGCCTCGATGGCCTGCGCTGGATGTTGCCGACGGGGGAGGCGATGCCGCCGGAACTGGCGCATCAATGGCTGCTGCGTTACCCGGAGATCGGGCTGGTGAATGCCTATGGCCCGGCGGAATGCTCGGATGACGTGGCGTTCTTTCGCGTCGACATGGCCTCCACCCGCGGCAGCTATTTGCCGATCGGTACGCCGACCGACAATAACCGCCTGTACCTGCTCGATGGTGCGCTGCAGCTGGTGCCGCTGGGTGCGGTGGGCGAGTTGTGCGTGGCGGGCACCGGGGTTGGGCGCGGCTACGTCAGCGATCCGCTGCGCACGGCCCAGGTGTTTGTGCCCAATGCGTTTGGTGCCCCAGGCGAGCGCCTGTATCGCACCGGCGACCTGGCCCGCCGTCGCAGTGACGGCATGCTGGAATACGTCGGGCGCATCGACCATCAGGTGAAGATCCGCGGCTACCGTATCGAATTGGGTGAAATCGAAGCGCGCCTGCATGAACAGCCGCAAATGCGCGACGCGGCAGTCGGCGTGCAGGAGGGGATCAATGGCAAGCATCTGGTGGGTTATCTGGTGGCGGCGGATTCAACGTTCGATCCTGCTCATTGCCTGGAGCAGATCAAGCAACGCCTGCGCGCCGAGCTGCCGGAATACATGGTGCCGCTGCACTGGTTGTGGCTCGACAAGCTGCCGCGCAACGCCAACGGCAAACTGGATCGCAAGGCCCTGCCGGCGCTGGAGATCGGCCTGTTGCAAAGCCAGGATTACCAGGCGCCGCGCAACGACCTGGAGCAGACGTTGGCGGCTATCTGGGCCGAGGTGCTGAAGGTCGGGAAAGTCGGCATCCGCGACAACTTCTTCGAGCTCGGCGGGCATTCGTTGCTGGCCACGCAGATCGCTTCGCGGGTGCAGAAAACCCTGCAGCGTGATGTGCCGCTGCGGGCGATGTTCGAGTGCACCACGGTGGAGGAGCTGGCCGAGTACATCGACGGGTTGGCGACAAGCGATATTACCGAGGAGAAGGTGGAGCGGTTGAATGATCTGATGGCTGAGCTGGAGGGGCTTTGATTCCGTGCTTCCTGGGCGGTTTTGCCTGAGGATCGTTTGCGTGAAAGTATCGTACTGATGGGGCGGGTTTTCTTTTGGCCGGGATGATCTGTTGCAGCGACTGGGTGAGTTGGATGCAGCGACCACGCTGGTGATCTGTGGCCATCAGGAAAAGCCGCAGCCTCATTTGGAGGCCCTTATAATGGCCTAACCATGGATGATCAGTTCAATCTTTCCGAGAAAACTACTGTCACCGTGTGTTTCGATGACTTTACCGCGCCCACTGATCCAGCCAATCTGTCAACTTCGCATCTTACTTTGATTCTAAAGTGGGATGAGTCTTTTGACAGTTCCCCTCCGATCGGTTTTCCTTTCAAACACCAACAGTAACTTTTTGACGCAGTTGGCTTGATGCGCTTCACCCAGTCCCGATGCCTGTGCATCGGGATTTTTTTTATTCGCAGTCCCCTTTTCCGTGGAGCACTGGCCAATCGGGTGGTAGTTGACGGGTTGATCTCAGGCTCAGAATTTTCTTCAAGCGTCAGTTGTGTCCCAGCCGCACTGCTATGTGCACATGCCATGATCTTTCTATTGTCCCAGGCACCGGTTCTCGTAGCTTGGGCCTGCTGTTCTTGAAACGTCGGATGACCGCTCCTGGCCGTAATCGTGCCAGGCTTGGGATCAGCTATACCATACGAAAATTCCTACCAGCAATATAGAGGTAGCTTACAGGTTGGTCCTTCAGGCGTCAGGATAAGTCCTACAAGAAGTACAGAAAAATCCGGCATACCGGTCCTTCAGAAAGCGCGAAGATGCGCCCCGTTGAATGCAGTGTTGCATTATAACCAACTTGATAAACAATCCGGTGTGGACTTTTGTCGCTTGGCTGAAGCTTGCACTATTATTTTGATGCTTAAAGGTGAAATTAATGTTCAAGAAAATTGCAATGTCTACTTCCGTGCTGGCTATGGCTTTTGCTTCTTCGGCCGCACTGGCTACTCCCCAAACTCATGATATTGAAGTGATTGCCGATATTCCAAGTGCTGACTTCTATGTTCAGCCTGTGTCAGTCGACACTGTAACACTGCCGCAGCGCTTTATTGTGGATGCTTCCGATCCGGCGGCTCCTGAAGTGAAAGATATGGTCCTTAAGTTCAAGGCAAAAAGTGCAGCTGGTGGTACGACCGGCCCTGCGATCATGGCAACCCTTAATGGCCCAACTAACATGGTTTCGGGCGCCAATACTATCGATCTGAATGTGAAATTCAACGGTGTAACATTGGTTGATGGTGCCCCGACGAGTGTCGTTGATGCTGATGCCGCGGTAAGTGAAATGAATGCGGATATGGAAGTTAGTGCAGTTAAACCAGGTGGCGGCTACCCTGAAGGTAACTATCGCGGCAACGTCAATGTTACATTTGATGCTCCATAATAGTTAAATAAATACTCCCAATCCATAAGCTATCTGTGTGGTCGACACGCTTCGTCGGCCGCATTCTAACTTGCACAAGCAAGCGCTAACTTGAGATAAACTTCCATGTTTTCGAAGACTCCTATCGCGGGAGCGCTTGCGCTAATTATTTGCGCGGGCGCGCTTGCCAGTGAAACCAAGCCAGCGGCCCAGTCCGTTAGTTTGCTTCAACAGGCTGAAGGCTTGCCTGCAGATTTTCATGAATTCTTTTTTGATGTTCCATTGGCAGTCCGGGTGGAAGTTGATCAACAGTTTCTAGGCGAAGCAATGATCCTGTTAAGCCGTGACGAGCGGGTGACACTGATCAACTTTACCGACACACGAGACAGTGACCTGACTTCCAGCGAGCGCGATGAGTGGGCCGCTCTCTTGATCCAGGGCGTGGCGTTGGGCGCGTGCAAAAGCGGCTGCCCTCGGGAATTGCTGACGGTTCACTACAGCCTTGAAGACTCCACGGTGTCGCTGGTAACGGCCAACGCCGAACGCGATCCGCAAGCTCGCCAGTTTCACGATCAGCCGGAAGGCGGCAGCGTCGGCCTGATTGTGCGCAATCAACTGAACATCAGTGGTGGACAAGAGCAGAACCCGGCCGGTCGTTATGGCCTGGAAGCGAGCGCGAGTCTGGCTAACTGGACGAACACCTTCAACGCGCAACTCTCGCGTATGTCGGGTGCCGACACGGGCATCAAGCATGCGGTCCACGAACTGCATACCCAGCGGGAACTGGAAGGCACCTTCTTTCGTGCCGGTTACTTTACACCCAGCGCGCAAGGCCTGACTCGGCCAATGCGCACCATCGGCTCTGGCCCCGATACGGTGTTGGGCATGATGTATGGCAGTTCTGACAGCCTGGCAATTGATAACCCTAAACCCAGCCTCTATCCGATTTCCGTGACCGCCAATCGCCAAGCGATGGTCGAAATTTATCGCAACGGCGTGCTGATCAATAGCCAGCAGGTAGCCAGCGGACTTCAGACGCTGGACACGCGTCCGTTGCCGGGCGGGATCTACGAGGTGGAAGTGCGCCTGATCGAAGACGGCCAGTTGATCTCCAGCAACCGGGAACTTATCTACAAGCCCAGGAACTGGAACAACCCGGAAAATCGCTGGCGTTACAACCTTTTCGCCGGTCGCGAAAGCAAGTTGCTCAGCAATTGGCAGGAACGCGATGATGGTGATTTGACCGCGGGCGCAGCCTTCAACTTTCTATTGCATCCGCGAGTTGTCCTGGGCTTGTCCGCGCGACAGGTCAAGGAGCAAATGCAGTTAGGCACTTCCGCCGAGTGGACGGCGGGCGACAGGACCTCTTTCTATAGCAGCGTTTCCCAGACCAAGGGCCAAGGCACGGGGATGGAGCTGCAAGCTGTGCATCAATACAACGGTGGTAGCCTGGTATTGCGCCATCAGCGCAGTTGGCTGGACACGCGCAATACTTACGAACAGCTGCCGGACGGGACCCATATTCGCCAGCGCAATACCTATAACGGGCAAACCAGCAACACGTCGCTGGCGGTAAACCAGCGCCTGAACAGCAAGAGTTCGGTCAGCGCGCAAGTCTCCCATAGCGAAGGGTACTCCGAGGGCTTGGGCATCGACCTGAGTTGGACCCGTAATGCACAGCTGTTTGGCCATAACGCCGACTGGCGCGTGGCGGTATTTGACCGGCCGGGGACAGTTGGCACGGCTGATCAGCGCAACAGGGGGGTCGATATCAGCCTGCGCCTGGCGCTGGGCTCAGACGGTCACCAAGTGTCCGGTAGCGTCGGTCAGCGCACATCGCGTGACGGTGGGCGCGATTCCAACGCATCGGTTTCCTATCGTCGGGACCTCAAGGATCACGTACTGCAAAGTGTTTCTGCAACCGCCAGTAGGGATGTCTACGGGACGGGGCTGGCGGGCACGGCCGATTTCATCACCGATCAGGTCAACGGCTCCATGCATGTACAACGTTCTTCCTACAACGGTCACGTCAGCGGTGGTTTGAATCTGGACAGCACCCTGGCAGTCAGTGGCCAAAAGGCTGTTCTCAGCGGTCAGGCCTCGACGAGGCAGGCGGGAATGATCATTGATGTCGAAAGCGAGGTGGATGATATCCAGATGCGCGCCGACGATTTGTCCGGCACCAGCACCACGTTACGTCCAGGACGTAATTTCATTCCGGTGTCGGCCTACAAGAACGGCACGGTGAATTTTGATTTCAACGGTACAGACGTGCCCGCCGCATCCATTCACCCTGCGCGTACCACTTATCACTTGAATAAGGGCGGCGTGGATTATCGCCAGGTGCGTATCCTCAAGACCGTGACGGTGATGGGCCGTCTGGTGGATGCCAGTGGAAAACCGTTGAAAGGCCATCATGTTATCAACCATGCCAGTCGTGGCGTCAGCGAAGTCGATGGGTTCTTCTCCATGGAACTTAGTGAAAAATCGCCTACACTTGAAGTGCGGCACGACAGTCAGTTGTTATGTCAGTTCAGGCTCGATCCAACCTCCCAGCGAGAGAATGATGTGCTGATGGTAGGCGATCTGCGGTGTCATCCAGACACTTTGGCCGAAGCTGCTTATAAGTCTGAGAAAGCCAGTTGATAGGCACTTATACAATAGCAGCCAGAACATGGCGTACACAGGAAAGTCAAATGAACAAGCTAATGAGCCGCCTGGTGTTGTTATCGACACTCTGTGGATTTTATACGGCTTCTGCCAATGCATTGGTGGTGGACGCAGAAATAAAACCCGATCCGAGTAATCCTGGAAGCGCAGTGATTATAAATAACACGCCGATTACCGGCTATTGCGCGAATCCAATCTTTAGTTCGCGATGTAACATCGCAAAAATTCGAAGTAACGAATTTCCCATTACCCTGACGTGGCCGGGGAGTTTCAATACCAGTGACGTAATCCCCTTTGGTATTGACGCAAGATGGCGCACGTTTACGGTTACCCATAACAGCATTCCTGGCGAAACTGCAGAGATCCAAATTCGAATTGGCGGGGTGGGTACCCGTTATACCATGGGGCAAACCGCACAAACTCTTATTGGACAACCAGGATATTCTGATTTTGATGCTCATGCCTTTCTTTGGACGCCGTCGTGGTCGGAGAAGACCGGCAATTGCACTAAAGTCGCTGGCAGTGAGCAAACCGCTGCTCATGACGGACGCAGTTTTTCAGCATTTTGGGCAACGAATGAAATCGTCGATACATGTCCAAGGGATGCCGATCGCAATATTCCCGGCCTGGTTTTGCAGAAGCTCGACGTTCATTATGAGTTACGCGCTGTACGACCAGAGAGGCTGATAAGTGGCGGTTATCAGGGTTCAGTGCACTACACGGTAGGCGGCCCAGGGAGCGACTTCAACATGGGAAGTTTGAATCCGAGCCAATCCATGATGACGTTCGACTTGAACCTTGCGGTGAAGCAAGACGTCAAGGTCGAAATGTCCACCGATAGGGTTAGTTTGGCCCCCAAGGGCGGCTGGATGGATTGGATCAATCATGGTCGACAAAACGAGAAGTTATTGGCTGATCTGCGGTTTTTCATATTGTCTAGCACGCCCTTCAAGATGGAGCTCGGTTGTGAGCGTTTGGCGGGTAATAGATGTGAGATCAGTAACGGAACTCATCAGGTGCCGGTCGATATTAGTGTGAGCCTGCCAAGTCCTTGGGTGGACGATGTGGGGAATACAGTAGAACGGCGTTCACTGAATGCGGATACCGGTATTCCACACATAAAATCTTTGGGGGTGCCCAATAGAAACCCCAGCTTATTGCACTTTGAGGTACCCGCCAGCGAAGTCGAACATATGGTAAGTGACAGTAGTTATCGCGGAACCGTTACGATTAAATTTGACGCGGACATCTAACGGCAGTAGCACGGCCCGAGGCTTACTCAGGCTAGTTTCTAGCACGAGGCTTTATATCATGAAATTTATTTATACACTGCTCTGCACATCGTTGTTCAGTATGGGGGCTTATGCCGGTCCCAGCCTGCAAATTGGTACGTTCTACGACTTTATGGGAGGTAACCAAAGTAGTTATCTAAAACGCATTCGTAACGGCGGTACCTCGACGGCGTTTGTCAAAGTCGAGATCAAGGAGATTTTTTACCAAAAGAACGGCGCTTCCCGCGAAGAACCATTGAAGATGGTCGAGGGCAGCACCCGTGATGGTCTGGTCGCCAGCCCGGCCCGGCTTATCGTACCGGCCAAGGGAACCCAGGGAACCCGCCTGCTGTACACCGGTGACCGGAGCATAGAGCGTTATTTTCGGGTCCGTTTTATGCCAGTCGTACCTGAAAAGGAAGATAAATTTGCCGTCTCCGACAGTGAACGCGAATCCTATGAAAAGGAGATGTCTGCCGGGTTTAACGTGATGGCCGGTTATGGCATGGTATTTTTTGTTCGCCCGGCCAACACCCGGTTTGATACAAAAGTCGATAACAGCGCTGTTCGCTATCAAGTGCAAAACAATGGCAATAGCGTAGTGGTTATCGACGCCTTCAAGGACTGTGAAGCGAAGAACGACGATAAATGCCGGCCGACGAAAAAGGTTCACCTGATTCCAGGAAATGATTTTACGTTCAACAAGGAAGCAGGTCGCGTCTATCGCTACAATTTGATCGAAGACCAGAACAAGACGCCAGTTGAGGTAAAGGGGAGTTAAGAACTTCATGATCTCGGTAAAGGGCGCTGGGTGGATATTCCACTCAGCGCCTTTTTTATTGCGTGGCACCTGCCATCAACAGATGAGAGGCTATCGTTTTCCTTTGAAAGGAACGCCCAGTGGGGGATAGTGCACAATCACTCGATTCGACTTATGACCCGTTGGGTCCTCTGCTGTCACACCGAACTCATATCGCTTATCTGCTTCCAGGTGATCAACAGCAAACTGGGTTTCGACCGTGGTCCCCAGATCGTTGCCAATACCTTGATCGATTAGATAACGAATTGTACCGGAGCTGTCGTAAGACTCCTCCCAGCTTAATGTCAGGGCAAGGGAGCTTGTTACTAAATTAGTGGGGTCGGTTGGTTTGGTGAGGTCTTCAAAATATACTTCTACGCACACAGGGTCGGAAAAACTAAGCTCGTCATCAAAGGTGCGAATGCAGTAAGTGTGATTACGCCCTTCTGCTGGAGTGGTGTCGATGTAGGGGGGCCTAAGGGGTGTGTCGAGTAGTACGGCATCTCGTTTTATTTCATATTTAGCAGTTCCGCCGTCTACTGTGCCGCCGTGCCAAAAAAATGAAACGCTACTGGGTTTAAGATCATAATAATCCAAGTAGTCCACAGGTGTTGGTTTTTTTCTGTCGAGCGTAGAAAAATTCAGCATAAATGACTTTGTCTGGCCAATAATAGGGTCTAGCCCGACTACCTCCCAGGAGTACATTCTGTTTCTTGTTAGATTATTAATGGTAACGTTACCTCCGTTTCCGCGATACCACTCTTTAGCTATACCATTCTCGGTTATGGTGGTTACAGGATAAAACGGATTTGGCGTTATACTCAGGCTGATGGAGTTCCACGTAATGTTGAGGTTTTCAATTATCGGGGCTTCGTTGTTGTTTCTGGTTTCGGTTTTGATGTTCATGATTTTTCCATCCTGAAGTTTCAATCATTTATTGTCTGTATGGTTATGAAGGTTTCTTGGCGGTTTTAAATCATTTTTTCTAATGCGAAACAACTTATCTCACCTATATTTAGGTAAGTAAACTAGCAGATGTATTAGTGTTTGGTGTGTTTTTGTGGTGCGGAATTTGCTTGTTGTTAATTGTTTATGGATGTCTTACGGACTATCCAGTTCTCTTGGCTCACGTGCATTCATAGCGTAAAAAAATCGCAATTAGAGGCGTTAGTTGTGAGCAAAGGGCAGGGCCCCAGGAGTTGAATCTGCACGCGGATCTGAGCGGTCGCAATGGCCGGTGTGCGCCATTGCGTTCGATTCCATTATTTGGGTCCGAGTATCTTCACCAACTTATCCGGCGACGGCGCGCCTTGTTGCTGTTGCAGTTCACCCTTGCTGTCCATGTAGAAAATCGCTGGGGTGGCAGACAACTCCAGCTCTTCCATCAATTGCATGTTGGCGGCGAGCTTCGCCTGGATCGCTGGCGGAACATCCTTCAAGGCCTTGAGCGTGCTGCCCTTGCCAGCGGCTTCGTGGTCGTACAGGGCTTTTTGCGGGTCTTTGGCAGCGAGTAGGGCGGCGGATTTGCCCGGGCTGTCCTCACGAATGATTCCGACCATGATGTGCCGCAACTGCACCTTGCCAGCCTTGACCCATGGCCGCGCCTGTTCCCAGAACATGCTGCAGTATGGGCAGTTAGGGTCACTGAACATGTAGACGATCCGAGGTGCATCCTTCTTGCCGTCGGCAATCCAGTTGCTTGCCTCCATCTTGCCCCAGACTTCCTTGGACATTGGCGCGTACACCAGTTTCTGCAGCGGTGCGCTGCTCAGGTCGTTGCCTTCGGCGTCGTACAGATTGCCGAGCAAAACGTGCTTGCCATCGGGCGTTAGGTACAGCGCCATGCCGCGGTTCTGGTATTGCGCCGCGTAGCCGCGCAAGCCGTCGGGGGCGTCGAATTGACCAACAATTTTCGCACCCTTGGCTTCGATCTTCTTGATCGCCTCGGGCAACTCTTCGGCCTGCACCGATGGCAGGTGCAGGAGGGCGGCACCCAGGCTCAGGGTCAGCAGGTGGCGGAGGCGGGACATGGCAGTTTCCTTGAAGAAGTGGCAGGAACGGAATCGAAGTTTTCCAGCGCGCGAGCCAGGCTGGCTTGTGACAGTTCACCCAGATGACTGCCCAACAGGCGGCCTTCGGGGCTATAGAACAGCGTAGTTGGCAATGCCATGGAGCCGACGGCCTGGCCCAGGCGACCGCCGCCGTCGAACAGCACATTGGACAGGCTCAGGCCTTGGGTTTCCAGGAACGTGCTGACGCTTTGCATGCTTTCGGCCTGGTTTACGAACAGGAAGGTCAGGTCGGGGCGCTGTTGCTGTGCGTGCTCCAGCACCGGCATTTCCCGGCGGCAGGGCGGGCACCAGGTAGCCCAGAGATTGATCACCAACGGGCCACCCTTGTAGTCCGCCAATTGCACGGTTTCACCGGCGGAATTGCGCAGGGTGATGTCCGGAAGGCGCGTGCCCTGTTCAAAAATGGTCAGCGAAAAGGTCGCCAGCAACCAGAATGCCAGGCCGCTGGCCACGCCGAAGCCCAAGGGACGACGCAGTCCCGGGCGACGCCAGCCACGGTATAGTGTGGCGAGCACCAGTGCGATGACCCCAGGCCAGGCGAGGAAACCGCCGTCGCGCAGGTCGATGACTTGCCAGGGGTCGCTGCGATAGTGCGTCCAGTAAACGGCGACAAAACCGATTCGCGCCGCGAGCATGCCGATCAGGAACAGGCCGAACAGCACCGACTCGGGGTTCTCGCCACCACGCTTGGCCACCCGCCAGCCGACGAATGTCGCTAACACCAAGGCACTGATCAGCAGCAGATGGTTAAGCGCGATGGCAAAGGTGCCGAGGGTAAAAGTCAGCATTAACGGGCGTCTCGGGTGGTGGTCCAGCGTTGCAGGAAAGTGTCGGCATCGACCTCGCCGGTGATGCGCTGGCTGCGTCGTTCGATACCGTCGGTGCCGATCCACAGCAAGCTTGGTGGCCCCGGCACTTTGTAACGGCCGAGCAGTTCGCGGCTGGCGGCATTGTCGGCGGTGACATCCAGTCGGAGCAAGCGCACGTCGCTAAGGGCCTCCAGCACTTTCGCCTTGCCGAACACCTGTTTTTCCATGACCTTGCACGACACGCACCAGTCGGCATAGTAGTCCAGAAGCACCCACTGGCCCTGCGCTTGCG
This sequence comes from Pseudomonas sp. GW823-FHT06B06, assembly GCF_058795195.1. Taxonomy (NCBI): domain Bacteria; kingdom Pseudomonadati; phylum Pseudomonadota; class Gammaproteobacteria; order Pseudomonadales; family Pseudomonadaceae; genus Pseudomonas; species Pseudomonas sp. GW823-FHT06B06. The sequence continues at coordinate 28,799 of NZ_JBXAHO010000031.1, read as the reverse complement.
CGGCATCGAGTTCCCGTTGCAGGACCGCAGGGTCCTTGATCGTGGTAAAGGCGTCGTGGCCGCTTGGCACAGTGGCGACGGCCGAGCTGGAAGCGCGGAAGACTTGCAACGGCTTGAACAGATCATCACTGCCCGCCGCCGCGCCGATCAGCAATAGGCTGCCCCATAAACCCAGCAGGAGCGAGCTGGCACCGAACAGATGAGCGATGCGTCCAAACCCATCCGACTGCTTCCACGCGCTATAGGCCGCGACCAGCAGCAATGCACCACACAAGCCGACCCACAGCGATTCATCCAGCACCGGGCGCAGCATCAGCAACGCCGTGGCAAGAAACAGGAAGCCGAAGATGCCTTTGAGCAGATTCATCCAGGCGCCAGGCTTGGGCAGGAAGCGATTGCCAACCGTCACCAGCAGCAACAACGGCACACCGATGCCGATGCCCATGGCAAACAGGATCAACCCGCCGTGCAGTGCGTTGCCGCTCTGTGCGATGTAGAGCAGCGCGCCGGCCAGCGGCGCGGTCATGCACGGGCCGACCAGCAGGCCGGACAACGCGCCTAGCGCTCCAGCGCCGACCAGGCTGCCACCGCGCTGATTGCGCGAGACGTTTTCCAGGCGATCCCGCACGGCAACCGGCAGTTGCAGCTCGAAGAAGCCGAACATCGGTAACGCCAGCAGCACGAAGATCGCCGCGAAAGTGCCTAGCAGCCAAGGGTTCTGCAACCAGGCTTGCAGGTTTGCCCCTAAAGATGCAGCCAACACACCCATTGCCGCATACACCAGCGCCATGCTCACCACATAGCTGCTGGCGAGGGCCACGCCGCGCCTGGGCGTAGCGCCGCTGCCGACGATCAACCCGGCCAGTATGGGTAGCATCGGCAGCGAACACGGGGTGAACGCCAGCAGCAAGCCCAGACCGAAGAACACCAGCAGGCTCCAGCCCAGTGCTCGTTGCTGCAGATTGCTGGCCAAGGCCTGGTCCGGCGCTTCGTCTGCCGTGCCCGTCAGGGATTGCCCGCCCAGATCCACGACCTGGGTTTGTGGCGGATAACACAGGCCGGCATCGGCACAGCCCTGGAAGCCGACCTTTATCTGACCGCTGGCGCCCGCGGGAATTTTCAGTTCGAGGCCTTGACGATAGACCTGCTGTTCTCCGAAGAACTCATCGCTGTGGGATTCACCTTCCGGTAACAAAGGCTGTTGATCCGCAGGCAGCCCATCAAATTTCAAGCGTTTTTGATAGAGGTAGTAGCCATCGTTGATTTGCCAATAGAGCTGTGTTTCCCCTGATTCAAGGCGCTCGGAAGTGAAGACGAACGCCTTGTCCACGGGCAGGAATTCAGGTTGGGTTTCAAACGGATTAGTCCCTGCCTGGGCCAAACCCGAGATCAAGAGAACAAACAACAAAAATAGTCGACGCATGGGTAAGCCTTGTCCCTGTGCAAGTGAGGTGCACATTGGCGGTTGGCGATTAACCGATGATTAACCGCGCCTTCACGAATACTCAGTCTCGGAACAGGCCGGGCCACGCCTCATCGTTCATCCCGTGCGGACCGGAATGCAGATGGTTTTGCTGGATGTTGTAGATGAGGAACTGACCTCGGTTTAGAAAAATATAGTAAAAACTATCGGCAAAAGTTCTGTCATTCTGCGCGGCCGTTATGATTCGGTGTTTAAAACGCTCTAATCCAGGCATGGAGGTGGCGGTGATTTCTTCGTGTGTCAGTCGTTTTTTTTGATAGTCGAAAGACAGGTAATGTCCGTCATTGAGGAGGAAGCGAAACAGGAATTTTTTACCTGTAAGTTGCCACCAGGTGCCCGCTACAATGCGCTCGAAATAGGGAAATATCGGCGCCCATATTGAGTTTTCAACACGGTAGTTGTTCAAAGTCTTATCTTGATCCTGGTCGTATTTACAGACCATTGGGGTCTTGCCGTCGTAATAAAAAAACCAGGAAAAGTCGTCGGAACCACCGGCGATTCTGGTATCCAGGCCCGTGGTGGTGAAGCCAAACCGCAGGTGCTCGGCATTTTCGTGGAAACCGGGCCACGCGTATTGCGTGGTTTCTCTAGGAAAGCTGTCAGGGACTTGACGATCGCCAAGGTCAAATCGGGTGTATTTGTTGGTATCTTTGAAGAAAAAGTAAATGCGGTCCTTGCCGGAGCGCCAATCTGTAGCGACGAAGTTGTTGAAGTTTGGCATGGGCTGATTCCTTTCAGCGGGTGAAGGCTCTTTCGTTTGTCGATTAGGGTCTTCAGGGATTGGTGGTTTTGATTTGATGGTTGGATTGTAGTGTTCGTATGGTAAATAGTTTATCGCTCTGGTTTATTTTGCAGGAAATGGTTTTTAGTGATGTTTGTATCGTCATGCAACTAAACTATTTGTAATATAACGAATGGGGGTGACAGACAGCCGGGCTGTTCGTCAGTCGTCGCAGTTGACATAATTACGCCTTAATCCTGAGCTGTTTCACTCAGGTTTTTATTTCTGGAGCGCCCATGCACGTACTGGTTTGCGAAGACGATGAGCTGATCGCCAGCGGCATCGTTGCCGGTCTCACCGCCCAGGGGTTGACCGTGGAGCACGTCGCCACGGCGTCCGCTGCCCGGGCGATGCTCAAGGTCGCGGAATTCGACGTGATGGTGCTCGACCTCGGGTTACCCGATGAAGACGGCCTGAAGCTATTGCAGCAGTTGCGCCACAGCGGCTTGGAGATCCCGGTGCTGATCCTCACCGCCCGCGACTCGGTAACGGATCGTGTCGACGGCTTGCAGGCGGGTGCGGATGATTACCTGCTCAAGCCTTTCGATCTGCGTGAACTGGCCGCCCGCTTGCACACACTGTTGCGGCGGGTGGCGGGGCGCAGCGTCAATTTGATCGAGCATGGCCCGCTGACATACGATCCGAGCAGTCGTGAAACTACCCTGGCCGGCCAGCCGGTGGACCTGTCGCGCCGTGAGCAGTCACTGTTGCAGGCGCTGCTGCATAACCGTGGCCGGGTGCTGTCGACCGAGCAGCTCAAGGACAGCGTCTATGGTTTTAACGACGAACTGGAAAGCAACGCCCTCAACGTTCATATCCATCACCTGCGGCGCAAGCTCGGCAACGGCATCGTCGAGACCGTGCGCGGCCTGGGTTATCGCCTGGGCCCGGCTGATGGGGCAGGGGAACTGAAAAAGTGATGAGCCTGCGTTTGCGCCTGAGCCTGACGCTCGGCGGCGCTTTTGCCCTGATCTGGGCCCTGGCAGCGGCCTGGATGCTCAGCGATTTGCGCAACCAGATGATGTTTTCCCTCGACCAGCGCCTGGTGGCCTCGGCACGTATGGTCGCCGGGCTCATGGAGCAATTGCCGGCGTTGCCGAGCAAGGGCGAGGGTACCCATTTCAGTGCCGAGCAACTGAATATTCCCGGCGGCATGGCGTGTCAGGTCAGTTCGCTACGGGGTGAAATCCTCGCCCGCAGCCACAGTGATCCGGGGCAAACCCTGGAAGCCGAGAAAATGGGGTTCCACGACCAGATCATCGACGGTGCGCCGTGGCGCAGCTTCACCCTGGCCCGTGGCGACCTGCGGATCACCACGGCCGACCGGCAAATCGAACGCGAGGCGCTGAACATGTCGATCCTGCTGGCCGCTTCTGTGCCGGTGGGCGTGGCACTGCTCGGTTGCCTGTGCCTGCTCTGGCTCGGCATCGGTCAGGGACTGGCGCCGCTCAATCGCATGCGCGACGCCTTGATGCGCCGCAGCCCTGACTCGCTTGAGCCTTTGCAGGTCCAGCCGTTGCCCAGTGAACTGCAGCCCTTGCTCGACACGCAGAACCAGTTGTTCCAGCGCATCGGCAAGACCATCGAACGCGAGCGTCGGCTGACCGGTGACGCAGCCCATGAATTGCGCAGCCCGCTGACCGCCATCAAGACTCACCTGCAAGTGGCGCGCATGACCGAAGGCGCGGCACGGGATCAATCCCTGGCCCGGGCCGAAGAGGGCGCCGACCGTCTGCATCGCACCCTCGAACAACTGCTGTTGCTGGCGCGAGTCGAGGGCAGCCTGTCGTTTGACGATGGTGTGCAGTGCAGTGCCGAGCAGGTGGCGAAACTCGCCATACAGGATGCGGCCGGTGGTGATCGTCAGCGCATCAGGCTCCAGCTGCCGACCAGGGTCTCCCATGCCCCGGTGAAAATGCCCGCGGTGCTGTCGATTGCCGCACTGCGTAACCTCCTGGACAACGCCTTGCGCCATACACCCGACGAGGGGCCGGTGGAGCTGAGCCTTCAAACCAGCGGTAACCGCGTGCAGTTCGTGGTGCGGGACCATGGCCCTGGCATTGCCGATGACGACCTGCAACACCTGACCCAACGCTTCTGGCGCAACGGCCAGAGCAACGGGTGCGGCCTCGGCCTGGCGATTGTCCAGGCGATCGTCCAGCGCTGTGGTTGCACCCTGCATTTCGACAGCCGGCCGGATGGCTTGCGGGTGGAACTGACGATGCCGTTGCAGCCGACCTGAACACCCCTGCAGGAGCTGCCGAAGGCTGCTCCTGCATTGGGTTTGTGTGCACATGAGATGTAACTTCTCGGTATTGGCCGCCCGGACCTTCCACGACTATCGTTGCTCAGACTCAACGGACTGAGGTCACAGCATCATGGAAGCTTCGCTACACACCTGCCAGGCAACCCCGGCGGACGCCGGCATCATTTGTCGCATCATAAAGCGCTCCATCCGGGTCGGTTGCGTGCCCGACCACCGCAACAACCTGCGAACCGTTGCCAACTGGACCCATAACAAGACCATCGAACACATTCTTCCCTGGTTCACCGACCGGCGGTTGTACCTGAACATCGCGCTCTTGCAGGACAAACCCGTGGGTGTCGCCATGGCCTCCAGCAACGGCAAGGTAGCGTTCTGTTACGTACTGCCGGAATGGTTTCGTCGCGGGATCGGGAAAGCGCTGGTGCGCGATCTCGAAGGTTGGTTGATCGGTCAGGGGCTGCGGCATTCACGACTCAACAGCACCCGCACCGGCGAGGCTTTTTACCGGCGCCTGGGTTATCGGGCCTACGCCCAGGCGTTCGCGGTAGCGGGTCTCTATGCCATCCCCATGCACAAAGCGTTGGCTGTGGTCTAAATCCTCGGGCTCCCGGTGCGTTTCCAGAACAGGAAAACCTTATTGAGGGGTCGAGAGATGGCCGTCGCTACCAGGCTTGTGCAAGACCAGTCGGCCCGGTTTACTCCGGTGCCGGCCGACACGCTTTATCAGTTCAACGAATCGCCGTTGCTGGCGCGTCAAAGCCAGCAGGAGTCCAACGCCCGCAGCTATCCGCGCCGTATTCCCCTGGCACTCAAGCGCGCCAAGGGCCTGTATGTCGAAGATGTTGAGGGTCGCACGTTCATCGATTGCCTGGCCGGCGCCGGGACGCTGGCCCTGGGGCACAACCACCCGGTGGTGATCGAAGCGATCCAGCGCGTGCTGGCCGACGAACTGCCGCTGCACACCCTGGACCTGACCACGCCGGTTAAGGATCAATTCGTCCAGGACCTGTTCGGCTTGTTACCAAAAGCCTTGGCTGCACAAGCGAAGATCCAGTTTTGCGGTCCCACCGGCACCGATGCGGTGGAAGCCGCGCTGAAACTGGTGCGTACGGCCACCGGCCGCAGCACCGTGCTGTCATTCCAGGGCGGTTACCACGGCATGAGCCAGGGCGCGTTGAGCCTGATGGGCAGCCTTGGGCCGAAGAAGCCCCTGGGTGCGTTGCTTAGTAGCGGCGTGCAGTTCATGCCGTACCCTTACGATTACCGTTGCCCGTTTGGCCTGGGTGGCGCTCAGGGGGTGAAGGCCAACCTCCACTATCTGGAAAACCTGTTGAACGATCCCGAGGCCGGCGTGCAGCTGCCGGCTGCAGTGATCGTCGAAGTAGTGCAGGGGGAGGGTGGGGTCATCCCGGCCGATCTCGACTGGTTGCGCGGCTTGCGCCGGATTACCGAAAAAGCCGGCGTGGCGTTGATCGTCGACGAGATTCAGAGCGGCTTTGCCCGTACCGGCAAGATGTTCGCTTTCGAGCACGCCGGGATCATTCCGGACGTGGTAGTCATGTCCAAGGCAATCGGCGGCAGCTTGCCATTAGCCGTGGTGGTCTATCGCGACTGGCTCGACACCTGGCTGCCGGGCGCCCATGCCGGGACTTTCCGCGGCAATCAGATGGCGATGGCCGCCGGTTCCGCCGTGATGCGTTACCTGGTCGAACACAAGGTTTGCGAACATGCCGCCGCCATGGGCAAACGCCTGAACGAGCACCTGCGCATCCTTCAGCGTGACTTCCCGCAACTGGGTGATATTCGAGGTCGAGGCCTGATGCTCGGTGTGGAGCTGGTCGATCCGACCGGAGTGACGGATGCCCTGGGTCATCCTCCGGCGTTTGCGCGACTGGCGCCGTTGGTGCAGCGTGAATGCCTCAAGCGCGGCTTGATCCTTGAACTGGGCGGCCGCCTGGGTGCCGTGGTTCGCTTTCTGCCACCGCTGGTGATCACCGCCTCGGAAATTGATCGAGTGGCCGAGATTTTCGGCAGGGCATTGGCCGCTGCCACCGCCAGTCTCTAAATTTCCAGAGCCCTGGAACGTTCCTTCCATATAGCGGCTGCACACAGCGTACAGCCGACCCTGCAGCGATGGAGAGACAGCATGACGTCAGTATTCGACCGCGAGGACATCCTCTTTCAGGTCGTGGTCAACCATGAAGAGCAATACTCGATCTGGCCCGACTACAAAGCCGTGCCCGAGGGCTGGCGTACCGTGGGCAAAAGCGGGCTGAAAAAAGAATGCCTGGCCTATATTGAAGAGACTTGGACCGATATGCGTCCGCTGAGTCTGCGCCAGAAGATGGATGAGCAGGTGGCTGTGGCGCACTGAGTCAACGCCTGCAAACAAAAAGCCCGCTGAGCCGGTCTGGTCAGCGGGCTTTTTCATTCTGTAGGAGCGAGCGATGAGGCCCCGAGAACCAGACACTGCGGTGTAGCTGTCACACCGCGTTATCGTTCTCCGCCTGTAGGCGCGAGGCTTGCCCGCGAACCAGGCGCTGCGGCGTAGCTGTCACACTGAGTTATCGTTCTTCGCCTGTAGGAGCGAGGCTTGCCCGCGAACCAGACACTGCGGATTATCTGTCATACCGCGTTATCGTTCTTCACCGGCAAGCCTGGCTCCTCCGGGAAGAACGATAAAGCGGTGTATCTGGTGCTATGCACCGCTCAACCCCTTGATCAGCAGATCCACATTTCCTTCCAGTTCCGCCACCGGATCAGCGGCGTCGACACTCAACACTACCAACCGACTCCCGGCCTCCGTAATCGCCGCTTTCACCGCGTCTGAGGGCTGCCGATGATGCAACACCACCGCCACATCATTGTCCTTGAGCGTCGCCTCCAATACCTTCAGCGCCTCTGGCGTCCATTCGGCATCCGGCCGTGCATCGAGCCCAACCAACTCCAGATTGAGTCCGCTGATCAGGTAGCCAAGGTGATCGCTGAGGCTCATCACGCTGAGGTTGTCCGTGGCAGCAAGGCGCGCTTCGCTGTCGGCGCTGAGTTTGAGCAACCGCTGTTTCAGCGTCGCCAGGTTCGCCTCGATCGCAGGTTTGGCCTTGGGGGCCAGGCGCACCAGGTCCGCCGCCATCACGTCGGCCATGCGTCCCATGTTGTTGCTGGCCAGCCACGGCTGACTGTTCAAGCCATCGACCTTGCTGCCCGGCTGCACGGCAATGCCGGGCAGGGCGCCATCCACTGGACGCGCGGCGTCGACTTCGATGATGCGGATGTTGCTGCGCCGGGAAATCGGGTACAGCGGATCGTCCGGCCACAGCGAGCGCAAGCCGATCACCGCATCGGCGCCGGTCGCCAGCTTGGCCAGCGCCGGAGCGCCACGTCCGGTGAAGTAGGCGGTCTGGCGGCTGCCAGGCAGGTTGGCTGGCGCCGCGCGCTCAAGGCTGACATCGGTGCCTCTGAGCAGCACTTCGCCCAGGCCGTAGGTGATCGGCAATGAAGCCAGCACCCGCAAAGGTTTGCTGCTGTCAGCGCCGATGGCGGTTGTGGCCAGCCCGCACAGGGCGAGCGCCAGGGTCAGTTGTCGCAGAGAAAATGACATTTATCCAAGGTTCCCTTTGAGGCTGGGGACGACGCCGCGCGCGATGGCGGCCAGGGCAAAGGCGATACCGGCCACCAGGATGATCGCCGCACCGGACGGGATCGGCAGGTCAAAGACAATCGGTGCGAGAATCCCGCACAGCGTGCTCACGGTGGCGATCAGTACCGAGCACCAGAAGAAGCCCTTCAGTGACTGGCTGAGCAGGCGCGCCGCCGCGGCCGGTATCACCAGTAACGCACCAACGAGGATGGCGCCGATGACTTTCACGGCGGCGACAGTGATCAGCGTTACCAGAATTACGAACAGATAATCCAGGGACTTCACCGCCACCCCGCGCACTGCCGCCAATTGCGGGTTGAAGCTGGCGAGCATGATGCGGTTGTACAGTGGCAAGGCCAGGGCCATGACCAGCGAACCGACGATGGCCAGCACCAGCAGGTCATTGCCGTTGACCGTCAGCACCGATCCGAACAGTACGTTCTCGAGGATGTGCACGTTGATTTTGCCCGCCAGGATCAGCAGCAGACTGGCACCCAACGCCAACGACACGGACAGAAACACACCGATCAACGTATCCGGCGCCAGGCCCGTGCGGTTGCGCAGGTAGTTGAGCAAGATGCCGAACAGCAGGCAGTAGCCGAACAAGCTGCCGTATGGCCCGGTGTAGGGTTCGCCCAGGAGGATGCCGATGGCCACGCCGGTCAGTGCCGCGTGGCCCACCGCTTCGGAGAAAAACGCGAAGCGCTTGACCACCACCAGGGTGCCCAGACCGCCCAGCACCGGGCCGATCAACAGGCCGGCGAGCAAGGCGTTGACGACAAATCCATAGGCCAGCGCCTCAGGCAGATAACCCGACGAGGCCCACCCCTGGACCATCAATCGAAAGGCTTCGTAACTCATCAGGCAGCGCTCCGTGGATGGGTCGAAAACAAGGAGAGCAGGCGATCGGGGGTCAGCGCTTGTCGTGGCGTGGCGTCGAACAGCACGCGGCGATTCAGCCCGGTGACGTGATCGGCCAGGCGTCCGACCGCTTCCAGGTCGTGCTCGATCCACAGCACGGTGATGCCCGCCGCACGCCAATCGTCCAGCAAGCGTTCGAACACGCGGATGCCGGCTTCATCAAGGGCCGACATCGGTTCGTCGAGCACCAGCAGTTGCGGCGCCGGAATCAGTCCTTGCGCCAACAACACCCGCTGACGCTCGCCTCCCGACAGCGCGCCCATGCGCCGCTTGCGCTTGTCCTGCATGCCGACCCGCTCCAGCGCGTCGCCAATCGCCTTCGCGTAGTGCTTGCTCAAGCCAAGGAACGCCGGGCGTCGCTGGCACATCGCGGCCATGAAATCGTCAACGGTCATTGGCAGGCCGCGATCGAATTCCAGCGCCTGGGGCACGTAGCCGATCGTTCCCGGCTCGCCTGGCCATTGCAGGCTCAAGCGGCCCTGGTGCGGCATCTGTCCGAGCAGGGTCTTGATCAACGAACTTTTACCGCCGCCGTTGGGGCCTACCAGCGCATGCACACTACCGGGCCTCACTTGAAACGTGACGTGGTCGAGGATGGTCGTGCGACCGAGGGTCAGGCTGATGTCGGCGAAATCCAGGGTCGGACCCGAAACCTGCAGGCGTGAGTCTGCTCGAGATTGCGCTGTGTCATTCAATGATGATATCGCCTGGCTGGACGCCTTCGCGAGCAGGCTCGCTCCCACAGGGGATTGTGCATCGCCCGGGATGGTTGCTTTTGATGTCATGCCCCGGACTCCTGAATCGCCCGCACCACGGTGTTGAGGTTGCCAGTCATTTCCTTTTCGTACTTGTCGGCGGTGTATTCGCCGTAGGAGATATGCGACAGCGGATACAGCTTCACCCCGGATTCGCGCTGGATGGTGTCGACATAGGTGGAGGGGAAATCCATCTCCGAAAAGATCACTTTAACGTCCAGCTCACGCAGTTGGTCGATGGTCTTTTTCAGCTGGCTTGGGCTGGGTTCGATGCCGTGGGCCGGCTCGACCACCGCAGTCACTTCCAGGCCGAATTCGCGCAGCAGGTAATCGTAGGCGGCGTGAACCGTGGCCACGCGCAACTCGGCGTTCGGCGCCGCGGTCAATTTGGCGAGGGCGTCGGCGCGCATCTTGCGCAGGCGCTTGCCGTAGGCGCGGGCGTTCTCGGTGTAGGTCCTGGCGTTGGCCGGGTCGAGTTTTCCCAGTTCACGGGCGATATTGTTGACCTGGGCAATCGAGGCGCTGATCGACAGGAAGGTATGCGGGTTGACCACTTTGCCCGCGCCACGCGCGGCGACGCCGGTGGCAGCCAGCAACGGCACGTTTTCGTTGGCCTCGATCACCGGCACGTTCGGCGTTTCACTGGCAGCGATCATACGGTCGGCGAAGTCGTCATGGCCGACGCCGTTGAGCACGATCACGTCGAGCCCGCTGATACGCTTGATATCCTCGGCCCGTGGTTCGTAGGCATGGGGATTGAAGCCGGCGGGAATCAGCGGCACCACCTCGGCCTTGTCGCCGACAATGTTGGCCACATAGCTGTAATACGGGTGCAGGGTGATGCCGATGCGCAGGCGCTTGGCCTCATCGGCGCTGGCCAGGGGTGTCAACAGGCAGGCCAGCAGGCCGATCAGTGACAGGCGCAGGAAAGAACGTAGCGATGAAATAGGCATGGGAAAGCGGTCTTCTCTCGGATGAAGGCGAAGGTTCAGTGCCGGTGCTGGCGGGTCACGCCGGCATCGAATTGCGCGACGACCTGTTGCCAGCCGGCGCCTTCAAGCGTGGCATCGCTGAGGTCGACAGGGGCCTTGAGGTCGGCGGCGCGGTTGAGCCAGATGTCCGGGGCGTCGTCGTTCGCACTCAGGCGCATCAGGAACGAGCCCGCCATGTCGACGCTCTGGCTCTGCCCGAAGTACGCCCCGGCCTCGAGCAATTGCCAGGCATGGCCACCACGACTGACCGAGCTGGCGTCCCGGGCAAAGGGGGCAAATCCTTCATCGGCGAGGCTTTCAGGTGTCGGCAGGCTGTGTTGTTCCTGGCGCAGCAGGTGAATCTCATCCAGCGTCACGCGTAAATCGGCGTAGATGCCTTGTTCGGAAGCGCTCAGATCGCGGCGGGCATCCAGTTGATGACTGTTGACGCTGCTCACTTGCGGCGACTCGCCGCGCCAGGCGACTACTGAACCTGCCACCGCCAGGATCATCAGGCACAACAGCAATACATAGAGGGTTTCATGGCCGGCGCCGGCCGGGCGGACGATGTGCGTGGTTGGCGTACTCATGGGCTTTCGATGTCCGCCTGGTCGATCTCGACTACGTGGCCGGGGCCTGCGTCGAACAGCACATAGAACTCGGCACCGGGCTTCTTGAAGGTCAAGGTCGAGTCGGCCCCGAGCTTGCCCGGCACCAAAATGGTTTCGTCGTAGCCGATCACGTCCAGGGTCACGCCAGGTGCACCGCTGCCGTCGGAAAAACCGCCGGTGCACTTGATCTGCTCGGCGTCGATGGCCTTGCACTCGCACATCGGGTTGTGCGCCAGGGCGCTGGCGCTGAAGCCGGCACTAAGTACCAGCAACGCGGCGCTCATAGGGCGGATGAGGTTGATCATGGTTTGCCTCCTTGGGTGGACAGCCAGGCGAGGGTGGCGGGGGAGGCCTGGCTCAGAGGAATGGATGCCTGATGCATGGAGCCGTCCCAGCCTTCCATGGTGATCCACAGTTCGGCGTCGGCCTTGGTTTTTGCCGGGACCGGCAGCATGGCGCCCATACGGTAGGGCGTGCCGAAGAAAATCACTCCGGCGGCGCGCAGGCTGCGGGGCTTGCCGATGCGCAGGTAAGTCGCCTTGACCTGCTCGCGACAGCTGTCGCATAGCGCGGCGTTGAAGCTCTTCATGTAGCCGGCCGGGCCATCGGGCCGTGGTGCTTCATTACGAAGTTCGGCCAGGCGCAGGCTCCAGGGGCCGACCTGGACTTCGCCGATTTCCCGCTCGCCCAGGCCCGTATCACCGCGAAACAGCGCGGCATCGGCGAAGTACTTGGGCATGAAACCCAGCGGCACCAGCAGCAGCAGAACGTTGATGTGGAAACGCCATTTGTGCCAGAAGCGGCTCAGCGTCGAACGGGTTGCGTGCGTGGGGACCTGGCTCATTGGCTGATCTCCGTGGTTCCAGCGCTGCTCGCCGTAGCAGCCTCGTCGCGTGGTCGTTTGTTGCTGCGCTTGAGGGCGTTGGCCGTGGCCAGGGCGGTGCGCTTGGTCCAGATCAGCAGGCCGCTGAGCACCATCATGCTCAACAGCAGGCCGAAGAAGCACCAGATCAGCTTGATCCAGATTCCGCCGAAATCACCGGTGTGCAGCGGACGCATGGATTCGGTCACGAACTCCAGGCTCGAGCGGTCCGACAGCAGGCGCGTGGCGGCGACTTCGCCAGTGTAGGGATTGATGTCGGCTGTCTGGAACATCAGCGGATACCAACTGCGCCCGCCCATCGACAGGTAGCTGTAGGCGTTGGCCGGCATACTCACAAAGCTCTCGTCGAGCCCCGGGATGCGCGCCTTGGCCTCGCGGATCGCCGCCTCCAGGCTGATCATCGGCGTGGGCGATCCATCGGTGGTGAGCGGCACGCTTTCACGCGGGACCACGGCCGCCACCGGCGCGGTGGAGATGGAAATCTGGTTATCGAACATGAACGCTTCGATCAGGAACCAGGTGCTGGTGATGGAAATAACCGCGATGAACCAGATCGACCAGATGCCGCTGAGGCGATGGAAATCTCCCCAGAAAATCCGTGCGCCTTGGCGAATGCGCAGGGTTGGCCGGAAAAAGCCTTTCCAGAAGCGCTTGTACACCACCAGGCCTGTCACCAGGGAGGCCAGCATCGGCAGGCTGAGGAACGACACCAAGTACCAGCCCCAACTGTAGCCGTTGGTGAACGGCACCAGCCACCAGCCGTGCAGGGCACGGGTGAAGGCCTGGAAGTTGAATTGCGGGGCGGGGCCCTGGATGGCGCCGGTGTATGGGTTGACGTACACCGTCAACTCACGCCCATCGGGGTAGTTGACGCGAACGTCCAGCGCGAAATGTGCTTCGTCGGGGCGGCTGATGCTGTCGACGATGATGTCGGGTTCGGCTTGCTTGATCGCGGCAACGATCTGGTCGTAATTGAGCCGTGGCGCGTCATCCGCCGGTTGGCTGGCACGCATTTGCGGATTGGCCAGCCAGACGATCTCCTGGCTGACCACCGCCAGCGTGCCGGTCACACAGACGATCAGCACGAAAAACCAGATCGGCAGTGCCAGCCAGCTGTGGACCAGGAACCAGATTTTTGAGCGGGATTTCTTCGACATGATTGAGGCGTCTTATATCGATGAAGGGCCTCTGCTACGGGCTTCGCAGCGATGAGGTCCATGGACGGTCCGGTCGTGGCTTTTGCCCACGCGACAGGACTGCATCTATATAGGACGGATGAGCACCCGAAATCCCGAAGGGTGATATGAAAGAAAATGTTTCGTGTTTCGTGTTTCGTCGTAGGAGGTAGGCTTGCCCGCGAAGAACGATAATGCGGTCCGTCAGGTGCACCGCGGCGAACAGTTCGCCGGCAAGCCTGGCTCCTACAAGCCAACAGTGCGTCAGCCTTGCTGAAACATCTCTTTCGCCCGCTGCTCGATCTGCTCCTGGGTCAGATCCTCTTTACGTGTGGCCAGGAACCACAGGTGCCCGTAGGGATCCCTCAAGGTCCCGGAACGGTCGCCGTAAAATTGATCCTTGACCTCTGACACCACGATGCCGCCAGCCTCGATCGCCTGTTTGTAGGACTTGTCCACATCGGTCACGTACAGATGCAAGCCTACCGACGGCGAGTTGTCTGGATTGCTCAGCGGCCCTTGATCGCAGGGTGTGCCGAGCATGATCGGGCAGTCGCCGATGCGCAGTTCGGCGTGGCCGATGCCGCCATCGGGCATGGCCAGGCGCATGACCTCGATGGCGCCGAAGGCTTTTTTGTAGAACTCGATGGCTTCGGCGGCTTTTTGAATGCCCAGGTATGGGGTGATGCTGTGATAACCCTCTGGAATCGGTTTAACGCTCATGATGGTTCTCCCTTTTCTTGTGGATTGAAGATCGCTCTCCAGCCGAACAATTGTAGGAGTTGCCGCAGGCTGCGATCTTTTGTTTTGATCTTCAGCATGTTTCAAGTTTCCAAAAAGATTGTCCCGACGCGCTCCGAACCTGAGGGTTCATCGACACTGTTCAGCCACCAACAGTGAAGCAGCAGATTGCCTGACTTCGTCACGAAGAAACCTTCAAAATACCCTGAACCCCCTTTGAACACGGACCCGCGCCATCAGGCACGGAAGCTGCAATGACCTTCGATAAACACTGGTATCGAGAGTCTTGCATGTCCCTATCTGCCGTTTATCCGATCAACCCGCCGGCCGCCCACCGGATCGCCGACGAAGCCGAAGCGCTGCGGGTAGCTGAACAGGTCGCCGCCATCCTGCTGGAGCAAGATGCGGAACGCGAGCGTTCACGCCAACGAAAAACTGACCGTCGGCGCCACCCCGGTGCCGCACGCGGAAATCCTCGAATTCGTCAAACCGACGCTGGCCAAGGAAGGCGTAGACCTGGACATCAAGGTGTTCACCGATTTCATCCAGCCCAACCAGCAGCTGGCGCTGAAGAATCTCGACGCCAACTATTACCAGTATCGGCCGTTCCTCGATGACTACAACAAGACCCGTCACACCCACCTGGTGCCAGTGGTGGGCGTGCACATCGAGCCGTTCGGTGCTTACTCGACCAAAATCAAAAACATCGCCGAGCTCAAGGACGGCGCCACCGTTTCGATCCCCAACGACCCGGTCAATACCGGTCGTGCCTTGGTGCTCTTGCACGAAACGGGTCTGATCAAACTCAAGGACCCCGGCAACACCCTGGCGACCCAGCGGGACATCGTTGAAAACCCCAAGCACCTGAAAATCCGTGAACTGGAGGGCGCATTGCTGGCGCGTTCGGTGAGTCAGGTCGACCTGGCGTTCGTCTTCGCCAACTACGCCCTGGAGGCCGGGATCGATACCAACAGTGCCTTGATCGTGGAGAAGGGCAAGAGCCTTTACATCGAGTTCCTGGTGGCACGGCCGGACAACATCAACGATCCGGGCCTGCGGAAACTGGCCAAGGCGTTGAACTCCGATGAGGTGCGCCACTTCATCCTGACTCGTTACAAAGGCCAGATCGCGCCGGGGTTCTAATCTTCGTCGCCTGGCAGACCGCTTCGCGAGCAAGCCCGCTCCCACCTTTTGACCGAGTTCTTCAGGTGGAACCTAGTCGAATGTGGGAGCGGGCTTGCTCGCGAAGGGCTCAACTCATTCTTGGATCGATTCCCGATTCCAGCAGTTGCGCCCCTGGTCCCTGCTCCCCCAGCACATCCCCAAAATTACGCAACGGACAGGCCTCCATCGACAAACACCCACAGCCAATGCAGCCATTGAGTTTGTCGCGCAACAACGTCAACTGATTGATCCGCTCATCCAGATCCCGACCCCACTGCGCCGACATATCCTTCCAATCCGCCGCCGTCGGTGCACGGTTATCCGGCAGTGCCTTGAGTGCCTCGCCAATCTCCGCCAACGGAATGCCCAGCCGCTGGGCCACCTTGATCAACGCCACCCGCCGCAGCACTTCCCTTGGATAGCGTCGTTGGTTGCCCTGGTTGCGATTGCTCCTGATCAACCCCTTGGATTCATAAAAGTGCAGCGCCGTGACTGCGACGCCGCTACGGGCGGCCAATTGGCCGACGCTGAGTTCCTTATGCAGGTTTTCCAAGGTGATCATTTGAAAAATGCCTCTTGACCTTTACTTAACTGGAGGTTTTACCCTGCACACCTTCGGATCGCAAGATTCGCCTTGCACCTGAGTGGGGGATTATTCATGCACGCGCCAGCGAAACATCGCAGCTTCACCCAACTGATCGAATTCGAAATCGAACCGCAACAGCAATCGGCCCTGGTGTCAGCGCTGTCGCGGCAGACCGAGCGTCTGGCCCAGCACCACAGCGGCTTTCTGAGTGCCAGCATCCAGGCCAGCGAAGACGGGCGACGGGTGCTCAACTACCTGCAATGGCAAACCCGCGAGGCGGGGGAGGCGGCGTTTCAGGCGTTCGAAAGCGGGGAACAGGATTTCTGGCAACTGATTCGCGCTCATCAGGCGAAGACCGTGACCTTCGGCTCGTTCCAGGTGCTGCACAGCCTGGAACGCAGCCCCGACCACGGGTTGCACTGCACGCTGGTGGGTTAGATCGACAGTTGCACCAAGCGCTCACCCTGAATGTTTTCTGCGGGCCGGCGTTTGTTCACCGCCAGTTCACCCATCTTGATCAGGCGCGTGCGGGTCACATTGCGGCTCAGCCCCAGCAGGGCGGCGGTGTGCACCTGGTTGTAATGGCTGAAACGATAGGCGGCGCGCATCAAGGCATCTTCGACTTTCTCATGCAGCGCGCCGGCCTGTTGGTCGAAGAGTTTCTGGAAGGCCCGGTCGAGCAGGGCTTCGGCGCAGTCGTCGACCTGGCTGTGATAGTCGTCCTGACGCTCGATGCGCATGTTCGACAGGCGCAGGTCATCGCGTTCGATCACGCCGTTACGGCAAATCAACAGGGTGTGGTGAATCACGTTTTCCAGTTCGCGGATATTGCCCGGCCAACTGTAGCTGCGCAGTTTCAGTTCGGCCTCTTTGCTGATGGTGATGTCGCCGTAACCCAGGCGCTGACTATAGGCATTGATGAAGTGACGCGTCAGCGGCAGGATGTCGCCCGGGCGATCGCGCAGCGGGCTCAGTTCCAGGCTGACGACGTCGAGCCGGTAATACAGGTCTTCGCGAAAGTGCCCGGCGTTGATGGCTTTTTCCAGTTGCACGTTGGTGGCCGCGAGCACGCGCACATCAATGGGAATACTCTTGCGCGACCCCAGGCGTACCACTTCTCGCTCCTGCAGCACGCGCAACAACTTGACCTGGATCGCCATCGGCAAGTCGCCGATTTCATCGAGGAACAACGTGCCCCCGTTGGCTTCCTCGAACCAGCCGGCCTTGGCGCTCAGGGCACCGGTAAATGCACCTTTTTCATGACCGAACAATTCGGCTTCGACCAGGGATTCAGAGAACGCACCGCAGTTCACCGCTACGAATGGCCGGTTACGCCGGGCGCTGAGATTGTGGATATGACGCGCCACCAACTCTTTTCCGGTGCCGGTTTCACCAATGATCAGCACGCTGGCATCACTGGGTGCGACTTGTTGCAAATGCGCCAGCAAGGCCTGGGATTTCGGATCTTCGAAGACCTGCGCCGTGGCGCGTATCGACGTGGCCAGAGCGGGCGAGGGCGGTAAGGTCAGCAGTTGCATGGGGGCACGCTCCTTGATGGGCAAGCTATGAATAGAAAGTCGGAATCGGCAGGGCCTGGTTCAGCGCCCAGTCACCCAGTTCCTGGAGTTTGTAATCCACCGGGTCGTGCAGGGTTTGCGTGCGCAGGTTGCGCCAATGACGGTCCAGGCGCAGCGAGGCATGGGTCGAACGCGCGCCGGTCACCTCGAACAAGCGGCTGCACAACTCCAGGCCATTGCGCGTTGCCGCGACCTTGGCCGCGGCGATGGCGGTGGCGAGATATCCGCGCTCCTCGGCACTGAGGCTAGGACCTTTGGCCCAGGCCTTGTCGAGCAAGTCGGCGGCACGCTCCACCAGCAAACGCACGCCTTCGAGGGCCACCCAGAATTCACCGTAGTGACCGAGCACATAGGGGTCCTGGCTCACTTCCTTGGCAGTGGATTTATGCCATGGCCGGGTTTCGGTCAGTGTGTATTGCCGCGCCTCTTCGAAGGCGCCTTCGGCGATGCCGAGGAACAGGTGAGTAAACGTGAGCTGGGCGATCAGCGGGCGCAGGCAGGCGAACGGCGTACTCAACGGACCCGGATCGAGCAGCAGTTCCGACTCTTCGACCCGTACCCGTTCGAAGGTCGCGCTGCCACTGTCGGTTTGACGCTGACCGATGTTGTTCCAGTCGCTGTGCAGGGTAATGCCGCTACGGCCGCTGGGAATGGCGGCGATCAACAGCTTGCCACCGGCGTTTTCATCCACTGCCGAGGCGATCAGCATTTCTGAATCACTGGCGCCGGAGCAAAAACTTTTCTTGCCGGAAAACTCACGCCAGCCGCCAAGGTTTTTCACCACGGTGCGGGTGTCCAGGGGGTTGAGGGCATTACCCCAGAACCAGTTCTTGCGGGCGGTTTGTTCAAACCACGGCTGCCATTGTTCGGGCCGGGCGAACAGGCGCACGGTGGCGAGCATCAGGTGATGGAAGCCGAACACATGGGCAATCGAGCTGTCGACCTTGGCGAACTCGCGCACGATGGCCAAGGTTTCACTCCAGCTCGCACCCAGGCCGCCGAACTGTCTGGGAATGCTCAACGCCAGCAGGCCGCTGTGGCGCAACGCATCGCGTTCAGTCTTGGGCGTACCGCCACGCTCGTCGCGCTCAACGGCGGTCAAGGCAAACCCGGCGGCCAATTGGCGGGCGGTCTGCAACGGGGATATCAGGGCGCTTTGCGGTTTGGCGGTCACGCGGGGATCCTTTTCTTGTGGGTCCTGTAGGAGCTGCCGCAGGCTGCGATCTTTTGATCTTGATCTTTGAAATCAAAAGATCGCAGCCTGCGGCAGCTCCTACAGGACGGGTGACGTCAGGCTTTGGCCGGCAACACATCATTGGCGATCATTTCGCCAAACGGTCCGGTGAGGTTGGTGACACCGCGACCGGCCAGGCTGGCATACGGCTCGGGCAACAGCGGGAACACCAGTTCGGCAAAACGATAGGCCTCCTCGAGGTGCGGGTAGCCGGAGAAGATGAAACTCTCGATACCCAGGTCCGCATACTCCTTGATCCGCGCGGCCACCTGCTGTGGATCGCCCACCAGTGCCGTCCCGGCACCGCCGCGCACCAGCCCGACACCGGCCCACAGGTTGGGCGAGATCTCCAGGTTGTCGCGACGTCCGTCATGCAGCGCAGCCATGCGCCGTTGACCTTCGGAGTCGAAGCGCGAGAACGACTTCTGTGCGGCGGCGATCGTCTCGTCGCTGATGTGTTCGATCAATTTGTCAGCGGCTTTCCATGCGTCTTCGGCGGTTTCCCGCACGATCACATGCAATCGGATCCCGAACTTCACGGTGCGCCCGTTGCGCGCGGCCCGCTCACGCACATCGGCGAGTTTCTGCGCCACGGCCGCCGGTGGCTCGCCCCAGGTCAGGTAGACATCGACCTGTTCGGCCGCCAGGTCATGGGCGGCATCGGAGGAACCGCCGAAGTACAGCGGCGGATAGGGTTTCTGTACCGGCGGATATAGCGCTTTGGCGTTCTGTACCCGCAGGTGTTTACCTTCGAAATCCACAGATTCGCCTTGCAGCACCCGGCGCCAGATTTTCAGGAACTCATCGGTAACTTCGTAGCGTTCGCTGTGATCGAGGAAACTGCCGTCGCCACGGTTCTCATCGGGGTCGCCTCCCGTCACCACATTGATCAGCAGGCGGCCATTGGACAGTCGATCCAGGGTGGCGGCCATGCGCGCAGAAACCGTTGGCGAAATGATTCCCGGGCGGATAGCCACCAGGTAGCGCAAGCGTTCAGTCAGCGGCACCAGCGCCGAAGCGATCACCCACGAGTCTTCGCAGGAGCGCCCGGTCGGGATCAACACACCGTGGTAACCGAGGCTGTCCGCCGCCTGGGCCACCTGTTTCAGATAATTAAGCGTTACCGGGCGTGCCCCTTGAGTGGTGCCCAGGTAATGACCGTCGCCGTGGGTCGGCAGAAACCAGAAAACATCCATGAACAAATCCTTAAGCGATTTTCAGCAGATGGTTGGGGTGCACGCCGAACAACGGCGCCGCGCGTTCTGCCGCAAGGCGGATGCGAGCCTTCAAGGGCTCACTGGTTATCTGGTAATTGGAGAAATCGGCTTCGGTGGCATACACGCCAATCGGCAAGGTCAAGGCCTGGAAGAAACTGAACAGCGGCCGCAGTTGATGATCGAGCACCAGCGCGTGACGTTCGCTGCCTCCGGTGGCGGCCAGCAGGACCGGTGTGTTGACCAGGGCATTGAGATCGATCAGGTCGAACAGGTGTTTGAGCAGACCCGGATAGGAGCCGCGATAAACCGGCGCGGCGACGATCAGCAAGTCGGCGTTTTCGATCGCTTGCAGTTCGGCTTCGATATCCGCTGCCAATTCCTGGCGCGACAGCGCCGCGCCCAGAGGCCGGGCAATGTCACCTAGCTCGATCAGCTTGCTGTCGATCGGCAGTTGCTCGGCCAGCTGAGCCAACAGCGCTTGGGTCAGCACCAGGGTGCGCGAAGGACGCCAGGTACCACCGGAGAGGGCAACGACTTTCAAGGGGCGCGACATGATCAGTTCCTTTTTAAACAGAAGCTCTGCGAGCAGTGGGTAGTCACCGGGTTGAGCAAGAGCTGTACCAATCCCTTGAAGCCCCGATTTATCGGGCTTTCAGCGCTCCGGGCAGGTCGCGCTGTTGATTTCCACGGGCTGTTTGTTGAAGGACTGTTGCCTGGTAAACAGTTGTTCGGGCAACAGTGGAGGCAATTGTTATAAAGCTTGTCTGTTATTCCTCAAAATACAATAAAACGATATTTATAGATCATTAAGAGATAAAAAGGCTGCAAACGGGCTGCATTAGAAAAACCCGATAGCGACTATCGAGAGCGTTGATTTTTGCTCGGCTAAAGGCGCGAGTAGCCTGTGTTCATTGCCCCGAACACAACGCCAGGACGCCGAAAATGAAACCTTTAATCGCCACTTTCTTGCTGCTCGCGGTCTCCGTAGTTGCCGGATGTGCCAGCCATGTTTCCCCGGAATTGCGCCCTTACACTGCTGAAGAAACCCGAGAGCTGGCGCTGGAAGCCCTGAATCGTCGCGGCTTGTCCTTCGATGAATACCACGCGAAAAAAGCCGAACTGCTCGGCGAGCCACGGAAAACCTTTGGTTTCGACAAGCAGGGCGAGATGAACGCCGAACGAGCTGTACAGCTGCACGGTCGCCAGAGCTGAGCCAAAACTGTACTGCTGGAACTTTCGCCTAACTGTCCATGGGTTTCCCCGGGCGTTCGCGATAGGGTCAATACCTGACTGACCCCGATGGACTGCCACCCATGACACTCTCGCTCGATCTGCTGCTGGGCTTTGCCCTGTTTGCCCTCGTTACCTCGATCACACCGGGTCCGAACAACACCATGTTGCTGGCGTCGGGGGTGAACTTCGGGTTTCAGCGGACCATTCCCCATATGTTGGGCATCACCTGCGGATTCTTCGTGCTGGTAGTGGCAGTGGGGTTTGGGCTCGGCGCGGTGTTCCAGGCGTATCCGCTGCTCTACACCGTGCTGCGTTACGTCGGTGCGGCGTATTTGCTGTACCTGGCGTGGAAAATCGCGCACTCCGGGCCTGTCTCGGACAGCGGCAAAGGCGAGCCCAAGCCGATCAGCTACCTGGGCGCCGCCGCATTCCAGTGGGTCAATCCCAAGGCCTGGATCATGGCCATCGGTGCCATCAGCACTTACACACCGATGCAGGGCTATTTCACCAACGTGGTTGTGATTGCCGCGGTGTTCGCCCTGATCAACCTGCCGAGCGTCGGTGTCTGGGCCGCTTGCGGCACGCTGCTGCGCAATGTCCTCAAGGACCGGCGCTGGTTGCGCCTGTTCAATTGGGGCATGGCCGCGCTGCTGGTGGCGTCGCTGTATCCGATCTTGCTCGATAGCTTTAGCTGACGCATTGCTTCAACCGCTCGCCCGATGCCTGTTAAGCTGGCTCATCAGGAGCGTTCCGACGCACTTTTAAATGAAGTTGTTCTTCTTTAACGGCATCCGATCAGGTATTGGTAACCTTCTGAAAACCGCACGCAGCTCATAAGGCTGCGTTTCGCCGTTTGCAGTCATGAGCTTCCTGATCCCGGAACACGCTCTGCGAGTCTTTTATGAATAAACGTCCGCTGTATTTCGACTATGCCGCCACCACGCCGGTGGATGAGCGAGTCATCAAGATCATGGTCGAGTGTCTGGGCTTTGACGGTAATTTCGGCAATCCGGCCTCCAGCTCCCATGCCTTTGGCCAACAGGCCCGGCAATCGGTAGAGCAGGCGCGGCGCCAGGTTGCCGAACTGGTTGGCGCCACGCCAGAACAGATCGTCTGGACCTCGGGTGCCACCGAATCCAACAACCTTGCCCTCAAGGGTGTGGCCCAGGCGCGCGGCTCGGCCTGCGGCCACCTCATCACCAGCCAGATCGAACACAAGGCCATCCTCGATACCGCCAGGCAGTTGCAGGACAGCGGCGTGGCGGTGACGTACCTGGTGCCGGATGCCGATGGCCTGATCACCGCGCAAGCGGTCAGCGACGCCATGCGCGAGGACACCTTCCTGGTGTCGCTGATGCTGGTCAACAATGAACTGGGCACGGTCAACGACATCCCGGCCATCGGCCAGGTGGTGCGCGAGCGCAATGCATTGTTTCATGTCGACGCGGCGCAAGGCGCGGGCAAGGTTGCGATCGACCTGGCGCAGTGGCCGGTGGACCTCATGTCCTTCTCGGCGCACAAGCTCTATGGCCCCAAAGGCATCGGTGCGCTGTATGTCGGCCCGCGTGCGCACCAGCGCTTGCTGGCGCAGATCCACGGCGGCGGTCACGAAGGCGGCTTGCGTTCCGGTACCCTGGCGACCCACCAGATTGCCGCGATGGGCGCGGCCTTTGCCCTGGCGGCGGCCTCGTTCCATGAAGAAAAAGCCTTGATCGTGCGCCTGCGTGAACGCCTGCTTGAGCAATTGCTGAGCATTCCGGGTGTGCGGCTCAATGGCAGCCTCACCCGGCGCATCCCGCATACCCTGAGCCTGACCTTCAGTGAAGGCGAGTTCAACTCCGCGGCATTGCTCGCCTCGATGGCGTTTTCCGCGACCTCGGCCTGTAATTCCGCCAGTAATGCGCCATCCCATGTGCTGCTGGCCTTGGGGCATGATGCCCGCACGGCGAGTCGCACCATTCGCTTGAGCCTGGGGCGGTTCACCACCGAGCAGGATATCGATCAAGCGGTACAGCTGATTAAAAGCGCCTGCGCCAGTGCTCCGGCATTCTGGCAATAGGGCAACCAGGCGCCGACCCTGATCGGCACTGAACAATAATGACAAGTGGTTAGCAGGAGTCACGATGAATACGCAGTTTACGATCACCGGGTCAGTGCCCCAGCGCCTGGCGCAAACCCGCGAGCTGATGAGCCGGGAGGGTATCCATGCCTTGCTGGTGCCGTCGGCCGATCCCCACCTGTCCGAATACCTGCCGGGTTACTGGCAAGGGCGCCAATGGCTGTCGGGTTTCCACGGTTCCGTTGGCACCCTGATCGTTACCGCGGATTTCGCAGGCGTCTGGGCCGACAGCCGCTATTGGGAACAAGCGAGCAAGGAACTCAAGGGCAGTGGCATTGAGCTGGTCAAGCTGCAACCTGGGCAACCCGGGCCGTTGGACTGGCTGGCCGAGCAAACCCCACAGGGTGGAGTGGTCGCAGTCGATGGCGCGGTGATGGCGGTGGCTTCCGCACGCACGTTGGGCAGCAAGCTTGAGGAGCGGGGCGCACGCCTGCGCACCGACATCGACCTGTTGAGCCAAGTCTGGAGTGACCGCCCGAGCCTGCCGAACGAACCGATCTATCAGCACTTGCCGCCGCAAGCGACCGTCAGCCGCGGCGAAAAACTCGCCAAGCTGCGCGAGACTTTGCAGGCACGTGTTGCCGACTGGCATTTCATTGCCACCCTGGATGACATCGCCTGGCTGTTCAACCTGCGTGGCGGCGATGTGTCATTCAATCCGGTGTTCATCTCTTTCGCCTTGATCAGCCAGCAGCAGGCGACGCTGTTTGTCGCGCTAGGCAAGGTCGATGCGCAGCTGCGTGCGGTCCTGGAGCAGGACGGCGTGACCTTGCGCGACTACAGCGAAGTGGCCGACGCCTTGCGCGCCATACCGGCGGGTGCAAGCCTGCTGGTCGATCCGGCGCGGGTAACGGCGGGCCTGCTGGGTAACCTCGATAGCGCTGTCAAGCTGATCGAAGGCCTGAACCCGACTACCCTGGCCAAGTCCCAGAAGAGCCTGGCAGACGCCGAACACATCCGCCAGGCCATGGAGCAGGACGGCGCAGCACTGTGCGAATTCTTCACCTGGCTCGAATCGGCCTGGGGCCGTGAGCGCATTACCGAATTGACCATCGACGAAAAACTGACCGCGGCACGTAAACGCCGGCCGGGTTACGTGTCGCTGAGCTTCAACACCATTGCCGCATTCAACGCCAACGGTGCCATGCCCCATTACCACGCCACCGAAGAAGAGCACGCGGTGATCGAAGGTGACGGCTTGTTGCTGATCGATTCCGGCGGCCAGTACCTGGGTGGTACTACCGACATCACGCGGATGGTCGCGGTCGGCACACCAACGGCAGAACAGAAACGCGATTGCACCCGCGTGCTAAAGGGCGTGATTGCCTTGTCCCGTGCGCAATTCCCCAAGGGCATTCTGTCGCCACTGCTGGACGCCATTGCCCGGGCGCCGATCTGGGCCGAAAGCGTCGACTATGGTCACGGCACCGGTCACGGCGTCGGCTATTTCCTCAACGTCCACGAAGGTCCGCAGGTGATTGCCTACCAGGCCGCCCCCGCGCCGCAAACCGCCATGCTGCCAGGCATGATCACGTCGATCGAACCGGGCACCTACCGTCCAGGACGCTGGGGTGTGCGAATCGAGAACCTGGCCATGAACCGCGAGGCAGGCAGCAGTGAATTCGGTGAATTCCTCAAGTTCGAAACCCTGACCCTGTGCCCGATCGATACGCGCTGTCTTGAAACCTCGCTGCTGAGCGAAGAGGAAAAACAGTGGTTCAACGCCTACCACGCCGAAGTGCGCGAACGCTTGAGCCCGTTGCTCGAGGGTGCTGCGCTGGAGTGGTTGAACACGCGAACTGCGGCCGTTTGACCGACTTTGGCCCGGGCGCTGTCTCCAGCGTCCGGGCTCATATTGTCGACTGGGCCCTAGGTTTTTAACTTAGGGCTTCGCTGACAAAGTCCAGTCGATCCTGGCCGAAGAACAGTTGCTCGCCGACGAACATGCTCGGTGCACCGAATACGCCGCGTTGCACGGCTTTTTCGGTGGTGTCCTTGAGGGCGCTTTTGACATCCTCGTCGGCGCTCAGGGCCAGGATCTCTTCCGGGTCGAAACCGTTTTCGCTCAGTACTGCCCCGACGGTGGCCGGATCATTGAGGTTGCGACCTTCGATCCACAGTGCCTTGAACAGGCAATCGACGAACGCGGCAAAGCGCTCAGGGTGGCGCATCTGCATACCTGTTACGGCACGCATGAGCACCAGTGTGTTGATCGGGAAGTGCGGGTTGATTTTCAACGGGACACCGTAGCGTTTAGCGTACCGATCCAGGTCTATGAACATGTAGCGGCCCTTTGCAGGGACGGTGGCCGGGGAGGCGTTGCCGGTGGCTTTGAACACTCCGCCGAGCAGGATTGGCACGTAGACCAGTTGGCTGTCGGTCTGTTCACAGATCTTCGGTAGCTGGGTATAGGCCAGGTAGGTGGCGGGGCTGCCCAGATCGAAATAAAACTCCACGGTTTTGCTCATGGTCGATGCACTCTTCTTGTTGTCGTAGGGTGGGGCGGATCACCAGCGTTCGCTCCAGGGGCGCAGGTCCAGTTCGAAGGTCCAGGCGTCGCGGGGCTGGCTGTGCAGGTACCAATAGTTCTCGGCGATGTGCTCGGGGTCGAGAATGCCATCCTGATCCTTGGTGGCGTACTTCTCGGGGAAGCTCTCACGGATAAAGTCAGTATCGATCGCGCCGTCGACCACGACGTGGGCGACATGAATATTCATCGGTCCCAGTTCGCGAGCCATGCTTTGTGCCAGCGCACGAATCCCGTGCTTGGCTCCGGCAAACGCGGCAAAGCCTGCTGCGCCGCGCAAGCCGGCGGTGGCGCCGGTGAACAGGATGGTGCCCCGTTGCCGCTTGGCCATGCGCTTGGCCACTTCCCGACCATTGAGAAAGCCTGAGAAACAGGCCATTTCCCAGATCTTGAAATACTTGCGGGCGGTTTCTTCAAGAATGCTGCAAGGCACGTTGGCGCCGATGTTAAACACGAACGCTTCGATCGGGCCGATGTCGCTTTCGATTTGCTCGACCAACGCAATCACATCGTCTTCTTTGCGGGCATCGCAGGCGAAGCCGTGGGCTTCGCCGCCGCCAGCCCTGATGGCATCGACCAGTGGCTGGAGTTTGTCCGCGCTGCGACGGGTCACGCAGGCAACGAATCCCTCTTGAGCAAACCGCTTGGCAATGGCGCCACCCGTGGCATCTCCCGCACCGACAACCAGCACGACCTTCTTATTATTCATTGCCTGGACCTCTTTAGTAAACGATCGTTAACTAAACGAACGTTATGCTACGATTCGACAGGCGTCAAGATCACGGAACCTGAGGGAAGGGCCATGCGTTATTCAGCCAGTCACAAGCTGGAAACCCGAGAGAAACTGCTGCAAAGCAGCGCGCTGTCGGCCAAGCAATCCGGGTTTTCCACGGTGGGGGTCGACGGTTTGATGAAAGCCATCGGCTTGAGTGGTGGCGCGTTCTACAGCCACTTCGCGTCGAAGGACGCGTTGTTCGCTTCCATAGTCGAGCGTGAGTTGCGTCAGAGCCTGGAGCGGCTGGGGGCTGATCAGGGGCGCGACAAATTCGAGCGTTGCCTCAAGCTCTACTTGAGCATGTCCCACGTCGAGCACCCGGAAACAGGTTGTGCATTACCGGCGTTGGGGGCTGAGATCGCCCGCTCCGATCCGCTGATTCGACAGCAGGCTGAGCACTGGATCTGCCAGCTTCAGGAAAGTTGGGCGCGGGTGCTGGAGAGCGACAGTCTTGCTTGGGCGATTCTGTCGCAATGCATCGGTGCACTGGTGGTGGCGCGAATGCTCATCACGCCGGATCTGCAGCGCAGGGTGCTGAAGTCCAGCCATGAGGAGATCGGCCGCCAGTTGGCAGGCCCCAGGACCTGACAACGGCTCAGATCATTTACAGATGACGATCATGCTGCGGCTGGCATAGCCCGCGGGGTTGAGTCCGAACGGATAATCACCCGGCTCTTCCACGGCATCGCCGGATTTGGCGATGACCTTGTAGTTCTTGGGGGCGCACGAGTTGGCGGCGCTGGTGTAGCACTGTTCCCACGAGGACGACAGCCCCGAACAGTTGATATGAATCCCTTTCTTTCCGTGTTTGATCTGGGGTTTGGCGGTCGCCGCGCAGCCCGCAACTGCAAGAACGGCGATCAGTATCAAAATTCGTTTCATTGCTATCCTTGTAGCGTTCCCGGATCTATCGCCCGGTCTGGCAGTATTCGCTTGCGCATGAAGCGTTTTGAGGTCCCTGTCCTGAAAAAGTCCATTTCTGGCACTGGGTTGCGGGCCTAAACATGGCCTAATTGAGCGGTAAATACCAGAGTCTGTGTAAAACCGGTCGTCAATCGGCTGCAACGGCGGGCTTGGCGGCACTGCCCATCGTCATGGTGGCACCGACGGAAGCCAGGATGATGCACAGGATGGCCATCCACTGTGACAAAGACAGGAATTCATGCAGGAACAACAAACCGGACAAGGCACCCACCGCCGGTTCGATGCTCATTAATGTGCCGAAGGTCTTGGCCGGCATGCGCGTGAGGGCAACCATCTCCAGCGTATAGGGAAGGGCCGTGGACAGGATGGCAACACCGATGGCGATCGGAATCAATGACGGGGTCAACAGCGCTGCACCCGCATGAACGATGCCGATGGGGGCGACGAACAGGGCGGCAATCACCACCCCCAGGGCGGCGGTCTGTACACCGTTGTCGGCACCAGCCTTCTGCCCGAAGAGAATGTACAGCGCCCAGCAGACACCTGCACCCAACGCGTAACCGGCCCCCAGTAGATCAATCCCTTGTGCCGTGGCCCCCGTCGGTATCAATAGCAGCAGGCCGACAGCGGCCAGGGCAATCCACAAAAAGTCGATGGCGCGGCGCGAAGCATAGATGGCAACGGCCAATGGCCCGGTGAACTCCAGCGCGACCGCGATACCCAGGGGAACAGAGCGCAGGGACATGTAGAAGAGGAAGTTCATGCCGCCCAGTGCCATGCCGTAGACAATGACGGTGCGCAGTGATTTTGCGGTGAGCTTCGCTCGCCATGGGCGCAGCAGCAACACCATGATCACGCTGGCAAAGGTCAATCGCAAGGTGGTGGTGCCCTGGGCGCCGATAATGGGGAACATGCTTTTGGCCAGCGAGGCTCCCGACTGAATCGATGCCATGGCTATTAATAGCAGGCCGACCGAAAACAGGGTCGAGGCAAGGCTGCGCGGCTGATCGTTCATTGGGAGGCACCGTCCGAGGTATGGAACTTGAGTGTTGTGCTTGGTATTGGGCAATATACTGCGCAATCGGTGCAGGCGCGTCTATATATAAGCGCTGTTTTTGTGTTCTCGATAGAAAAACCAGATCAATGCTTGACGGCAGATTCTGGAAGCCTATAATTCGCCCCACTTCCGGCGCAGTCGAAACGGAAAACTCCTTGG